>DASYIN010000014.1:0-13926 GCA_035997505.1 Steroidobacteraceae bacterium | reverse complement strand
GTGGTCCCGGCGGCAATTCCGGCGATCAAGCGCCAGATCAGCGACCTCAGCATCGCGGACTGTAAGGACATCGCGCAGCGCTGTCTTACACTCGGATCGGCCGCGGAGGTGCGCAGCTTGGTCGAGCAAAGCTTCGGGCATTTGGGGGAGACCTAAATGAGAATTCGATTTTCAGGATTTCAACAGCTCGGCCGCGCGCTGATGCTGCCCATTGCGGTTCTGCCCATCGCCGGCCTGCTGTTGCGCATGGGTCAACCGGACGTTTTGGATTGGACCTCCATGGCGGCGGCCGGCAAGGCGGTGTTTGACAATTTGGGACTGCTGTTTGCCGTCGGCGTGGCGGTAGGTCTCGCACGCGAGAATCATGGGGCGGCCGGGCTCGCGGCACTCGTCGGCTACGTGGTGACCATGCGCGCCGTGGAGACGCTGCTGCATGCGGCGCCTTATTCGCTCACGAAGCTTAACATTCCGGTTGGATTGCTTTCCGGCATCATCGCCGGCGTCGCCTACAATCGATACAGCAATATCACGCTGCCGAGCTACCTGAGTTTCTTCGGCGGGCGGCGCTTCGTGCCCATCGTCAGCGGGGTGGCGGGCGTGCTGCTGGCGGCCGTGATCGGATACGCATGGCCGTTCATCGAGCGCGGCATGGACGCGGCCAGCCATGCGATCTTGGGCGCAGGGCCGATCGGCCTGTTCGCGTACGGTGTCCTGAACCGCATTCTCATCGTCACGGGGCTGCACCATATTCTGAATAATTTTGCCTGGTTCATCCTCGGCGATTATCACGGCGCCACCGGCGACCTGAACCGATTTTTTGCCGGTGATCCGAGCGCGGGCGCATTCATGTCGGGATTCTTTCCGGTAATGATGTTCGGCCTCCCGGGCGCGTGCCTCGCGATGTACCACACCGCCCGGCCCGAACGGCGCGCCGGCGTGGCGGGCCTGCTGTTGTCGCTGGGGCTCACCTCCTTCTTGACCGGCGTCACCGAACCGGTGGAATTTACCTTCATGTTCCTCGCTCCGGTGCTGTACGCATTGCACGCGATCGCGACCGGACTCGCCATGGTCCTCATGCATCTATTCGGCGTGCACCTGGGCTTCAGCTTCTCGGCGGGTCTTTTCGATTACGTGCTGAATTTCACGCACGCGCAGCGGCCGTGGCTGCTGATACCGATCGGCATCGCCTACTTCGGGCTGTACTACGTCGTATTTCGCGTCTGCATCGTGCGCTTGAATCTGCCGACCCCGGGCCGCGAGGCTGAGGACATCCTACAGCCCGCTGCAGTCGCCACGCCGGATGCGCGCGGCTGGTCCTTTGTCACGGCGCTGGGAGGCACCGCCAATCTCACCGAGGTCAGCGCCTGCACCACGCGATTGCGTTTGACTCTGCTCGACAACCGAGCGATCGACGAGCCTAAGTTAAAGCAACTGGGTTCGCGCGGGCTGTTGCGCTCCTCGACCACCGGCCTGCAGGTCGTATTAGGACCCATCGCCGACCAAGTCGCCGGCGAGATTCGCGATGCGATGCGTAGCGGCGCTCCCGTCCAGGCCGCGCCGCGGCTGGACGCCAAGGGCATGCTGGCTGCACTCGGCGGCCGCCAGAATGTGAGTGAGGTCGAGTGTTTTGCCGGCCGCATGCTGATGCGCATATCGGATCCGAAGGCGGTTGATGAAGTCGCGCTGCGAGCGCTTGGCGTGCGCGGTGTTGCGCGTCCGAACGCGGGTTCCCTTCAGGTACTGATTCCGGGATCGGCCGAAGCATGGATCCAGCCGCTGCGGCAGCTGCTTGCCTGATGCACGGCATACAAGAACGCGGAATCGGCCCCGGCGGGCCGATTCCTAACGTAAGGGATCTCAGGCCGCGGGGCTGCCCTCGACTTGTATTTGCAACTTCACTTCTTGCTTGAAGCCGAATTTGTCGCCGAAGTTCACGCCGAAATCGGCGCGATTGAGGGTCGCGGAAGCGTCCGCGCCGCAAACTTCCTTCTTGCTCATGGGATTCTGCATGCATTTGAAGGAATCGATCTTCAGTGTCACGGGCTTGGTGACACCGTGCATGGTCAGCGTACCCTCAGCCTCGGTGGGCGTGGCGCCGGTGAATTTCGTGAACTTGCCGGTATAAGTGGCCGTGGGATATTTCGCGGCGTCGAACATTTCCGCCGATTTCGCGTGCTCATTGAGCTTCGGCATGCCGAAGTCGATAGAACTCACATCCACGGTGACCTCAATGGATCCGGCCTTCGCATCCTTGTCGTAGACAACCTTGCCCGACGTGGAGTCGAACTTGCCGCGCCAAACGGAGAGCCCGCCAAAATGGTCGGCGGCGAAACTCGGATAGGTATGGTTCGGATCGAGAGTGTAGGTAACCGGCGCAGCAAAGGCGCTCGCGCCGAGCAGCGCGGCCAGTGACGCCAAAACAATACGGTTCATTGAGGGCTCCTTGAGAAGACGTACGGGTATAATTTCGAGCTGCCGCGTCGGCGTCCCGAGCGCAAAGCATAGCCGAAAGCAACGCCGCTCGGGGTTATCTCCCGCTTGTGGTTAATCAGGGGTTGACTCATGGAATTATTCGATGCCATTTCCTCGCGCTCGACGGCCAAGTCGCTGACAGGGCCCGGGCCGACACCTGCGCAGATCGCGCGGCTCGTGGAAGCCGCCGGCCACGCTCCGGATCACGGACGCCTCAAGCCCTGGCGCTTCATTACCGTCGACGGGGCCGACAGAGAACGCTTCGCAAACGCGGTGGCACAGGCGCGGCGGGAACAAATTCCCAATTTCACGGATGAGCAGATGGAGCTGGAGCGCGAGAAGATCAGGCGCTCGCCGAGCATCGTGGTCGCAGGATGCGTGGTCAGAAAGGACATACCCAAGGTGCCGGAAATCGAACAAGTGATCAGCGTGGGTGCCGCCGTGGAGAATTTGTTGCTCGCGGCGACGGACCTGGGCTTTGGCGTGATGTGGAAAACAGGTCCTGCCGCCTACAATGCCGGTGTGAAGGCGGCGGTGGGCCTCGGGGCGGATGACCACATAGTGGCCATTCTGCATCTTGGTATTGAGGTCAAAAAGGATGCGACGGGGGTCAAATAGGGTGCGGCCGCAGCGACGCGGTCTTGACCAGCGCCCACACCGGCAACCCGGCGGCGAGACCTAACTCGCGGGTGGCGGCGCGGGTCACTCGCGCCATGATCAAAGTGCCACCGATGTCGATTGCGATGAGATTCGAATCATCCACATCGTCCGCGACACTTGTCACCACACCCTTGAGGCTGTTGCGCACGCTCAAGTGCTGCGGCGGTTGGGTCGCCACGATGAGGTCCCGCGCCAGCAGTTGCACGCGCAGCTTGGTCCCCGGCGCAACGCCATCACCATGCACGTTGATCTCGCCATCGCCTACCTGCACGCGCGTCAGCCCGCTCGATGCATTTGTGCCGAGGACCATGCCATCGACGATGGCGCCCACGGCATCGGCGCCGATGATGGCGCGTATTCGCGGGTGCAGGCTCATCTCGCCGAGGTCTCCCTGTGCGACGGTTTTTCCCGATTCCATGAGCACAAGATGCGTCGCCAGGCGCAACACCTCGTCAAAATTGTGGCTGACGTAGACCATCGGAATCGCGAGCTTGTCGCGCAAGGTTTCCAAGTAGGGGAGCACCTCTTCGCGGCGCGATGCGTCCAGCGATGCCAAAGGCTCATCCAGCAGCAACAACTTGGGTTGCGACAGCAAGGCCCGGCCGATGGCCACGCGTTGACGCTCGCCTCCCGAGAGTTCATGCGTACGCCTGCTCATAAGCGGACCCAGATCCAAAAGTTCGGCGACCAGATCCAGGTCCACGAACGCCGCCGCCCTTGCGCGCTTCTGCCCATAGCGCAAGTTGGCCGCGACTCTCAAATGAGGAAACAATCGGGCATCCTGGAAAACGTAGCCGATGCGGCGCCGCTCAGGTGGCACATCGACGCCGCGTCCGGTATCGAGCAACACGGCCTCATCCAGCGCAACGCGGCCGCTGTCGGGACCGAGAAGGCCTGCAATCACATTCACCAGCGTGGTCTTGCCGCAGCCCGACCGGCCGAACAGCGCGACGACACCGGGTGTCGGCAATTCGAATTGCGCATCCAGCGTAAAGGCTGCGCGCTGTTTTTTGGCGGCGACTTGCAGCATCAGCGGCCCAGCATGTGCCGCACGCGCCGCGCGAACCATTCGGACAACAACAATCCGCCGAGTCCCAGAACGCAGGAAATGACGGCCAGACGCGCCGCCTCTGCGTCGCCGCCGGGGGTCTGCAGGGCGGTATACAGGGCAAGCGGCAGGGTGCGCGTTTCGCCGGGAATGTTGGAGACAAACGTGATGACGGCTCCGAATTCGCCCAGCGCCGCCGAAAACGCGGTGATCGCTCCGGCCAGGACACCCGGCAGCATGAGAGGCAGCGTGATGCTGGCAAACCGATCGAATGCGCCGGCGCCCAGAGTTCGCGCCGCATCCTCGAGCCCGCGATCGACATTCTCCAGGGAAATGCGCATCGCGCGCACCATCAGCGGAAAGGACATCACCGCGGTTGCCAGCGCAGCGCCGTTGCGTGTGAAGATCAGTTCGATGCCGAGCGCACGCTCGAGCCAGCCGCCGATCGGACCGCGAGCGCCGAACAGCACCAATAGGAGATATCCCACCACGACCGGCGGCAACACCAGGGGCAGATGCACGAACGCATCCAGCACGGTGCGGCCGATGAATTGCCGGCGGGTGAGCACCCACGCGAGCGTGATGGCGAAAGGCAAGCTGAAAAGGACGCTGCGCGACGCGACGCTCAGGCTCAAGATGAGCGCTTCGCTTTCGCCGGCACTCAGCCACATCATTGCCGACTCGTCAGGGGATTCATGCGGCAAACAGTATACTGTGCGCCAGGCTCAAGCTTCAGGACCTGATCCATGCCTCATTCCCGAATCGGTGTGCTGCTCGTGAACCTGGGCACCCCGGATGCACCGACTTACTGGGCCGTGCAGCGCTACTTGCGTGAATTTCTGAGCGATCGCCGCGTTATCGACAGCTCGCGCTTGATCTGGCTGCCGCTGCTCTATGGCGTGGTGCTGCCGTTTCGACCGCTGCGCTCGGCGCGCAACTATCGAAAAATTTGGATGCCGGAAGGATCGCCGCTGGCCGTGTACTCCACGAGGCTCACGGCAAAAATCGGCTCGCTGTTGGGCGCGGCGTACCAGGATCGAATCACGGTCGCGCTCGCCATGACTTACGGCAAGCCGGGAATCCCCAAGGCTATTGAATCCTTCGCCGCGCAGGGTGTCGACAAACTGCTGGTGTTGCCGCTGTTTCCGCAATATTGCGGTTCCACCACCGGCGCCGTCATCGACGGCACGAAGCGGGCGCTCAAGCGTTGGCGCTGCAAGCCGGATTTGCGCTTCATCGACGACTATCACGACTACCGCGGCTATATCCAAGCCTTGAGCGGCAAAATACAGGGGCACTGGAAATCAGCCGGCGCGCGATCGCACCTGCTATTTTCCTACCACGGGATCCCGGCCTCTTACGTCGCCAAGGGCGATCCCTACCAGCGGCAGACCGAGGAGACGACCCGGTTGGTGGTGCAGCGACTGGGATTGAACGACACCGAGTGGTCGCATTGCTACCAGTCCCGATTCGGCAAAGTGACCTGGCTGCAACCCTACACGCTCGACAAGATCAAGGAACTGGCGGATCGCGGTATTCGCGAACTCACCGTGGCATCGCCGTCGTTTGCGGTGGATTGCCTGGAAACTCTCGAGGAAGTCGCGATTGAGTATCGCGCGCGATTCTTAGAGTGGGGTGGGCAACAGCTGACGCTGGTGCCGGGTTTGAATGATGATGCCGAACACGCCGAGGCACTCACGGCCCTCATCAAGAATCGGCTCGAGGACTGGACTCAATCCTGATTCCAAGCGCGCGCCAGGATCGCCGCGTGCTCCAGTGGGGCATCACTGGCGCCGAAGACCGCTCCCCAGCCGCTGTCTCCCAGGCGTGTCGCGCAAAAGCCTTCCGCCACCGCGCGCGATGCAGGTCCGGCCGCAGCGGCTATCAGCAGCTTCGCCTGCATCAGGGTGACAAAACTCTGCACAAATCGGCGTGCATGGTTTTCGCTCATCGCGCCGGCGCCGGTCTCCGCCGCGAATCGCTCGAACGCAGCGTCAAAATGCGGAAGTTTGCCCAGCGCGCCAGACAATTCATCGAGCACTGCCTCACGTGTCCCAACGTGTTTCGCAAACGCGCGCAGGACATCCAGGCACATGATGTTGCCGGACCCTTCCCAGATGGAATTCACGGGCATTTCGCGCGCCAGCCGCGCCAGCGGCAATTCTTCCGTGTAGCCGTTGCCGCCCAGGACCTCCATGGCTTCCGCCGCGAGTTCGCAACCGCGCTTGCAGACCCAGAATTTGGCGGCAGAGGTCAGTACGCGGCGCAGTGCGATTTCCCGAGGGTGCTCGCTGTCGAACGCCCGTGCCAGGCGCAGGCTCAATGCCGTGGCGGCTTCGGACTCCAAGGCCAGGTCCGCGAGCACGCTGCGCATCAGCGGCTGATCGATCAGTGCGGTGCCGAAGGCCTTCCGATGATGTGCATGGTGCAGGGCCTGGACCACGGCCTGGCGCATCATCCCGGCGCTGCCCGTGCAGCAGTCCAAGCGTGTGAAGGTTCCCATCTCGAGAATCGTCGGCACGCCGCGGCCTTCTTCTCCCAGTGGCGAGGCCCAAGCGTCGATGAACTCGACTTCCGAAGAGGCATTGGAGCGATTACCAAGCTTGTCCTTCAGCCGCTGAATGTAAATGCCGTTCAGCGTTCCGTCGGGCAAGCGCCGCGGCATGAAGAAACACGTCAAGCCGCCGCTCGCCTGTGCCAGAACGAGATGGGCATCGCATTGCGGTGCCGAGAAAAACCATTTGTGCCCGGTGACGCGGTAGGAGCCGTCGGCAGAACGCACGGCGCGGGTGGTGTTGGCGCGCACGTCCGAGCCGCCCTGTTTTTCGGTCATACCCATGCCGATCAGGCCGCCGCGCTTCTGTTCGAAGGAGATATCGCGCGGGTCGTACTCACGCGAAAGCAGCCGTGGCACCCACTCGCGGGCCAGCCAAGGGTCGCGGCGCATGGCGGCGATGCCGCCGTAGGTCATGGTGGTCGGACACAGGGTGCCGCTCTCGATTTGCGCCTGCATCAAATAGCCGGCGGCGCGCGCGGCGTGCGCGCCGGACCGAGCGTCGTCTTGCAGCCAGGGGCTGCTATGGTAGCCGCGGGCGACGATGCCCTGCATCAGTGCATGCCAGGATGGATGAAATTCAATCGAGTCGATGCGCTCGCCGCGTCCATTGAAATTGTGCAGCGTGGGCGTGAGGCGATTGGCCAGACGCGCGTGCTCGAATTGAGTGCACGTCCCTAACGCCTCTCCCGCGAGTTTGAGTTCGGGCAACGCCCAGCCCGCGCATTCGCGTTGCACCGCCTCCTGCAATGCCGCATCGCTCGAGAAGAGGTTGTACTCCACCAACGGCGGCGTTTGATTGAAAATCGAGTGTGTCCCAGAGCCATGTTCCATACATGCGATCTTGCGCCTGGCGCGCCGGCAGTGCTAGATTCCAGGGGCAATGGATACTTTCAGCATCAAGTCCCTCCGACTTCCCAGCACAGGACCGTGCCTGGGTTCGCTCGCGCTGCTGCTGCTGCGCCGCTAAGCGCCAAAACTCATGCGCCATCGGTCGGCGCTTACAAGACCGGAAACTCCCTAAAGAACGCGCCCAAAAGATGGCGCCAATGTTCATTGCTACGAGTGAGAAATCCATGTTGCGCAATCCTTCGTCCAAGTATCGTGCCTTTGTCCCGGTCGCACTGGCCGACAGAACCTGGCCCAATGCCGTTATCAGCGCGCCGCCCACTTGGTGCAGCGTGGATTTGCGGGACGGTAATCAAGCATTGATTGAACCGATGGACGCGGCGCGCAAACGCCGAATGTTCGACATGCTGGTCAAGGTTGGTTTCAAGGAAATCGAAGTGGGCTTTCCCGCCGCTTCGCAGACCGAATTCGATTTCGTGCGCGAATTGATCGAGCTAGATCTGATTCCCGATGACGTCGTCATCCAAGTGCTCACTCAGGCGCGCCCCGAACTCATCGCCCGCACCTATGAATCCTTGCGGGGCGCCAGGCGGGCGATCATGCATGTCTACAATTCCACGTCGGTAACCCAACGGCGGGTCGTTTTCCGCACCGACCGCGCCGGAATCATCGATATCGCCGTGCGCGGAGCCACGGTGGTGCGCGAACATGCGCAGAAGCACCGCGATACCGAGTGGACCTTCGAATACAGCCCGGAGAGCTTTACCGGGACCGAACTGGATTTCGCCGTGGAAGTCTGCGATGCCGTGAACGCAGTGTGGGAGCCGACTCCGAACCGCAAGTCCATTCTCAATCTTCCCGCAACGGTCGAAATGGCCACGCCCAACATCTATGCGGACCAGATTGAATGGTTCGGAAGGCACATGGCAAACCGCGACTCCAGCGTGATCAGCATCCACCCGCACAACGATCGAGGCACGGCGGTCGCGGCGGCGGAATTGGCCGTCATGGCCGGCGCGCAGCGCGTCGAGGGCACCCTGTTCGGCAATGGCGAGCGCACGGGTAACGTGGACATCGTCACCCTGGCGCTTAATCTGTACTCGCAGGGGGTTGATCCAAATTTGAGTTTCGCCAATATTAATGAGGTGGCGCGCTGCGCCGAAGCGTGCAATCAATTGCCGATTCATCCTCGCCACCCCTATGTCGGTGACTTGGTCTTCACGGCATTTTCCGGCTCGCATCAGGACGCCATCAAGAAAGGTTTGGCAGCCCGAAGCGGCATCTGGGATGTTCCTTACTTGCCTATCGACCCGTCCGATCTCGGGCGATCTTACGACTCGATCATTCGCGTCAACAGCCAATCCGGGAAGGGCGGGGTCGCCTATCTCCTGGAACGCGATTATCAGTTGGTGATGCCGCGGCGGCTGCAAATCGAATTCAGCCAAGTCGTCCAGTCCACTGCAGATATCACTGGTAAGGAACTGACTTCACAGGAAATCTGGGAGTTGTTCAGCAGTGAATACTTCGCTCCCCGGAGCCCCTACGTGTATCGATCTCACCAGCTCGCGGCATCAACCGACGGTGCCGACTCGGAGCGTTTGACGGTGCAGGTCGAGAATGCGGGGTGCCTGCAAACCTGGACGAACCAAGGCGCGGGCCCCATAGACGCCATGGTCAAAGCGGTTGCCATGCCGTTTGATATTTTGTCTTACGAAGAGCATTCCCGCGGTCAGGGAAGCGGGGCTCAGGCGGTCTCTTATATAGAGATCACCACGCACTCGAGGCGGACCTTGTTTGGGGCCGGTATGCACCCCAATATCATCACGGCATCGCTGCTTGCGATACTTTCGGCCGTGAATCGGGCGATTGCGGTCGGCGCGCTATCCGAGCGGGCGGGTCCTGCGCGTACGGGAACTTGAGGAATGTTGTTTAAGTGATTGATATAACACAACAAGATTTTCGTGCGTGCGGAGGCAAAACTGTCGGACGCCTGTAAGGTCCAACTTATTGGTGAATCTTGCGGCGCTAGTTGAATGCCGGACAGAATCGGATATAGTGCGCAGCTTCACGAACTTGAGCTAATCGATCCTATTGATTTCCGGGACTTTTCTTTAAAAAATGAGCGAACGCGAAGACGAACATTTCGATATCGACGATGAGTTTCTCGGGGAAGCCGAAGAAGCGCACGACTTCGATCCCCTCATTGAGCGCACCGAGCGGCGCCCGAAAGCAGCGGCCGCAGGTAAACGCGGCAAGGCTGCGTGGAGCCGGGTCGAAGACGTACTGGCCGAACGTCAGCTAGAGAAGGAACTGCGCGATATATTTGAGGACGATTAGTATCGTTTCACCTGACGCGCCCGTCAGGCCTCCTTAGGATTCCATGAATAGCCAAGCTTTGCTCGTGCTCAAGTTCGGCGGCACGAGCGTCTCGAGCGCCGCAAATTGGCGCAACATTGCCCAAGTCCTCAGAGAACGTGTTGCGGCCGGTTTCAAACCGATCGTGGTTCATTCCGCATTGTCGGGAATCACGGACCAACTTGAATCCCTGCTGTCGGCCGTCACGCGCGGATCGCACACCCCGGTTCTTGAGCGCATTGAACAGACCCACCGTAGTCTCGCCGAGAGTTTGGGCGTAGAACCCAATCAGCAGTTTGAAGCGTTTGTTCAGGAGCTGCGCCAGTTGATTGCCAAGCTCGCCGAGCGGCGCCACGTCGATGACGCGGTGCGCGCACGCGTGATGGCCATGGGCGAGCTGCTGGCCACCACCCTGGGCGCCGAATATTTAAATGCACAGGGCATCGAAACGCATTGGGCCGACGCGCGCCGGGTGCTGCGCGCCGATGAGCGGTTGAATGCGACGCACAAGGCCAGCCTCCTGTCCGCTACTTGCGAATTTGCCCCGGACTTGGAACTCCAAGCCAGCTGGCGCTCGCTCAACCAGGTGGTGATCACGCAAGGCTTCATTGCGGCGAACGCGGCGGGCGAAACCGTGCTGTTGGGCCGCGGCGGCTCGGATACCTCTGCCGCGTATTTCGCGGCCAAGTTGGGCGCGGCGCGTCTGGAGATCTGGACCGATGTGCCCGGCCTATTCAGCGCCAATCCGCGCGCCGTGCCGACCGCACGGCTGCTGCGTGAACTGCATTACGACGAAGCGCAGGAGATCGCCAGCAACGGGGCGAAGGTGCTGCATCCGCGCTGCGTGCTGCCGGTGCGGCAATACAAGATTCCCTTGCATGTATATGCAACTCAGGCGCCAGGGCTGGAAGGCACCGTGATCAGTGCCAACGTGGCCGACAGTGCGGCGCAAGTAAAGGCCATTGCGATCAAGAAGGGCATCACCCTGGTCTCCATGGAGAGTCCCGGCATGTGGCATCAGGTCGGCTTTCTCGCCGATGCCTTCCAGGTATTCAAGCAGCACGGGCTGTCCGTCGATCTGGTGTCGACGTCGGAGACCAATGTCACCGTTTCGTTGGATCCCAGCGCCAATACCTTGGATGACAGCGCCCTCGAGGGACTGACTGCAGCCTTGAGCGAGATTTGCAGGGTTGAAATTCTGGGCCCGTGCGCCTCATTGAGCCTGTTGGGACAGAATATTCGCGGCATCCTGCATGAACTGGGGTCGGCATTCGAATTGTTTCAGGACCAGAAGATCTATTTGGTGACGCAGGCCGCCAACGACTTGAACTTCACTTTCGTCATTGACGAATCGCAGGGCGATCGGCTGGTGCAGCAGCTGCACGAACGGCTCATTCAAAGCATCGGCTCGGACAAGGTTCTTGGCCCGACTTGGACGCAAATGTTCGCGGCAAAGCCGATCGATGCACGCGCCTTGAATTGGTGGGAACAGCCGCAGAAGCGCAGCGTGTTGCTGGACATCGCGAAGCGCGAATCGGCCGCCTATGTCTACGACTCGGAATCCTTGGATGCCGCGATTGCCGCGGTCTTGAGCGTCGGCTCGGTCAAGAGATGGGCCTACGCGATGAAGGCGAATTGGCATCCGGAAGTCTTGCGCAAGATTTATGCCGCCGGCCTGACGCTGGAATGCGTGTCGCGCGGCGAACTCGAACATGCCTTTGCCTCGGTCCCGGCGCTCGATCCGCAGCGCGTGTTGTTCACGCCGAATTTTGCACCCCGTGCCGAGTACGAGTTCGGCTTCGCGAGGCAGGTCCGCGTGACGTTGGATAATCTTCACCCCTTGAAAATGTGGCCGGAGCTGTTTCGCGGCAGGGAAATTTTCCTGCGCATCGATCCGGGATTCGGCCGCGGCCATCACAGCCATGTGCGCACGGCCGGCGTGCATACGAAGTTCGGCGTCCCCATATCCGAAGCGGACGAGCTCGTCGCGCTGACCCACGCTGCCGGCGCGCGCGTGACCGGCCTGCATGCGCATACCGGCAGCGGAATCTTTGACGTGGCGAATTGGACGGAAACCGGCGTTCAGCTGGCGGAACTCGCCAGGCGATTTCCGGATGTTGCCGTCGTGGACTTGGGCGGCGGGCTCGGTGTTCCGGATCAGCTGGGGCACAGCGAAGTCGACCTCGCGGTCCTCGATCGGGGGATTGCGGAGCTGGCGCGAAAATATCCGCACCTGGAATTCTGGATGGAACCGGGCCGGTTCCTGGTGTCGAAGGCCGGCGTTCTGGTGGCGCTGGTCACCCAGCTGAAGGGCAAGGGCGATGTTCATTATGTGGGTATCGCAACCGGCATGAATTCATTGATCCGCCCGGCGCTCTACGGGGCGCATCACGATATCCGTAACCTGACCAGACTCGACGAGCCGATGAGTCATCGGGTCAATGTGGTCGGGCCCATCTGCGAAAGCGCCGACATGTTGGGCGCTGACCGCTGGCTTCCGGACACGCGCGAAGGCGACGTCATTCTCCTTGCCAACTGCGGAGCCTATGGATACGTCATGTCTTCGAACTATAACCGGCGCTCTCCGGCGCGAGAGTTTATGATTTAAACATGAAGCAGGTCGGCATCATTGGTTGGCGCGGTATGGTCGGCTCGGTGCTCCTCGACAGGATGCGCGAGGAGCGCGATTTCGAGCTCGTAACGCCGACCCTTTTCAGCACCTCGCAGGCCGGGGCGGCCGGACCTCGGATCGGTGCGGCCAGCGTGCCGGTGCAGGACGCGAATGACATTGCGGCGCTGGCGAAGTTTCCCATGCTCATCAGTGCGCAGGGCGGCGACTATACGCAGGCCGTTCATCCGCGGCTGCGGGCCGCGGGCTGGAAAGGGTATTGGATCGACGCGGCCTCCGCGTTGCGTATGCAAGAGAATGCGGTGATCGTGCTCGATCCGGTGAACCTGCCGGTGATGCAAGCTGCGCAGGCGCGCGGCATCAAGGATTTTATCGGCGGCAACTGCACGGTATCTCTCATGCTGATGGCCGTGGCCGGCTTGTTGCGCGCGGGCGTGGTCGAATGGATCACCGCAATGACCTACCAGGCTGCATCCGGCGCGGGCGCGCAAAACATGCGCGAGATGCTGCAACAAATGGGGGTGCTGCACCAAGCTGCTGCGGCTCTCCTGGGTGATCCCGCCTCGAGCATTCTGGAGATCGACCGGGCGGTGAGCGCCGCATTGAACGCCCAGGAGTTTCCGCGCTCCCATTTCGAAGTGCCGCTGGCGGGGAGTCTCATCCCTTGGATCGACAAGGATTTGGGCAACGGTCAAAGCCGCGAGGAATGGAAGGCGGCTGCGGAAGCCAATAAAATCCTGGCCTCTGAAGCGCGCCCAGTGCCCATTGAAGGCATCTGCGTCAGAGTCAGCGCCATGCGCTGCCACGCGCAGGCATTGACCATCAAGCTGTCCAAAGATTTGCCGATGCCGGAAATCGAGAAATTGATCGGCGACGGTAATCCGTGGGTGCGCATCGTGCCCAATAACAAGGACGCCTCGATTCGCGCGCTGTCGCCTGCCGCGGTGAGCGGTAAGTTGGACATTCCCATTGGCCGGCTGCGCAAGCTCTCGATGGGCCCTGAGTATTTATCGGCCTTTACCGTGGGCGACCAGCTGTTATGGGGCGCGGCCGAACCGCTGCGGCGCACGATGCGCTTCCTATTGCCGCATATCTAAAGTACGCGTCCCTTCCTCAAGGCGCCCACATCACTTCAACCGGCGTTCGGCGCTGGCGCAATACCGCCCGCACCGGCATGTCCTGCACATCGCCCGCATCATTGGCCGCGCAGTACGTCCGCCATTTTTCCGCGCCGCCGATGGATACCACGATGCGGCGGGAATCGAGCAGGGCGCTCAAGTTCAAGCTCAGCCGGGGATGCGGAGCGACCGGCGACCACATGCCGACGCATCCGGCGACCGCTGCCGGATTCAAGGCGCG
>DASYIN010000013.1:0-1972 GCA_035997505.1 Steroidobacteraceae bacterium | reverse complement strand
TCGGCTACACCGCGCATCTCGTCACTGGCGTCTGGCTCGGCAACGACGACGGCACGCCATCCAAACACGTGACCGGTGGCAGTCTGCCGGTTGAAGTCTGGAGTCGCTTCATGCGTGGCGCCCATCAGGGCGTCCCGGTCGCGAGCTTGCCGGGCGCTTCGGGTGGCGGTCTTTTCTCAGGATTGTTCAACGGTGGATCAGCACCGACTCCTCCCGCTCCTGTGCAGCAGGTCGCGGCTAGAAGCTCTACGACGACCGGATCAGGCGGCCTTGATGGCTGGTTGCTCAATAACTTGTTTGGTCGGCGTTAATTTTAATTTTTTAGAGCGGCGCGGCGAATGCCATGCGTCGCAAGCCATAATCCGAGCGTCGTGCAGCCCATGGCGGCCACTCCAATAGCGAGCGGCCAAGCACTATGACCCAGAAACCATCCCACCGCCGCACCGCACAGCGCGGCAGCGCTCTGTTGCACGAACCCGAACAGCGACGATGCGGCGCCGGCGCGTTCAGGGAATGGCGTCATTGCGCCTGCGATGCCCTGCGGCAGCACCATGCCGAGACCAGCGAGATAAACCGCAACCGGCAATACAATTGATAATGACGACGTCAGCCCGAATGCGACCGCGGCCATCATTCCGAGGCCTCCGGCAGCACAGGCACAACCACCAAGCCCGAGCACACCATCGAGCCCGAGCCTGACCACCACGCGTGCCGCAAGAGCGGAACCTGCCATGTAGCCGACCGACCCGAGCGCAAAGGCCACTCCAAAATCGAACGGCGTGAGGCCATACAGATTCTGCAGCACGAAGGCGGCCCCCGAAATCCAGGCAAACAGGCCCGCATAGCTCGCTGATGCTATGCCGAGATAGGCAAGATAGGCGGGATTGCGTGCGACGAAACGATAGGAACGCGCCATCGACGATATCGATACCGGCTCGATTGCTCGTGAATTCAACGTTTCCGGCAACATCAGCCATACAATTCCCGTTCCCGCCAAACCAGCGGCGACCAGCGCGAAGAAGACGACCCGCCAGCCAAACCCCGTCTGCAGCAAGCCGCCAACAATCGGCGCCAGCACGGGGGCGAGTGCCATCACCGAGGCAATCAGTGACAACTCTCGTCCGGCACGGGCGCCAGAATAAATGTCACGAACGATGGCGCGGCTAAGCACGATGCCGCCGGAGCCGCCAAGTGCCTGGAAGGCGCGTGCGATGATCAGCATTTCGATGGAGGTCGAGAGGGCGCACGCCAGACTCGCGACGCAGTAAAGCGCAATCGCGGCGATCAGCACTGGTTTGCGACCGTGCCTGTCGGACACGGGGCCATAGAAAATCTGGCCGACCGCAAAGCCAATCAGATAAGCGGATATCGTGAGTTGCACCTGCGCCGTCGAGGCATTGAGCTGTCGTGCGATATCCGGCAGCGACGGCAGGTACATATCGGTGGTGAGCGGACCAATTGCGGTCAACGCTGCGAGCAAAGCCGTAAGCGCGAATGTACCGGGACGCAGCATGGATCGATGGTTCCGCAGAAGGTTGCGTTTTTAGGAGCGGCCGTCGACGCCGTAGCGATGCAGATCAGGGCCATAGGCGTCGAGCCACGCCTTGGCGCGGCCCATTTGGGGACAAATGCGATCGACCAGCCGCCAGAACCGGCGCGAGTGATTCATTTCAAGCAGATGCGCAACTTCGTGCGCTGCCAGATATTCGAGCACAAAAGGCGGCGCCAGAATCAGCCGCCACGAATAAGACAGCACGCCGGTGGTCGAGCACGAGCCCCAGCGGCTGGACTGGTCGCGGATCGACACGCGCTTGAGCGCGACGCCGAGCGCGGCGGCGGCGTGTTTGCTCGCGATTTCCAGATCGGCCTTGGCTTCGCGCTTGAGATAATCGCGCACCTGGCGTGGCACATGCGGTTCGGCGCCGGCGACGCAAAGCAAATGTTCGCCCGTCTCGCCGATTTCGGTCCAAAC
>DASYIN010000012.1:0-24757 GCA_035997505.1 Steroidobacteraceae bacterium | reverse complement strand
CGCGGCCACGCCCATCGCCAGTTGATTCAGGCGCTTGTATGCGGCCAAGGCCTTGGGGTGGTCCTTCTTGCGCTTGGCGAACGCCGGGGGATCGATGATGACCACGTCGAACTTCGCGCCCTCTTTGGCAAGTTCCTCGAGTACATCAAAAGCATCGCCCTTGCGCGTCGTCAGTTTGACGCCATTGCGGGCAGCGTTTGCGGCTGCTCCCTCGAGCGCGGCTGCCGAACTGTCGACGCAGGTTACTTGCGCGCCGCGGTGCGCCGCGCGCACGCCCCATGCGCCCACGTAGCTGAACACGTCCAGCACTCGGGCTTGCGGCCGGATATATTTCGACAAGGCAAGTCGATTGGCGGCCTGATCGAAAAACCATCCGGTCTTTTGACCCGTGGTCAGCGGCGCTTGGAATTCCAGCCCGTCCTCGATGACCAATGCAGGCTGGTCGAAATTCCCCCGCACCACCTCCGTGTAGTTCTCCAAGCCCTCCATTTCTCGCGTCGAACCGTCGTTTTTGAAGAGCACGCCATCACAGTTCAGAACTTCGATCAAAGCGGCTTGAATGGCTTCTTTCAGCCGTTCCATGCCGGCGGTGCCGATTTGCACGACGCAGTTCGCGCCGAAGCGATCGACGATCAACCCGGGTAGTCCGTCGGACTCGCCGTAGACCAATCGATAGTAGGGTTTTGGATACAGCCGATCGCGCAAGGTGAGCGCCGCGCGAATGCGTGCCGCCAGCCAGGCAGCGTCGGGAATCTTCCAGGTCTCGAGCATGCGCGCTGCGATCAAGGACTTGGGATTGACGTAGGCCAGCCCGAGCGCCCGGTCATTGTGCGCCAGCACCCGCACCAGCTCGCCGGCCTTGAACTTTGGCAGCGGCGTTTGGCCGGTGTCGACCTCATTGCTGAAGATCCACAGATGTCCGGCGTGCAGACGTCGATCTTCATTGCGCTTGAGGCGCAATACAGGCATTTGCGCCGCGATACCGGAATCAGACATGGAAAGATCTTCAGCTATAGTAAACAGCATTCTAACCGACTAGGGCCGTCAAGATGCTGCGCAATCACCTCGCCGAGGAGACCAGCCCGTACTTGCTGCAGCATGCGGACAATCCGGTCGACTGGTATCCATGGGGCAATGCGGCATTGAACCGGGCAAAGCACGAAAATAAACCCATTTTATTGTCGATCGGTTATTCCGCCTGCCACTGGTGCCATGTCATGGCACACGAGTCCTTCGAGGACCCGGGCACTGCGGCGCTCATGAACGAGCTGTTCGTCAACATCAAGGTTGACCGCGAAGAGCGTCCGGACTTGGACAAGATTTACCAGCTTGCCCAACAAATGCTCACGCACGGCTCAGGCGGCTGGCCGCTCACGATGTTTCTGACGCCGCAGGAACAGCCGTTTTTCGGCGGCACGTATTTTCCGAAGGAGCCGCGCCATGGAATGCCGGCGTTCCGCGACCTTCTGCGCCGCGTCGCGGACTACTACCGCGAGCAGAGCGCGGAGATAGAAACGCAGAATCAGCAGCTGACGGCCGCGTTCGCCGCCATGGTGCCGGCGCCGGCGCTTAACGCCGTGCTGGACGCCGCGCCGCTGGCGGAAGCTCGCGCCGCCCTCGAGCGCTCCTTTGATGTCACCTTCGGCGGCTTCACCGGCGCGCCGAAATTCCCGCATCCGCACAGCATCGAGCGCTGCATGCGGCAGTGGTACGCCGCCACCGCCGGACCCACGCCGGACCTCAAAGCGCTGTACATGGCGAGCCTGACTCTCACGCGCATGGCGGAGGGCGGACTCTACGACCAGTTGGGCGGCGGATTCGCGCGCTACTCGGTCGATGGGTCGTGGATGATTCCGCACTTCGAGAAGATGCTCTACGACAACGCGCAACTGCTTTGCGAGTATTCGCGCGCCCACCTCGCAACCGGCGAAGCGCTGTTCGCCAGGGTGTCGCATGAGACGGCGGATTGGATACTGCGCGACATGCGCTCCCCTGAAGGCGCCTTTTACTCGAGCCTGGATGCGGATTCCCAGGGCCACGAAGGGAAATTCTACGTCTGGACACCGGGCGAGGTGCAGACCCTGCTGATTCCGCCGGAATACGCCGCGTTTTCACGGCGATTCGGCCTTGATCGCGGCGCCAATTTCGAGGGCGAGTGGCACCTGCATGCGTACCGATCGGTGGATGACATTGCTGCCGAGCTTTCGGAAACGCCCCAGGATGTGGCCGCACAGATCGACTCCTCGCGCAGCAAACTCCTGCACGCGCGCAACATGCGCATCTGGCCGGCGCGCGATGAAAAGATTCTCACCGCGTGGAATGCGCTCATGATCAAGGGGTTGGCAATCGCCGCGCGTGTGCTCAACCGCCCCGACCTCGCCGCGGCGGCCTCCTCGGCGGTGGATTTCTTGCGCCATCATTTGTGGCGCGACGGTCGCTTGTTGGCCACTTACAAGGACGGCCGCGCGCACCTGCCTGCCTACCTCGACGATTATGCGTTTCTCGCCGATGCCCTGATGGAGCTGCTGCAGGCCCGCTGGCGCGGCGCGGACCTTGAATTTGCGCGTCAGCTCACCGAGGTGCTGCTGGATCAGTTCGAAGATCCCGAGCACGGCGGGTTTTTCTTCACCGCCAGGGAACATGAAAAGCTCATTCACCGCAGCAAGAGCTTCGCAGACGAATCCGTGCCTGCCGGCAACGGCGTCGCGGCCGGCGTGCTATGCCGGCTCGGATACCTGCTCGGCGAGACCCGCTATTTGGATTCCGCCGAACGCACCTTGCAGGCCGCATGGACCGCCATTCAGGAATACCCTCAGGCACACATGAGTCTGTTGAATGCACTGGAGGATTTTCTGCCCTCGATGCAGGTCCTGGTGATTCGCGGCGAGGCGGCGAGCGCCGCACAGTGGGCACGCGAGCTGGGAGCCTTGTACGCTCCCACCCGCATGATATTCGCGATTCCATCAGACGAGGAGCTGCCGCCTGCACTGGCGGCGAAGGGCGCGGGTGCGGCGACCCTGGCTTACTTGTGCACCGGCATGACCTGCTCGGCGCCCCTCACGAATTTTGCCGATATCTCGCGCGCCCTGAAACTTCGGGTAACTTAAGGCGCCGTCACTTGGCGTAGTGCTTGCGCAATTCCATGCCGACCCGGCGCTTGAAATCGCCGTGCAGCGCGTCCGAATACAGCGGCGCGGCGTTCCAATCGAGCGCCCACGGCTGCGCCGTGCGCGTGCTCTCCGGTTCAGCGCTATCGCGGGGAAAAACATGCGCGTGCAAAGCCGGCTCCACGTTGCCGTAGATCGCATAGTTGATGCGCGCGGCGGCGGTGATCGCCAACAGCACATCGCCAAGGAGAACCATGTCGAACAGGAATTGAGCGCGGGCAACGCCCTGCAGCGCATTCAAGTGCGGCACAACCGGATCGGGCAGCAGCAGGCAATAACCGGGCAGCACCTGGCGCTCGCCCATCACCACCCAGCCTGAAGGCAATTTGGTGATGACCGCGGGCAGTTGGGCGGCGCGGCAGCGCTCGACAAGTGCATGGATGCTGGTGCTCGCCATATTTATTTTTCGCGTGCCTTGGCAATCGTTGCCGTATCAACGGCGGGTGCGGAATTTCCGAAATGCGAGCGAATATAGGTCAAGACTGCCGCTGCGTCAGCATCGCTCATCCAGCCGAACAATAGCATCTGCGTGGGATATCGGCCTGCCGGAATGCTGGCCGGCCGTTTCTGGCTCAAGACCCACTGCGCAAGTTCGATCGGGTCGCCAATGACCGCCGGGGAGCCGGACATGCTGGGGAATACCTTGGGGACACCCTCGCCGTTGTCGTGGTGACAGGGCACACAGTTTTGTCCGTACAGCGCCGCGCCGCGGTCCGCGGCGTCGGCGGCCCCGGCGGCCCCGGCGGCCCCGGCGACGCTTGCAGGGGAATTCTGGCCTGATTGCTGCGAGCAGGCGCAGGCCGTCAACAGCAATCCCAGCGGCACGGCGCGGCGCAGGAACATCCGGCTTAGCCCCGCCAGGTGCGAAAAGCACCCGTGTCCAAATGCACGAAATTCGACGCACGATAAAACCCCACGCCGCCCCGCTTCAGCTCCTCCGCATGCGCCGCCAGGTCCTTGCAGTCCACGCCGCTCATGCGTACATCGATCGCGCGGCCCTGCATGTGCAGGCTGTGCTGCGACACGCCGCTGCTGTGCTCATGCAGGCGTTCATTGGTCTCGGGCGATCTAAACCCGGAGATCACGCTAAAGCTTGGCGGCACGCCGATTTGCGCCGCCACATCCACCAGGTAATCCAGGAGCTTGGGGTCAATGGCATGCTTCTCGCCATTGCGAAAATCCCGCAACAGCACTTCGATGGCGATGAGCGCGTCGGGCACATAGGCATCATCGCGAAAATACTCGATCGTCAACTTCTCGCCGGTATGCAAATTGGTCAGGGCAATTTGCTTGACGAACCTGTTGGACGCGCCCAGCAGCGAGCGCGACAACAATGCCGCGCTGCCGGCGAGACCCGAAGCGATGATCATGCGGCGGCGCGAAATCACGCCAAGGCTCCGTCCTGAAGCAGCCGCCCTCGATCGAGTGCCAGCACGGTTGCCTTCGGGAAGAAATTGAACTCCGACGCCGAGGCCCAGGTATAGGCGCCCATCACACGGCCCACCACAAGATCGCCAATTTCGAGCTTGGGCAGGTCGAGTTTCTCGCGCACGACATCGATGCTGTCGCAAGTTGGCCCGGCCAGTACGGAGGGATAAGTCTCGGTGCTCGAGCGCAGCGCCTCCACCGGAAACACCGAATGGTCGTACATCTGACCGCTATAGCTGCCGTACAGGCCATCATCCAGGTAGTACCACCAGCGGTCGTCGCGCAGCGCACGGCCCATGACGGACGAGACCGCGATGGCCGCGGGAGCCGCAATATAGCGCCCCGGCTCCGCAATGATGCGCACGCCGGGCGGCAATTTCTTGAGGGCCGCCCTGATCGGCGCGCAGAATTCCTCGATGGGCAGCGCCGGGCGCAAATAATCCACCGGAAAACCTCCGCCGATGTCGAGAATTTGGGGCGCATGTCCGGCCGCCGCGAGAGGGTCCAGCAGCTCGCGACAGCTGTCGATGGCCCTGACGATCATCGCCGAATCGGCATTTTGCGAGCCGGTGTGAAATGACACTCCATCGATTTTGATGCGCAGTTGCGCGGCGAGCCGGAACAGATCCGTTGCCGCCGCCGGATCGCAACCGAACTTGCGCGACAGGTCCACCACCGCGTCCGGACTGCGAAAGGACACCCGGATCAGCAACGATGTGCGCGCGCGAAATGGCACGAACTTGCGCAATTCATCCGGATTATCGGCGACGAAGCGCGTCACGCCAAAGGCGAGCGCGGTGCGAATATCGCTGTCGCGTTTGATCGGGTGCGTGTGGATGCAACGCTCCGGCTCTACCCTTAAGCGCCGTACCAATTCCACTTCGCCATTGGTGGCGAGATCGAAAAAAGCGCCTTCGGCCATGAGCGTGCTGATCAGCGACGAGTGCGGCAAGGGCTTGAGCGCATAGTGCAGATCGACGCCCGGCAACGCGGCACCGAGGCGCCGATACTGCCGGCGCACGCGCTCGGCATCGATCACGAGCAGCGGCGAGCCGTAGCGAACCACCAAATGTTGGATCGCCTCTCGCGAGAAAGGATCTTGCTTGGGATCGAGTTCCATCCGGAGTCTGTTAGCTGACACTCAGCTCCAAGGAATCATCGCCCATGCCGCTCGCGCGCTGCAACCGGTCGAGAATGGCCGCCCAACGCTCTTCCTGCGGCAGACTCTGCACGAATATTTTCACGCAGCCCACCCGATCCAGGGTGCGTAAGTGGTTGTAGAGATTGTGCGCGTACGTATCCGGTTTCTTGCCGGCGTTGATCCAAGTCATGTGGCGCTGCGTTTGCAGCGGCGGCCGCATCGCCAGTACCGCCACTTTCTCCTCGCGCGCCACGATCTCTCCCGCACGCACCTCCAGATCGTCCGAATCGACAATTTCAAGCGGCGTCGACGGCGCATAGTGCAAGGCGCGATCGCCCGGCGCACGCGGCTTGGTTCCACCGACGGCCAACGGGCCGACCACCTTTTCGAGCTGCGAGCGGGTAATGAAACCCGGCCGCAGCAGCCGTGCTTGGTCGTCGAGACAGGAAACGATGGTGGATTCCAAGCCGATGGGCGAGTCGCCGCCATCCAAAATCACTTTGACGGCATCGCCGAGTTCATCGCGCACATGCTCGGGCTTCGTCGGGCTTAAGCGCCCGTACCGGTTGGCGGAGGGCGCCGCGATTCCGCCGCCGAAGGCGTTCAGCAATTGCTGTGCCATGGGGTGCGACGGGACGCGAATGCCGATGCTGTCCTGGCCGCCGGTGACGATCTCATTGACGTTGTCGGCCTTGGGCAGGATCAGCGTCAAGGGTCCCGGCCAGAAATGTGCGGCCAGTTGCTCCGCCACCGCCGGCATCTTCGATACCCAGCGGTGCAGGTACCGTGGATCGTCCAAGTGCACGATCACTGGATGATCGGGTGGCCGGCCCTTGACCTCGAAAATCTTGCGCACGGCAGTGGGGTCGGCCGCATTCGCGCCCACTCCATATACAGTCTCGGTCGGAAATACCACCAGTTCGCCGCCGCGCAGGGCTTCGACCGCAATCTCAATGTCTGTCTGTGTAGCTCTTACCACACGCTCATGATATCAAGACTGCGCTGCCAGCACGGACAGCTTCGGATTTAAGGCGGGCGGTTTTACAGTTGTTACGACTTTGTGGCAGGAAGGCGACACTGTAGGAATACCAGGTCGAGCCAGCGGCCGAATTTGAAGCCCACCTCGTGGAAATGACCGACGTTGATAAACCCCAAGCTCTCGTGCAGCTTGATCGAAACTTCATTGTCGGCATCGATTCCCGCGATCATCACGTGCTTATCCATGGCCGCCGCCAGACTCAGCAATTCGATCACCAGCTTGCGTCCTATCCCTACGCCGCGGCAGTCGGCGCGCACATGAACGCTGTGCTCCACGCTGTGCTGATAACAAGGCGGCGCTCGAAACTCACCAAAGGTGCCGAAGCCGGTGATGCGTGCGGCGTCGCGGGCGACGATGAAGGGATATCCGCCGGCGCGTTTGGCGTCGAACCACGCCGCTCCGCGCTCCGCCGTCAATTCCACCTCCGTGTAGACGGCGGTGGAGTTGCGAATGATTTCGTTGTAGATCTCTAAGATTTCAGGGAGGTCCTGGCGCGTGGCCGCGCTGATCATGCCGGTCAATCAAGGTACCCCGGCGGCTTTGGCAGGCCCTGAAAATCCTTCGGGTCATGCTGCACGATCAAACGCCCGTGGGTGTTCTTGAGGATGGTTTCAACGCGGCCCATCGAAGCCAGTGTATCAGCGCGATCCGCGTTATAGACCGGCACCCGCTTGAGCAGCCGGCTGGTTCGCAGGTGATACAGATCGCCCGAGAGAATCACTGTGCCGCTCTTCTGCAGTTTGAGCTTCAGCACTTGATGCCCGGGCGTATGTCCCGGGGCGCGCAGAATCATGACCTTCCCGTCCCCGAACACATCATAGTCGCCCTCGATGGCCTCATTCTTGGCAGATTTAAAGGCGCTCCAGGTTTCGGGCAGGACGCCGCCCGGCGGCGGGAGCACCGATGCCGCGGCCAGCTCCGCCTTGTTCATGATCCACACCGAATCCTTGAACTCGTTGGCATTGCCGGTGTGATCCCAGTGCAAGTGCGAGAAGGCAATGAAATTAATATCCTTCGGCGTCAGGCTCAAGGATTGCAGCTGCGCAATGAGCGTCACGGGCACGGTGACATGGACGCCGGGCGCCGCATCGCTCCCCTCTTTCGGATAGTTGTAATGATCGCCCAAGCCCGCGTCCCACAATAGATCGCCCTTGGGATGGCGGATCAGAAAACAGGGCGCCACGATGGCTCCCGGCTTGCCGTCATATTCCCCCGTATCGGAAAATCCGCCCATGTCCTTGAAGGTGGCATGCCCGCAATCGAGGACATACAGTCGCAATTCGGCCGACTTGGCGAGACTTGGGGGCGCGACCATAAGGCACAGAAGCGCGAGTGCCATCGCCGGAAGCGTAGATTTAACATACGCGTCATTCATGTGACTGGCCCTCCTTGGGGCCCCTATACTAGACGAACCGTGAGCGAACACGAACACCACCATCATGAAGAGCATGCGCAGCGGGCGCCCAGCGCGCTGGAAATGCGAGTCCGCGCCTTGGAGGCGCAGCTGACCGAAAAAGGCTACATCGATCCGGCCGCGCTGGATGTCTTGATTGATGCCTACCAGACAAAAATCGGGCCCCGTAATGGTGCACAGGTTGTGGCGCGCGCCTGGCGCGATCCGGAATTTCGCCTCTGGCTGCTCAAGGATGCGACCGCGGCCATTGCCTCCTTGGGGTTCGCCGGTCGTCAGGGTGAACACATGGTGGCGGTGGAGAACACCCCCGAGATGCACAATATGGTGGTTTGCACGCTGTGCAGCTGCTATCCCTGGGCCGTTCTGGGGCTTCCGCCGACCTGGTACAAGAGCGCCCCCTATCGCGCGCGCGCCGTCAAGGATCCGCGCGGCGTGCTCAAAGAATTCGGCGTCGAATTGCCGGCGTCGACTCAAATCCGCATTTGGGATTCGACTGCCGAAGTGCGTTACCTGGTGCTGCCGCAGCGCCCGCCCGACACCGAGCACTTGAGCGAGCAGGAGCTTGCGAATCTGGTGACGCGCGACTCCATGATCGGGACCGGCCTGCCCAATTCGGCTGCATGACCTATCGCTCGCACGCAGACCTCGGGGGCCAGGACGTGCGCGATCCCATCGTTCAGGAAGCTGAGGGTGACGTGTTTCATGCACCCTGGGAACCGCGCGTGATGGCGCTCGTCGTGGCCATGGGACCGACGGGCCTGTCGAATATCGACATGAACCGCGCAACGCGCGAAACGCTGCCCAACTATCGCGATCTCACTTATTACCAGATCTGGCTGGCGGCGCTGGAAAAACTGGCGCTGCAGAATGGCGTGCTGAGCGAATCGCCGCCCGCGCCGAAGCAGGTGCAGCACGCCGGCGATGTCATGGCGAGAATCAAACGGGGCTGGCCGGCATCGCGGCCTGCGGCAGGCCCGGCACGGTTTTCGCTTGGCGATCGCGTGCGCACGCTGCAGCGGGAACCGCAGCATCACACGCGGCTCCCCGGGTATGCGCGCGGCAAGGTGGGCGTGATCGAGAAAATCCATGGCGCGCATGTATTTCCAGACACCAACGCCCACGGCATGGGCGAAGCGCCGCAATGGTTGTACACCGTGGCCTTCGATGAGAAGGAACTGTGGGGCGACACCGCGCCGTTGCAGCGCTCCGTCGTCTCGGTGGATGCCTTCGAGCCGTACTTGGAGCCGGCATGAATCGCGAGGCGCTGAAGGATCTGCCGGGAATTCCACTGCAGGGAGACGGACCTGTTTTCAACGAACCTTGGGAAGCGAGAGCCTTTGCCATGACGCTCGCGCTGCACGAGCGGGGCGTGTTCACCTGGCCGCAATGGGCCGCGGCGCTATCGCGGGAAATTGATCGCGCGCATGCGTCGGGAGACGCGGATCTCGGCGACACCTACTACCAGCATTGGCTGCTGGCGCTCGAGTCCCTCGTGAAAGACCTTCCTCCTTAGAGGCCTGACAGGCTCCTAAGGCCGCAGCGCCGCGGTCACGTCGGGCGGATCGAGCGAGGTCCTGACCCAGGTGCCGTCTTCCTGCCGATTGAGCTCGTAGGCCGGCCAGTAGTGCTTGTCGAGCTTCAGGGTGATGACGTCGGTCTGGCCATTCCAACTGATCGTCTTGAGGCGCAGCGAGGCACGATCGGGTTTGCCGCTCACCGCCCTGATGAAGGCGTCGAGATCGGGCGTCGGCTGCCCATCCACTTCGGTGATGCGCCGCCCGGCGTACAAGCCGTAGTGCGTGGCCGGTGATCCGTAAAAGAAAAATGAAACGAACACGCCATAGGGAGCGATGCCGCGTTGTGCCGCCATGGCACGATGCGGCGCCTGCAGCGTGGCGCCGGCCCAGATGAGCACTCGATCGATGTCGCGGCCGTTCAAGCCCACGCTCTTCATTTGCAGCGTCTTCTCGGCGCGATCGCGCCACACCGTCACACTGACCTCGGGACTCTGTACGGCGCGCTCGACCTCGCGGAACCGGTTGACGACTTTGCCGTCGATCGCGAGCAGCAGGTCGCCGGGCTCGAGCAGCGCGGCGGCGGGCGAGCCCGCAACCAGACGATTGATGCCGAGCACTTGGCGGCGTTGCGGATTGTGCTCCTCGAAGCGCCGGACCCATTCGTCGGGGAGGCCCAATTCGCGCGCACCGGCCAGGGATTGCACGTCGAATTCCGCTTCGAAGGAATACAGCGGCCGGCTGTCGGCGACCACGCCGATCATCTCGCTGACCAAATCGGCCGGAATGCCGCGATTGATCTGCTCGAGCTCGCGTTGCGACTCGAACGCAAAGCTCGACCAAAGCGCGAGCACATCGCCCTTGTCGTCGGTCAGGACACCGTCGTAATCGGTCGGCGGATTGATGAGGCTGACCGCTTCCAAATTGCTGTCGCGGAAGCGCAGCGTGCGCGACAGCGGAAATGAAACCACATCGACGCTGGAAATCTGCGTTTTCTGCGACTGGATCTTCGAATCGGCGCGCTCGCCGACCACCCATACGTCATCGCCCGGGCTCAAGGGCCGGGAGACGAGCGTCACCGCGCGCACCGGCGTGCTGCCGATCGACTTGGGATCGTAGGAAACGACGGCGAGATTGTGCAAGGGATGAATGAACACTACTTTGCCCGGTACTTCGACAGTGCCTGCAAACGTGATGCGCACGTCGCCCATCGCCACCGGCACCGTATTGCGGTCGATCGCCACCAGGCCGCGCTGCGCATCCACGATGACGCCGGTGCCGTGATAATTCTTCTCAGTCACGCCCGAGGTCGAGTACGGCATGTCGAAGTTCACCAACACCAGCGACGGCGCCAATCGATCGATGCGCGGATCGCCCGTCTTGGCGAACTGCGTGGATGCGGGTTTGACGACAGAGGGCGGCGGTCCAGGACTGATACTGATGCAGGGCCAGGTGCCCAGGGTGTCGTCGCGTTTGCATTCGCGCGCCGGAAACCAGCGCCGATCCATGCGAATGACCTTGAGTTGGGTCGCGCGGGGATCCTCGATCGTGACATAGCGCACAGGCACGCGTGCGCCGTCCGCCAGCTCCGAAAGCGCTGCTGCGAAATCCGCCACATTGTCGACTTTCTTGCCGTTGAACGAGCTGATCAACGCGGCGCGCGGGATGCCGGCGGCGCCGAATACATAGCCCGGGTTGGCGATGTACACGCCCTTGATCGGCACGTTGAAATGCCGCGCCTGCTGATAGGACAGCGTGTGCACCACAGCCTCGCCGAATTCGAGGAATTCCGCGGGCGTGATTGCGCTCAAGGACTGCACATCGAGATCGTGCTGCAGGGATTGACTGCCACGCTGCACTTCCACCTTGACGCGCTGGCCCATGCGGCCGTCGAGCACCTCTTCGAGCGCAAAGAACTCTGGGATGGGCTTGCCGTCGATCGCCACCAGAATGTCGCCCGGCGCCAGAATCCCGTCGGCGGCCGAACCGGGCTGCACATCGTCGACCACCAGCATGCCGGTCAGCTTGGGGTAGCTCTTGCGCATGCCGGCTTCCGTTGCGGCGTTGAGGCCGAGGCGCTTCAGCTCATCATAAGGCGTGTACTTGAAAACGGTTTCCAGCGTTCCGCGCGGCACCGGCTTGCCGACCTCCAGATACTTCAACGCGCGCACCACGGCGGTGAGCGGCAGATAAAAACTCGAGGCTGCGCCCGTGGCGCCGCCCGCGTTGAGCGCGACGACCCGGCCTTCGATATCGATCACGGGCGAGCCGGACGAGCCACCCGACGTGCTCGAGGCCGCTTGGTAATAAAACGTATTGAAGTCGTTGTACTTGCCGTAGCCGTATTCCGGCGCCTCGCGATCCAAGCGCGCCAGCGTGCCGGCAAGAATCGACAATTGTTCGCCGGCATCGTTGCCCACGACGCGGATTTCCCGGCCAATCACCGCGCCCTGCGGATACAGCGGCAGCTCCGCCGGCTGAATGAAGTGCAATTTCGCCGGATCGTAGTGATAGATGCCGAAATCGTGGATGGGATCGCGATAGATCGGATAGAGCTGCACTTCCTCCCGATTCAAGAATATCGCTTGTGCGGTCACCGGACCCGGCGTCACGACGTGCCTATTGGTCAGGATCAGTCCTCGTTTGGCGTCGATGACGAAACCGGTTGCCTGCGCGGTCGTGTTCCATTCGGTGTCGAACGCACGCGTACTGTCGATCTGAATGGTGACCACGCCGGTGGCGATCCGCTCGAGCGTCTGGGCCCAATTGGCCGGCGTATTGGGGATGGCGAGGGGCTTTGGCGGCGGCGCAGCCGGGGCGGCGAACGCGGAAGTAACCAAAAATGCCAGTAAAGACGCAAACAGCAAGCTACGGGACATGCCGATCCTAGGGTTGAATATCAGTTGGTGCTTCGGATCGGACAAGGTCGGGCGCCGCCCAGTTCCTATCAAGCGGCGTTTCCCTTCCAAATCAGGTCAAGCTGCTTTGCCGCGCGCACATCATCCAATCGTCGGACCGGCATTGTATGCGGGGCAGACGTGAGTTTCTCCGGATCATTGCGCATTTCCTCGCGGATCGAGGCCAATGCATCGCAAAATCGATCCAGGTCCTCCTTGGCCTCGGTTTCCGTCGGCTCGATCAGCAGGCATTCGGGCACCAGCAGCGGGAAATATGTCGTGGGGGCGTGAAAACCGAAGTCCAGCAGCCGCTTCGCGACGTCCATCGCGGACACGTGATAAGCCTTCTGCTCCTGCTTCAAGGTAATGATGAACTCATGGCTGGCGCGGCGCTTCGGGTACGCGGCTTCGAACCCCAAAGCCTGCAGCCGCTTCATCAGATAATTGGCGTTGAGGGCGGCGAACTCCGCCACGCGCACCATGCCCTCGCGGCCCAGCAAGCGCATATAAATATATGCGCGCAGGTTCACGCCGGCGTTGCCCATGAACCCGGACAAACGCCCGATGGATTGCGGTAGATCTCGCTCCGTCAACCAGCGGTAGCGCGCGCCATCCTTGCCGACGATGGGCAGGGGCAGAAAAGGCTTCAACCGCGCGCTCACACCCACCGCACCCGAACCCGGGCCGCCGCCGCCATGCGGCGTCGAAAAGGTCTTGTGCAAATTCATGTGAATGACATCGAACCCCATGTCTCCGGGGCGGACCTTGCCCAAGATGGCATTTAAATTTGCGCCGTCGTAGTAGAGCAGCCCGCCGGCGTCATGAACGATGCGCGCGATTTGCACGATCTTGCGTTCGAACACACCGAGCGTGGACGGATTTGTGAGCATGATGCCGGCCGTGGCCGGACTCACCGCTGCCTTCAGCGCCTCGATGTCCACATCGCCGTTGGCGTCGCAGGGAATTTCTTTGACGACGAATCCGCACATGGTCGCCGTCGCGGGATTGGTGCCATGCGCGGCTTGCGGAACGATGATCTCGGTGCGCGCCGTATCATTGCGCGCCCGATGATACGCACGGATCATCGCCACGCCGGCAAATTCGCCCTGCGCGCCGGCCATGGGCGTGAGACTGACAGCCGGCATGCCCGTGATTTCCTGCAGCATCTCCTGCAGTTCGTACATACAGGCGAGAAACCCCTGCGGTTCCGGTCCCAGAGGATGTCTGCCCAGGAATTCCGGCAACATCGCCAAGCTGTTGCAGGCCTTGGGGTTGTACTTCATGGTGCAAGAGCCGAGCGGGTAGAAGTGCGTGTCGATGGAGAAATTCATCTGCGACAGGCGCGTGAAATGACGCACCGCCTGCAGCTCGGAGACCTCGGGCAGCGCCGGCGGCGCCTGCCGGCGCAAATGCGCGGGCACTTGCGCAGTCCCCGCAACGGGCGGCGGAAATTGCGTAACGGCGCCGCGGCCTGGCTTGCTCAATTCGAATATCACCGGTTCGCGTGAGTTGAGTTGCATCGGCATTTCTCCTAAGCCGCCGCCCGTGCGGCGCTCATCGCCTCGGCCAACGCCGCGGCATACGCATCGATGTCGGCGCCAAGCTTCGTTTCAGTGGCGCACACCAGCAGCGCATGGCCCAATTCGGGATAGCGCTCGCTAAGATCCAATCCTCCGAGGATTCCCTTTCGCGACAATGCCGCGAGCACCGCGGCCGGCGCGCGATCCAGAATCAACACGGCCTCGTGAAAATGCGGCGCCGTGAAGGCGCGCTTCACGCCCGGCACCTTGGTTAACGCCGCGACCAGGTCCGCCGTGCGCTGCATGCTGGCTTGCGCGACCGCAGCCAACCCTTCAGGCCCCAGGAGCGTCATGTAGATGGTTGCCGCCGTCACCATCAGACCCTGATTGGTGCAAATGTTGGAGGTGGCCTTGCTGCGGCGTATGTGCTGCTCGCGCGCCTGGAGAGTCAGACTGAATCCCGGCCGTCCTTCGAGGTCCACGGTGCGTCCGACGATTCGTCCGGGCATTTGCCGCACGTAATGCATGCGAGTGGCCATGAAGCCGAAATAAGGTCCTCCCGAGGACAGTGGCACACCCAGCGCCTGGCCTTCGCCGCACACGATGTCGGCACCCTGCGCGCCGTCGACGAGCGCTCCCCATTGGCCGGGAGGCTTCAACAGCGCCAGAGACGTGGGGTTCACCACCGCGATCAGCATGATCTTGTTTGCATGCGCCCAATCGGTGAGTTCATCGACCTCTTCCAAGCCGCCGAAAAAATTGGGCTGCTGCACGACCAGCGCCGTGAAATCCTGGCCGCTGTAGGGTTTGAGCGTCTCGAGCAGGGTGCGGCCGGTCGTCCGATCGAAATCCACCGGCACGAAGCTGATGTCTTGATTGCCGGCGATCGCCTGCGCCACTTGCGCATACGTCGGATTGACCGCGCGCGGCATCAAAATGCGGCGCGAGGTGGAACTGCGATTGGAGCGCACCGCCATGAGACAGGCCTCGGCAAGCGCCGAGGCGCCGTCGTAGAGCGAGGCGTTCGACACCTCCATGCCCGTGAGCGCGCACATCATCGATTGATATTCATAGATCAACTGCAGCGTGCCTTGACTCGCTTCAGCCTGGTAGGGCGTGTAGGCGGAATAGAATTCTCCGCGCGTCGCAATGGCCCATACGGGCGCAGGAATGTGATGCTCGTAGGCGCCGGCACCGATGAAATTCAGCGGCCGCCCATCGATCGCGGCGCGCTCTGTCATCAGCCGCCCAATCTCCATTTCCGACAAGGGCGCGGGCACGTTGAGCGTGCCGGCGCGAAGCTCCGCGGGAATCTCATCGAACAGATCATCGATCGAGCGAGCGCCGATGACGGCCAACATGCCGGCGATGTCGTCAGGCGTGTGAGGAATGTATGCCATTTGCGTCCCTTACTCGGCCTCTTCGGCCAAAAAGCTTTCGTAGTCGCTTGCACTCATGAGTCCCGAGACATTGCCGCCGCCGGTGGCGTCCAGGCGAAATAACCAGCCCGCACCGTACGGATCCTCATTGAGCAGTTCGGGCTTGTTGGCAAGCGCGCCGTTGTTCGCGACGACTTTGCCGGCCAACGGGCTATACACATCGGACGCCGCCTTCACCGACTCGACCACCGCGCAAGCTTCGCCGGCGCTCAAGGCGCGGCCCACATCGGGCACCTCGACGAACACCAGGTCGCCGAGCGCGCTTTGCGCGTGATCGGTAATGCCGATTTCCAATGCGCCGTTAGGCGCCTCGCCGTGCGTCTGGCGCACCCACTCGTGACTCTTGGTGTATTTCAGATCGCTCGGTACGTTGTTGCTCATAAAATCCCCCCTAGCTGATGTCGATCAATGCCTTGCCATGACGGACGAACGGCGGTTTGACGATGCGTGCCGCGTGCATTTTGCCGCGGATGTCCACCTGCACCGTCGGTTGCGAAGTCTTCGGCACCCGCGCCAACGCAATGGAACGATTCAAGGTTGGCGAGAAAGTTCCGCTGGTGACCTCGCCGGAATTGCCGGCCATGCCGCCGGCGACCAATACTTTCTGGTGACTGCGAAGCACGCCGCGGTCCTCGAGCAGTAATCCGACCAGCTCCCGTCCGCTCTCGCGCTGCGCGCGCATGAGCGCCTCACGGCCGATGAAATCGCGATCTGCGGGCTCGAAGGCGACGGTCCAGGCGAGGCCGGACTCAAGCGGGTGAAAGTTTTCATCCATGTCGTTGCCGTACAGATTCATGCCGGCTTCGAGCCTCAGCGTATCCCGGGCGCCGAGACCCGCAGGCGTAACGCCCTGCTCCAGCAAGCGATTCCACGCAGCCGCTGCTTCCGCTGCGGGAATCATGATTTCAAACCCGTCTTCTCCGGTGTAGCCGGTGCGAGCGATGAACCAGGCGCCGACGGGGGCGCCGAAGAAGGGTTTCAATTCCAGTACCGGCGCCTGCTGCTCCGGTAAGAGCAGCATCGCTGCCTTTGTCCGCGCGCTGGGACCTTGCACGGCGATCATGGCCAATTCCTTGCGTTCAACGACCTTCACGTCGAAATCAAGGGCGTGCCGGCGCATCCAGGCCAAATCCTTGTCGCGCGTTCCGGCGTTGACCACCATGCGGTACCAGGTCTCCGCCATGTAGTAGACGATCAGATCGTCTATCACGCCGCCGTTGGGCAGAAGCATGCAGGAGTACAGGGCCTTGCCGAAGGTCTTGAGCCGGGCGACATCGTTGGCGAGGAGAAAACGCAAAAACTCTCGCACGCGGCCGCCGGTCAAGTCGACGATGCACATATGCGAGACGTCGAACATGCCCGCATCCCGACGCACCGCATGGTGCTCTTCGATCTGCGATCCATAGTGCAACGGCATGTCCCAACCGCCGAAGTCGACGATTTTGGCGCCTTGCAGCACATGAGTGTCGTATAGAGGAGTCTTAAGGCCCATCGCAACCTCGCGGTGAACGAACACAGCAGCGTAAGCACCTTCGTGCTTCGCCCCTCTGTCCTTAAGACCTGAGAGATTGCACGCTTGAGTTAAGCGTTGCTCCCCTTCGGTGGATCGCCTGGTGCGATCGCTCTCCAGAGATCGCGAGAGTCTGCCGTTCATGTGCCTGAGCGTTTCCGGGCGGTTGCGCCTTCGGCGGCCCTACTAAAAGGACTCTCTCCAGACAGCTCTTATCGCGAGTGGGCGGCATGATACAGAAGAGACACTGGGGATTGAAGCGCAGGACGTCATATATCTTGTATGCGGTCAGCCGCCGGATCGCTTCGCCGGCCAACCCATTTTGATCAGCTCCGCGACGATGGTATCGCGGTGATCGCCTTGAATTTCAATGATTCCCGCGCGCACCGTACCGCCCGATCCACAACGTTTTTTTAAGCGGGTGGCGAGCGCCTCGATATCGCTTGAGGGTAGCGGCAAACCCGTGATGGTGGTGACTCCCTTACCTGCCCGACCTTGAGTCTCGCGGGCAACCCGCACCGCGGCCGGTTTGGCCGCGCCCGGCGCGCCCTTGGGGCACACGCATTCACGCACCGGCCGGCGGCAGTTCGGGCAGAGGCTGCCGATACCGGTTGAGTAAACGATTCGCGCCGACATAGCCCGAATTATGCCCGCGTACTGGGGTCTGCAACACCTCAAGCTACGCAGAAATTTCGGATCTTTGACGTATACTGATTTGGCAGTTCGCGGCAAAAATAAAATGAATCAGGGAGCGATGCACTGTGTTAAATGGATCTTGTCGCGTTGTCTTTTTGTCCCTCGTTGCTCTGGTAGCCACGGGATGTGGCGGTGGCGGTTCTGGTGCCGCGCCTGCACCCCCGCCCCCGCCGCCGATGCCCCCAAGTATGCCGGTGATTTCCGCGACGCCAACAAGCGCCATCGTGGGTCAGACAATCAATTTCGGCGTAACAAGTACCGATCCCCAATCCGGCACTCTGTCGTACGCGTGGAATTTCGGCGATGGCGGCACGGGAGCGGGTTCGAGCATCACGCACGCTTACGCAGCACTAGGCACGTACACCGTGAAAGTGACTGCGACAGATCAAGCGGGCTTGTCGAGCAACGCCGCGACCGACATTTCAGTTACCGCCCCGCCACCCGGCGTCGGCGATATCGAGATTTTCGGAAACGGCATGCTCCTGGGCCAGTCCGTCAAGCTGTTTGGATTCGGGGTCGACCCGAACAATCTCGCGCTGACTTTTTCGTGGGACTTTGGCGACTCGAGCACGGGATCGGGTGCGTTGGTTCACCACGAGTATCAGAACGTGGGAACCTATGTCATCACCTTGACGGTCACAAATTCGGGCGGAGGATCTGCCAGAAAGCAGGCTTCCATGACGGTCAAAGCACCTGTAGCGCCGCCCGTGCCACAGGACAACGCGCTGTCGGCGTACTGCAACGGACCGTTTTGCGGAGCTGCGGATGCCGGAATGTATTCAGGTTCCGGCGTCGGCATATGGCGCTATAACAATACAACGTCATCGGACGCCACCATCAATGTGGCGATCAACGGCGTCCAAGCAGGGCAAACCGCGATACTCACATTTTCCAATGGTCAGTCAAGTGCAGCAGCCTCAGTGCCCGCGCCTGGCGCGCTTTTGGACATGTTGGCGGCGCCGTTGACGGCCGGCAGCACGTACCAAGCGCTCTCGAATCGGAATCACGCACTCGTGCTCGAGCGTAATAGAAGTGTCGAGGATGCCTTTGTGCGCAACTTTGCCGCCCGCGAGCAGCGGGTAGCGCGCGAACTGGACACCAAATCTCAGGCGCGTTTCGTCGCGCGCGCAGCGCCGGCAACCGGTACGACGCGAACCTGGAACGATGGAGCCAATTCTGTACCGACTTCGGTTCAAGCGAGTTGCGCGCTGTCGACGGGGCGCAACGCAGTTTTTTGGGTGGACCAAGCATTGGTCGACCAAGGTGCTCTTCCCGCCGCAAGCCTCGCGACTCTGGTTACGGTTTATTGCGGCTCCGGCAACGCTTACGCCGATCTCGTCTCCTTGCTGGGGGATGCCTGGGGACCCGCGGCAGCGTCCTCAACTACGCTGATTCAGGATGCTCCCGGCGCATTGCAGGACATCAATATCGTCATTCCAAAAAAACTCTCGATAGATGCGAGCGGATATTTCAGCAATGGGAATAACTTCACGCTGGCCGCCTATTCCACTTCCAACCAGGCGCTCGTGGTCTTTTTGAATGGCGAGCAGCTTGTCCTGCCGCAGGAGGCACAGACCTACGCATCAGTGCTTATTCACGAATCGACCCACTTGATCAATTACTACCAGCGCGTGATTGCGCGCGGTACGGCGCATGACGTGTGGTTGGAGGAAACCTCGGCAATGATGTCTGAAGACATCGTCACGCCCGCCGCCGTTCCTGGGTTTGACGAGACCTGGGCGAGGCACCAAGGCTATATTTCCGGTGGCGGCGACCTGGGCTATGTCGGCTGGACCGCACCGGCCGGCGGAAGCTATAACCAGGGCGGCACCTTTGGCGCATTTCTCAACCGCCGTTACGGACTCAATATCTACAAGCAGCTAATTACGGACTGTGCTGACGGAACGGGCACCAACTCCAGCTACCAGTGCATGGATAAGCTCATTTCGAAGAACGGCGGAGTGGGATTTGCCGATGAGTTTGCCCGGATGGGCGCCTCAACATTCGGCGGCATGCCGGGCGGCAACCTGCCTCTCGGTTTTGGCTTACCGGGCATCGTGGCTGACGGATATTTCCTCGGGCCGTACGATTCATCGCAGCTGCGAAAACCAGCGTTGGCCACGCCGCCCCTGCCGCTTACCAACGGCTTTCTCGCTACCTCGCAAACCTACCAAATCGATTCGATCGCGGCGGGCAAGACGCAATATCAGCGCAACGGAATAGTCGTGCCTGCCAATACAACGATGATCCTCGTCATACAGTAAGGCGCACCCGCACGCGATTTGAGTTTAGAATTCGTGGTTCTCTACCTCAAGCGAGTGCCACTGTGCCCACATTCATTTCGCGATTCAAATTTCGACGAAAACTCGCCGCTATGCTGCTGCTCAGCCTGCCCTCGCTGGCGTTGGCGGACACCTACACCTATTCGTTCATCTTCGGCGAGAAGAAGGTCGGACACCTGACCGCCGAGACCAAGGGCGATGCCACCACCATCGACTACGATGTGAAGAACAATGGCCGCGGCCCGACGATCGCTGAATCGATCAAGCTGGATGCGGCCGGCTTGCCGACCGAATGGACCGTGAAGGGCACCACCACCTTCGGCAGCAAGATCGCCGAGCATTTCATTCGCTTTGGGAAGCGCGGCGAGTGGGTGGATTCCACGGGCAAGGGTCACTCCACCATCAATTCGCCGATCCTGTATCTGGCGCAGAGTTCCAGTCCCTGGGCCAATGGGATTTACGCTCGCGCGCTCCTGAAAGCCGGCAACAAGTTGCCGGCACTGCCCGGCGGCGCGGTGCGGCTCGAAAAAGGCGAGACGTTGTCCGTGCAAGGAGAGGGCGGGCCTCTGCAAGTGACGCGCTATGACCTGATCGGCATCAATCTCGATCCGGAGACTCTGCTGCTGGACTCGGCCAATAATTTGTTTGCCGACGTGGATGCCAGCTCCATTCTGGTGCGAACGGGTTATGAGGGCGAGGAGAAACGCTTGCGTGACCTGGCGGCAGGCTGGTCCAGTCAGCGCTTCGTCGATATTGAGCGTGAGGTGGCGCACCACTACGCAGGACCCGTTCGCATTCGCAATGTCAGGTTGTTCGACCCGAAGAGCTCGACGCTGACTGACCTGAAGTCGGTGCTGGTCGACGGCAAAGTCATCGCCGCCGTCGAAGCGCTCGACAGTCCGCCCACGCCGGGCGAGACCACCGTCGACGGCGACGGCGGCACACTGATTGCCGGTCTGTACGAAATGCATGCCCATCTCGGGCAGAGCGATGCCCTGCTCAACGTCGCGGCCGGCATCACCACCGTGCGCGATATGGGCAACGACAATGCGGTGCTCGATCAGCTCATTCACCAGATCGACGCCGGCTCCATTGCCGGCCCGCACGTGATCCGTTCCGGCTTCATCGAAGGCAAGAGCCCGTTCAGCGCCAACAACGGATTCGTGGTCGACAGTCAGGAGAAGGCAGTCGATGCGGTACGCTGGTATGGCGCGCGGAACTTCTGGCAAATCAAGATTTACAACAGCATGAATCCGGCGTGGGTGCCGGCCATGACCCGCGAAGCCCATCTGCTCGGCATGCGCGTGGCAGGTCATATCCCGGCATTCTCGAATGCCGATGCCATGATCGAAGCAGGCTACGACGAAATCACCCACATCAATCAGTTTTCACTGGGCTGGGTGATTCAACCGGGCGAGGACACACGCACACTGTTTCGGCTGACGGCGCTCAAGCGTCTCCCCGCTCTGGACCTCGACAGCCCCAAGGTGCAGCGCACTATGAATCTGATGGTCGAGCACAAAATGGCGATCGACCCCACTCTCGGGATTCATGAGCAATTGACGCAGCGTCGGGACGGCAAGATTCCACCGGGCGCGGTCGACTACTTCGATCACATGCCGATTGGCTGGCGCCGCGATGCCATGAAGGCGCTCGCAGACACCTCGGCACCGGGCGACGATCAAGCCTACCGTCAGGCTTTCGATAAGCTCGTGTCCGTCGTGCGCATGCTGCACGACCGCGGCGTGTTCATCGTGTTTGGTACCGACACGGGCGGCTCGTTTACCTACCATCGCGAGTTGGAGCTGTATCAGCTTGCCGGCATGACGCCGGCCGAAATTTTGAAGCGCGCTACCTTCGACTCGGCCCGCTACGTGAGCCAGGACCAACGAATGGGTTCGATCGAAAAAGGCAAGCTCGCGGATTTCTTTTTGATTCCCGGCGATCCGATCAAGAATCTCAAGGCGATCAAAACCATCAGAATGGTCGTGAAGGACGGCACCTTCTACTACCCCAGTGAGGTGTATCCCAAGTTCGGTATTCAGCCCTTTGCGAGTCCGCCGAAAATTGCGGAGGCCGCCGCGCACTAAGGCGGATGGCCGCTCAGTAGCTGCCGTCGGCTCCCCCGCCGCTGAACGTGCCGCCGCCGCCCTTGTAGGGCGCGGCCTGCGGCGTGGGCTTAGGGGAGAGCGCGCCCGCCCCGACCCATTGCGCCAGGTCCAACGCGGGCGCGCCCTCGCTTAAGGGATGCGACGTAATGCCGCGGCGCGGCGTTCGCAAGTAGCGATCCAGTCCCCACGCCGCCAGCAGCGCCGCGCTTCCCCACACGATCAACTTCAGCTTCAACGGCAGCGCGGTCAAGTCTCGCAGCTGATAGGCGACGCATCCCATCGCTGCCATGCAGGCCAGCAGCGGCGCGTGGCTTCGCCGCCGAATCCCGACGATGATCGCGGCCAGCGCGAAGATGCCGCTCGCCAGGCCGGTGCCGACTCGTATGGCCGGCGCCTGTTGTGTGGCCAGCCACAGGAATCCGCACACCGGCATGACGATCATCAGCCAGGCGAGTATGTGGTCATGAGACGGCCTTGCGTATTTGAAACGTGCGAGCAGCAACGCGATCACGCCGACCCCATAGCAAAAGATACTGGCCGCCATGGCCACTTCGTGCTCGCCCCAAAGGCGGTGGCCGACCGCGATTTCGATGGCGATCGAAGCGGCTGCGAATGCCAGCGTCAATAAAAACGGATTGAGCAATCGCATGGCTGCGACGGCCAGCACCAGCGCGACGGCGACGGACATGCCCCGGTCACCGCTGGAAGGTAAGAAATGCACGGTAAGCAGCATTAACCCACCGGTCCACAGCGCCTCTTCAACACCCGCATGAAATAGACGCTTGCGCAACATCAACCATTCGGCGGCGACCAGCAAGCTCACGCCGGCTGCAAGCAGGGCCGCGGATCGGGAGAGTAACTCGAGCACCGCCGTCGTGAGACCGCCGGCGACCGCGCCCAGCACGAAGAAGGCGCAGCGCGCGATGAATGAGGGCGCGCTCCAACCGCCGGTGCGCTGCGCAATCCAGGGGTGATTGCGCGTCACCTTGAACCGTGCGGCCGCTGCCATCCAACGCTCCTCCTGCGGCGTGGGGCGGAGTTCAATCATGTGCGTGCCGCCGCGTGGCGATGCAAGGTCCACAGCAATATCGCCCCCGCAACCACGGTCGCCAACTCCAGAAGCAGCACGGCAAGGCCGTACTTGATGACCTGCGCCTCCAGGCAACACAGCGTCAGCGCGACATAGGCCGTGCCATACACCGCGAAGATCTCCTCCCCGCCGCGCAACGCCCTGAAGATCGACGCCGCGGCGAGAGCCGCCAACAGGCCCAGACCTAAAAGTCTGGCGCCGGGCGTGAGGCACAGCGCCAGTGCACCCCAAAATCCGATATTGGCTGCAAAATTTTCGAACACGGACTCAAAAGACGCCGGTCCGCCGAAACGGCGATTCGCCGCGCGCCAAATTAGAAGGGTGCCCGCGCAGACGATGGCATGGGTTCCCAACCTGACGGCGGAGCCCCCGACATTGAACAAGGTTGCGGCCCGGCCTTCGATTCCAAACCAGGCCCCAAGCGCCGCGATCGAGGTGCAAAGCACGAGGCGCGAGCCAAGGCCATAGGCGGTCGCGCCGTGGAGTGCCGCCAGGATCAACAGGTACCACTGCCACTCGGTGCCCAACCAATGAAATTGGGATTCGGCGTATCCCAGATCGGCGCTGACGATCAGCGCGCCGAGCAGCAGCAGGTAATCGCCGCCGATCGATCGCTCCTTACCCTGCCACTGCGTGCGAAGCGCCGTCGCGTAACAGCCCGCTGACGCCAGCGCCAGCACCGCAATCAAGGTGATGGGTCCGATGCGATCCAAATTGTCTTTGACCAGCAGACCAATGCCCGCGGTGATCGCCGCGACCGCGGCATAGAGCGCGAATCGCAGCTCCTCGAAGACCGAGAAAATCGTGCCGCGCTCCATAGCCGCGGCCTGCTTGGCGTCTGGCTCGGCGATCACACCGGCCTTCTCGAGCTCCAGGCACTCCATTTCGAGTGAATGCATCGCACTGATCATACCCGCCTGACCCACCCGGGCTCGCCCTGTATAATGCGGGTATGAGAACTCGTCGACATTCCCTTGCTGTAAAAGTAGGTTCGGTCTCCATCGGCGGCACATCGCCCATCGTCGTGCAATCGATGACCAACACCGACACGGCGGACATCGAGGGCACGGTGGCTCAGGTCAAGGCGCTGGCGCGCGCCGGATCCGAGTTGGTCCGCGTCACGGTCAACAACGATGAATCCGCCGCGGCAGTGCCCCACATCCGCGAGCGCCTCGACGCGATGGGCGTCAACACGCCACTGGTGGGTGATTTTCATTTCAACGGCCACAAACTGCTCAAAGCGCATCCGACCTGCGCCGAGGCGCTGGGCAAGCTGCGCATCAACCCGGGCAACGTCGGCCGCGGCAGCAAGCGCGATCCGCAATTCGCCGAAATGATCGAGACGGCCGTCAAGTTCGGCAAGCCGGTGCGCATCGGCGTGAACTGGGGCAGCCTCGATCAGGACTTGCTGACCCGCATGATGGACGAGAATTCAAAGCTGGCGGAGCCCATAACGGCCATTGATGTGATGCGCGAGGCCATTGTGGTGTCGGCCTTGGACAGCGCGAA
>DASYIN010000011.1:0-89568 GCA_035997505.1 Steroidobacteraceae bacterium | reverse complement strand
GGACAAAACCAGCAGGTTCCCGTCGGCGTCGGTGCGCAGCTCGCCGAGTGTGACACCTCCGGCCGCGATGACCGCGTTGGCGTTGGTACCTGTGACGGTCGCCAATCCAGTTGGTGAACCCACCGCTCGCTGGCGCAGCGTGACCGTCCATGAGATGGAGGTATTGGGTGAATCGACGATCGCGGTGAAGGCATTGCCGCCGGGATGATCAAAGAGGCGGAAACGTCCCGCCTGCCTTCGTATGCGCAGGTTGTCGTCGCGATATCCGCCCACCGGAATATCCGGCAGGTCGACGGTCTCTGGTCCAACGAAGAATTCCGCGCTGTCCCCTATGCGCGCGATGCCGATGCCGGGATGAACCTTCAGCGCCATGGTATTCCTTCCCTAGGGTTCGTGAGCGACTCCCTGTCGCATCGAATATCCCATCATCGGATAGGAAATTCAAACCCATGACTCAGCGAGTTAGCTGAAGAGCGGCCAGAATCAAGAGCGACAGCGTTGGAAGTTTGATTCCGCGCTGCCGAGATTGAAAAGATTGGCGAGCCCTGCACCGGAGAACGCCAGCGCCGTGATGCCGTTCACAACTGCGGAAATGCTCATCGCGCCGCTCCGTGTTGCATAGGGATTGCGCCCATCTGCTGGAAAACCTCGAGCAGATTGAGCTCGTCCCAATGCTCGACAAATCGATCGTTGTCGAAGCGCCAGATATCGATCGAACGCATGATGATGTCGGCGCCCGAAGCCGGGACACCCACGAAGGGTCCTGTGTGGCGGCCCCGATAGGTGTAGCGGCCTACCACGCGGGCGCCGACTGCGAAGGCGTCCTCCACCACGACACGGCATGACGTTTCTCCTACCGTGAAAATTCAGCGTATATCACCGAGTTTTCATGGTCAAAATAACAAGATTTTCTCAGAAAAACAAAAACTTACGCCGCTCACTCCCACTCGATAGTGGCCGGCGGCTTCCCCGATATGTCGTACACCACGCGGGAGATGCCCGCCACTTCGTTGATGATTCGATGCGCGACACGATCGAGGAATTCATAAGGCAGTCGTGCCCAGCGCGCTGTCATGAAATCGATGGTTTCCACCGCGCGCAGCGCGATTACATAGTCGTAGCGTCGTCCGTCGCCCATGACGCCGACAGAGCGCACCGGCAAAAATACGGCGAAGGCCTGGCTCACCTTGTCGTAGAGATCGTGGGTGCGCAATTCTTCGATGAAGATCGCATCCGCGGGGCGCAGCAGGTCCGCGTGCGCTTTGTGAATCTCGCCGAGGATTCGCACGCCGAGTCCAGGGCCTGGAAACGGGTGCCGATGCACCATCTCTTTCGGCAAGCCCAGCTCCACACCCAATTTTCGGACTTCATCCTTGAACAGCTCGCGCAGCGGCTCGAGCAATTTTAGTTTCATGTGCTGCGGCAGGCCGCCGACGTTGTGATGCGATTTGATCACATGCGCCTTGCCGGTCTTCGCGCCCGCGGATTCGATGACGTCCGGATATATCGTGCCTTGAGCGAGCCATTTGACGTCTTTGAGCTTCGCCGATTCTTCATCGAACACCTCGACGAAGACCCGCCCGATGATTTTGCGTTTCTTCTCGGGGTCGGCTTCGCCGGCCAGCGCTGACAGAAACCTCTCCTCGGCGTTCACTCGAATGACATGCACACCCATGTGCTTGGCGAATGTCGCCATGACTTGGTCGCCCTCCCCCAGGCGCAGCAAGCCATGATCGACGAACACACAGGTCAATTGCTTGCCGATTGCACGATGCAGCAGCGCCGCCAGCACCGATGAGTCGACGCCGCCGGATAATCCCAGGAGCACGCGATCGCTGCCGACCTGCGCTCGAATCCGCGCGATGCTGTCCTCGATGATGCTGCGGGTCGCCCAGCTTGCGGCGCAGCCGGCGATCTCGCGCACGAAGCGCCGTAGGATCTCGCCGCCTTGCAGGCTGTGGGTGACTTCGGGATGGAACTGCAGGCCGTACAGACGCCGCGATTCATCCGCCATCGCCGCCAGCGGTGCATTGTCGGTGGCGGCGATCGCCTGGAACCCCGGCGGCAGCGCGGTCACGCGATCGCCGTGGCTCATCCACACGTCGAGTAAGCGCCGTCCTTGGGCGTCGCGATTGTCCTCGAGCCCGTCGAGCAGCGGCGAGCCATTCGTCGGCCTGACTTGCGCCGCGCCGAATTCCCGGTGCGATGAGCCCGCAACCTGACCGCCCAGCTGCGCGGCCATGGTCTGCATGCCGTAGCAAATTCCGAGCACGGGTACGCCCAGCGAATACACTTCCGGGGGCGCTTCGAGGCCATTGGAGTCGTATACGGATTCAGGACCACCCGACAGCACAATCGCCTTGGGCGCAAACTTCTTGATGTCGCTGATCGGCGCATCGCAGGCATAGATTTCGGAATAGACGCCGAGCTCGCGGATGCGGCGGGCGATCAACTGCGTGTACTGGGCACCAAAATCGAGGATCAGAACCTTGTCGGCGTGAATATCGGCCATCAACCAATCCGGTAGTTGGGTGCTTCTTTGGTGATGGTCACATCGTGCACGTGACTCTCGCGAACGCCCGCACTGGTGATGCGCACAAATTGCGGCCGGGTCCGCATTTCTTCAATGCTGCCGCTGCCGGTATAACCCATGGCGGCGCGCAACCCACCCGACAGCTGATGCAGAATGGCCACCAGGCTACCCTTGTAGGCAACGCGCCCTTCAATGCCTTCCGGCACGAGTTTCTCGAGTTCCGAGGTGGTGTCTTGGAAGTAGCGGTCGCTCGACCCATGAGCTTGCGCCATGGCGCCCAACGACCCCATGCCGCGATACGCTTTGTACGAGCCGCCCTGATAAAGCTCGACTTCTCCGGGAGACTCTTCGGTTCCCGCAAACATTCCGCCGATCATGACGCAATGGGCGCCAGCCGCGAGCGCCTTGGCGATGTCGCCCGAATAGCGAATTCCACCGTCGCCGATGACAGGCACGCCCGTGCCCTCGAGCGCTTTGGCGACCCGGGCTATGGCGCTGATTTGCGGCACGCCGACGCCGGCGACGACGCGCGTCGTGCAAATGGAACCTGGCCCTATACCCACTTTGACGGCGTCTGCCCCGTGCTTGACGAGATCGAGCGCAGCTTCCGCGGTGACGATGTTGCCGCCGATCACTTGTATGTCCGGATACTTTGCCTTGATCTTCGAGACCGTCTCCAGCACACCCCGTGAATGGCCGTGCGAGGTATCCACGACGACGACGTCAACGCCGGCTTCGCGCAGGGCCGCGACGCGGTCCAGGGTATCCGGCGAGGTACCCACCGCGGCACCGACGCGCAGGCTGCCGACGCTGTCTTTGCAGGCGTTTGGGAACTCCGTCGCTTTTTGAAAATCCTTGACCGTGATCATGCCCTTCAGCTCATGATCGCCGGCGACCACCAGCACCTTTTCAATTCGGTGCTTGTGCAGCAGCGCCAATACCTGATCCTTGGGCGCGTTCTCGCGCACCGTGATCAACCGATCCTTCGGCGTCATCACCGAGGAGACCGGCGCATCCAGCTTGGTTTCGAAACGCAGATCGCGATGTGTGACGATGCCGACGACCTTTGTGCCGAGCACCACCGGGACCCCTGATATGTTTTTGGCGCGCGTGAGTTCCAAAACCTGGCGAATCGTCATGTCCGGATTCACCGTGATCGGATCGCTGATCACGCCGCTTTCGAACTTCTTCACCCGATCGACCTGCCGGGCCTGATTGTCGATCGACATGTTCTTGTGAATGATGCCGATGCCGCCCTCTTGGGCGATGGTAATGGCCAGGCGCGCCTCGGTGACCGTGTCCATGGCGGCCGAAACGACTGGAAGGTTGACCCTGATTTCGCGGGTTAGCTGACTTGCGAGGGAGACGTCGCGCGGCAGGACTTCGGAATATGCCGGCACCAGCAACACGTCATCGAAGGTGAGTGCCTCTTCAAGAATCCGCATACGATTTTGCGTTCCAGTTCGTCTAAGAGGCGGCGCATTGTACCTTGCGGGTGCGGCGCGGTAAACCGCAGTATCATGCAGCGATGGATTCGGCCGGAAACCGCGACATTTACAGTGTTTCACGCCTCAATCGCGAGGTACGGGTGCTGCTCGAGCGCGGTTTTGGCAGCCTTTGGCTCGAGGCAGAGATCTCCAATCTTGCCAGGCCCAGCTCCGGTCACTGGTATTTCTCGCTGAAAGACGCAACCGCGCAAGTTCGCTGCTGCATGTTCCGGCAGCGAAATATGTTGTGCGCCTTCGCCGCCAAGGACGGGCAAAAAGTGCTGGTGCGCGCGCGCATCGGGCTTTACGAGCCACGTGGCGAGTATCAGCTGGTCATCGACCACATGGAAGATGCGGGACTGGGAGCGCTCAAGCGCCAATTCGAGGAGTTGTCCGCCAAGCTCGCAGCCGAGGGCCTGTTTGCGGCGGAACGCAAGCGCCCGCTGCCCATGATTCCTAAGCGGATCGGCGTAATCACCTCGCCCACGGGCGCCGCCATTCGCGACATCCTGCATGTGCTGGCGCGGCGATTCGCCGCAATACCGGTCCTGATTTATCCGGTGGCGGTGCAAGGCGCCGCGGCCGCCGCCGAGATAACCGCTGCCGTTCGAGCCGCAGGCCGCCGCGCGGAGTGCGACGTGCTCATTCTTGCGCGGGGCGGAGGTTCGCTCGAGGACCTATGGGCGTTCAACGATGAGGCCTTGGCCCGCGCCATCGTGGCCTCGCCCATTCCCGTGATCAGCGGTATCGGCCATGAGATCGACTTTACGATTGCGGATTTCGCCGCCGATGTGCGTGCGCCGACGCCGTCCGCGGCGGCGGAACTGGCCGTGCCCGATGGCGAGGAGTGGCGCGCTTCTCTACGACGTCTGGCGCAACGCCTGCAGCGCGGCCTGCGGCGCAGAGTGGAGGCACAGCGCGAACGATTACGCTGGCTCATGGGACGCGCCGCACTGGTCAGCCCCGCCGCCAGACTGGCGCAGCAAACGCAGCGCCTGGACGATCTGGAGCAGCGCCTGTCGCGGGCGCTGCGCCAGATTCTGGCCGATAGGCGCACGCTGCTGGGCGAACGCCGCAGCCGGCTATGGCAATTAAGCCCCGCTGCCCGCGTGCGCAGTACCGCGGCCAGGCAGGCCGCACTGTATGCGAGGCTGCGCGCCGCCGCACTCGCGCGCTTGCATCTCGCGCGCGAGCGGCTCTCGCCGCTGGTTCGCACTTTGAGCGCGGTGAGCCCGCTCGCCACCTTGGAGCGGGGTTACGCCATTGTCAGCCGCGTTGACGGCGGCATCTTGCGAAACGCCGCCGATGCAGCGCCCGGAACCCTCATCGAGGCGCGCTTGGCCGTAGGAACAGTGCGCGCTAAAGTGGAAAAGCCTTGAAACGCTGCGCCGCGCTCATCGTCTGCGTGATGCCGACGCTCGCGCTCTGCTACACGCTGCCCAACGAGAGCGCGGTCCCGGGCGGCGTCAAGATCATCCGCCTCGATATTCATGGCAACGCCATGCCGTATGTGGACATAGATGGCCATCGGGCACTGGTGGTTCAGGATGACGGCAGTTGGATCGCCATCGTCGGCATACCGCTAACGGCCCCGCTTGGGCCCAGCAAGGTCATCGTGCGCGGCAACGATGCCAGGCAGGAGATCGATTTCACGGTGGGAGACAAACGCTACGCCAGTCAGTCGCTCAAAGTAGCGAAGGCGAAGGTGGATTTGTCGCGCGCCGATCTTGAGCGCGTCAATCGTGAAAAAGCGGTCATCGAACACGCGATGAGCCGCTGGACGGACGAGCAGCCGCCGGGATTGCGCATGCGTCAGCCGACGCCGGGGGTGCGCACCAGTTCATTCGGTTTGCGCCGTATTTTCAACGGCGAATCGCGCAATCCGCACAGCGGCATGGACATCGCGGCGCCCGCCGGCGCGAAGGTGCTGGCTCCGCTCGAAGGCACGGTCATCGATACCGGCAATTACTTTTTCAACGGCAACACGGTGTTTGTGGATCATGGCCGCGGCATGATCAGCATGTACTGCCACTTGAGCGCGATCGACGTGGAGCCCGGCCAGCATGTTGCCGCCGGAGCCATACTGGGCGCGGTCGGCATGACCGGCCGAGTGACAGGCCCGCACTTGCACTGGGGCCTAAGCCTCAATCGCGCCTGGGTCGATCCCGAACTGTTCGTGTCCGACTGAGCAGATCTTTCAACTGCCGCCCAACATCCGATCGACGGCGCTCGCCTCGATGGGCGGCGTAACGGCCGCCTGACGCAATCGCGCGCTGTGCTCCTGCACCGCCGCGCCCGACGGTTGCATTTCGATTTGCCCTTGGAAGAAGGCGCCTTCGCTGATGCCGACTCGCGGCGCAAACACGTTGCCTTTGACCTTCGCGGTAGCTCGAATATTGACTGACTCGGTGGCATATAGATCGCCCTCGACTTTGCCGTCGATGACGATGACGCGGGCGCGAATGTCGCCCTTCATGGTGCCGTCGGTCCCGATGGTGAGACTCTGAGTGTGCGTGATCGAGCCTTCGACGCTGCCCTGTACGATCAAATCCTCTTGCGCAGACAGTTCACCTTTGAATCGCAGCGTGGGTCCCAAAACCGAAGCCCGCGATGCTCCCTCCGCAACCTTGACCTCGGGCGATCGCGGCGGCTCGGCATTGCGCGGCGCGGGCGATCGTGGTTCGCCAGGGAGTCGCGGCTCGGGACGCGTCAATGAGGGTTCGGGTGCGCCAGTCCGGCTGCTTGAGTTGGCATTCATCATGTGATCATCTCCATCGAGAGGTTTTTTGAACCACGACATTGTTAGGCTGCGCCACCGGCGGCCTTGTGCGGGCGCACCGGTTCGAATTTACCCGACTGCTGTGCGGCCTTTTTACCGTCCATGTCGATGCTGCCGCTGAAATTGGCGCCTTCGGTAATGCTCACGGTGGGCGAATAGATGTTCCCGCAGACCTTCGCGGTCTCCTTCACGAACACGGACTTCTCCGCCTGCAGATCGCCCTCCACGGTGCCCTCGACGATGATGAGTTGCGCCTTGATATTGGCCTTGACGGTGCCCTGCGGGCCGACGGTCAGGCGCTGTGTATGCGTGATCGAACCTTCAACGCGGCCCTGGATCAGAAGGTCTTCTTCGGCGGTCAGGTCGCCTTTGAAAAACAGTGTAGGACCCAGGATCGAAGCGCGCTCGTTGGCGCTGTTGTAGGGATTGCTCATGCGGTTTTCTCCGTCGGCTTGAAGGGTCGAGAAGGCACGGAAAGAGTACCTGGCATAATCGGTACGAAAATGAGACTTCGATCACGAAACGTTTCGCTGCAAACATTTCGCAACAAGGCTTGTCGCAAAAAGCGGACGCCCCCGGGGCGCGGGTACGAGGCATTCCCCTAGCGCCGTACCTTGAGGCTATAAAGGCGCCGCAGGAGCTTCCGGCTTCTTCGCCTTCGATTTCTTGGGCGGTGCGGTGGTTTGCACCAGCGAGCTCAAGGGGCAGCGTTGGCCGCGAACCAAAATCGCGCTGAATTTATCGAAAGTGCCGCCAGGGCTTGAATCAAATCCCAACCTCTCCCCCGCAAAGGACAGATTGATGCAAGTGCCGAACAGCGTAGCTTTGTACCACTTGCGGCTGTTGTCCTGAATCAGCAGCGTCTTGTCATCCACCACCTGCCAGTTCTGGATGTTACGATTTGCAAAGGGTATTTGTGCCTCTGCCGCCGGTGGCGGCTGCGGATCGTCCGCATGCGAGGTGAATGATGCGGCCGACATGGCGCCGCTCACCAGCAACAGCAAAATCCTCTTAGCCTTGGTCATGGTCCCTCTCCGGGTTTTGCGGTCTTCTGCCGCGCCAGATAGTCATTCAAGGTGTGCGCCAGAGAGACGAAGTCCGACGGAATCATCAGCACCGTGGTGCTGTTGTTCTCGGCGCCCACTTCGGAAATCATCTGCATGCGCCGCAGCTCCAGCGCCGCTGGGTTGGCCGTCATCTGCGCCGCCGCGGCCGATAATTTCACCGACGCTTCGAGTTCTGCTTCGGCTTTGATGATGCGTGCGCGCTTTTCGCGGATGGCTTCGGCCTGCATCGCCATCACCTGCTGCATGGCTTTGGGCAGTTCGACATCCTTCATTTCGAAGCGCTGAACCTCCAGGCCCCAGTCCGCCGTCGAACCGGAAATGCTGTCGCCCAACAGCACATTGATCTTGTTGCGCTCCTGCAGGATTTCATCCAAATCATGCTGGCCGATGATGTTGCGCAAGCCCGTCAATGCCAGCTGGTATACGGCGGCCGGTGCGTCGGCCACGGCAATCACGGCCTTTGCCGCATCCGTGATTCGATACCAGAGCACGGCGTTGACCTTGATGGTCACGCTGTCGCGCGTGATCGTCTCTTGCTGTTCGGCGGAGACCGTGCGCGTGCGGATGTCCACGCGCACCGAACGCTCCACACCCAGGGGAATGATCCAGTACAGGCCGGGCCCGCGCAGTCCCTTATAGCGCCCCAATCTGAATACCACGCCGCGCTCGTATTCCTGCGCCACCCGCAGGCCCGAGAGCGCGATGACGACCAGCGCGATGATTGCAATGTCGAGGATGGGCACAGGCGCTCCTTACGGTTTTCCGCCTAGTTTACGCCCATCCGTATGGCTATTCGATGCTCTCCCCGTGCAGAGAAATATCGAGGCCTTCGCGTTCTTGTTCCTCCGTGACGCGCAGGCCGATGGTCATGTCGATGACCTTCAGGATGATGAAGCTGGCGACAAATCCATAGACGACGGTAACCGCGACCCCTTTGAGTTGAATCAAGAACTGCACCAGCATCGAGTTCTCGACCCCGCTGACTTCTTTGCTGACGAAAATGCCGGTCAGCAGCGCGCCGACGATACCCCCGATGCCATGAACGCCGAATGCATCCAACGAATCGTCATAGCCCAGCACGTGCTTGAGCGATGTCGCGGCGACAAAGCAAATCACCCCCGCCGCCAATCCGATCACGACCGCAGGTGTGGGACCGACGAAGCCCGATGCCGGAGTGATGGCCACCAACCCTGCCACCGCGCCCGAGGCGATGCCGAGGACGCTCGGCTTGCCTTTGCTCACCCACTCCGCAAACATCCAGCTCAACGCCGCGGCCGCCGTCGCCATTTGCGTCACCAGCATCGCCATGCCGGCGCGCCCGTCGGCTGCCCCCGCGGAGCCGGCGTTGAAACCGAACCAACCGACCCACAGAAGGGACGCGCCGATGAGCGTCAGCGTCAAATTGTGGGGCTGCATTCTCTCTCGCCCGTATCCCAATCGCTTGCCAAGCACGATGCAGCTGGCAAGACCCGCCATTCCCGCATTGATGTGCACGACGGTGCCGCCGGCGTAATCCAAAACGCCGGCCGCGTTGAGCCAGCCGCTCGGTTCCCACACCATGTGGGCGATGGGCGCGTACACCAGCAGGGACCACGCCGCCATGAACACCAGCATTGCGGAGAACTTCATGCGGTCCGCGAACGCACCGGCGATCAGCGCGGGCGTAATCACCGCGAAGGTGAGCTGAAACATCGCGTACACCGTTTCGGGAATGGTCAGGGCCAAATGTGAAACGGACAGCTTGTTGACCGGGTCGTGCATGAAGGTCATGCCGTTGAAGAGCGCGCGGCTCATGCCGCCCAAGAATTTGCTTCCGGGCGTGAACGCCCACGAGTAACCGACCAGCCACCACAGAATGGTGACCACGCAGACGATCGCAAAGGTCTGCATCAGTGTCGCAAGGACGTTTTTCTTGCGCACCATGCCGCCATAGAAAAGCGCCAGACCGGGGATCGACATCATCAACACCAGGGCCGTGGAGGTCAGCATCCAGGCGGTATCCCCGGCGCTGATCTTGTCAACGCCGAGCACAGTCGGCGCTGTCGGTGCGGTATCGCCCCACGCCGCAGGCATCACCCACGTCAGCATCGCAAGAGAAGCCAGCATCGGCAGTTTTTTCATCGTATCCCCCGTGATTTAAATCGCGTTGCTGTCGCGCTCGCCCGTTCTGATGCGCACGACTTGTTCAAGATCGAAGACAAAGACCTTGCCGTCGCCCACCTTGCCGGTTTTCGCCGATTTGATGATCGCCTCGATGACTTGCTCGACGAGCGCATCATCGACTGCGACTTCGATTTTTGTTTTCGGGACGAACTCGACCACGTACTCGGCACCCCGATAAATTTCGGTATGGCCGCGCTGCCTGCCGAAGCCTCGAACTTCCGTGACGGTAACGCCCCGCACGCCGACATCGCTGAGGGCCGCTCGAACCTCGTCGAGCTTGAACGGTTTGACGATGGCGGTAATGAGCTTCACGCTGCGTGGCGGAAAGCACCGCTTGTGCCAGCGTGGAAGTATTGAGCCCGATCAGCAGCTTAAGAATGTTTGCTGACTTGACGCGGCGCAATTTTGCACCGATCAGGGGCGGCGTCGGCCGCTGCGCGCCTCATTCCGGTGCGTCTTCGCCTCAAAAAACTACTTCAGGGACAGTTCCAATCGAATCTGGCCGCCCTGGTCCTTCGCCTTGCCGTTGGCCACCAAGAACACCCGCGCCGGATCGATCTGCGAATCCGTTAACAGCGCCGTCTGAAGGTTGGTGGCGCGCTGCTGTCCCAACGCGGCGAGATCGGACTCGCCAACGGCAAGATGCTCGTGCAGCTCGTGGCTGAGATAGTCGTTCTTTGCGGCGGTCTTTTCCGGCTTCGTCTTGAGCGCGTCGATCGACTCAGGAAACTTCGGATCCGCGCCGATATTCTTTTTGTACAGCTTCGTCAGCAGATCCAGCTGAGTTGCGGGATCCAATTGGTCATACCCGGGTGCCGGGACGGACGATTTCTTGCGAGCCGCCGTGGCGGCCAGATCCTCTTGGATCTGCGCCTGAAACTTCACCTCGACAAGATGCGGTCGATCGAGATCGCCAACCGTTGCAATCGGGATCTCGATCTTCAACTGCGGCCGCGCGTTCAGCGCCTTGACCATGGATTGCGCCTTGGCTGTAGCGGCGGGATCTAAATCGGCCGCACCCGGTCGAAAATCGACAAACTGCAAATCCGGGCCGCCGCCGAACAGAGAGCCCAGGAGCGCGAATGGCGCCGTGACCGCCTTCTCCAAAATATTGACGAACACTTTCCAGATGATGGGGCCGAGCTTGAATTTCGGGTCATCGAGGGAGCCGGTGATGGGGAGATCAAGATCGATCACGCCGTCGCGATCCTTGAGCAGCGCCACGGCCAGTTTGACGGGCAGCGACACGGCATCCTTGCTTTCGGTTTTTTCGCCGAACTCGAGCTGATCGACGGTGATGTGATGCTGCGCATCGAGCTTGCGTCCGTCGACCTTGTAGTGCAGCTCCGTGGTCAGCTTGCCCTTGCTGATGTTGTAGCCGGCGAATTTGCCGGAATAGGGATTGAACGTGCTGAGCTCGATATTTTTGAAGCTCATGGATAAATCGGCGTAGAGCCTCGCACTCAAGGCATTCACTTCCCCGGTGATGGCCACGGGTGAGAACTCGCCGACGGAGCCGTGCAAATCGACTTTCGCGCGCGAATTCTCCTTAGATGAGAGCCCCGACACAGTGCCCTCGAGATTCTGGATCCCGGTCGCGAAGTTGGGCTTCACCGACAGGTCGGCGAAATTCGCCTGGCTGGCCTTTAATACAATTTTCTTGACGGACATCGGCATGGCGGGGGCCGCGGAGGAAGCCGGCACTGCGCCGGCCGTCGCGGCCCCCGGCGCGGCTTTGCGGCCCTTGTGCGGCAGAGGCGGCGCCGGCGCAGGCGCGGCCGTGGCGGCAACTGGCGGACCGGTATTCCCGCTGGGGGCCAAAACCGTCGCACCCGGACCCGCCAACACCCGCTTCACGTTGATCGTTTCATCGGGCTCGACGATGACGCGCGCATAGAGCTTGCGTGCCGAGACCAAATCGATGTCGAGCCGATCCGGATCATGCTGGAAACTTAAGCCCTTGACATCCAAGCGATCCCAATTGATAAAATCCTCGTGCAACGCGTTGTCCACGGTGTGCAAGCCGACGACGCTCAAATCTCCGCTGAACTGCAAGGCGGGCTTTTGCGCGCCGTAGCGCACCTTGGCATCGCCGCTCAAGGCCCCGGCGAGCAGCGTCATGGAGGTGTACTGCGCGAGGTAGGGTTGCACCGCGGCGAGTTCGATGCCGCCCAGTTTCAAATTCAAACTCGCCGCTGTCGGCTGTGGCGTGATGTCTCCCGTCACGCTTAAAGTGCCTGTGTCATTGATTTTCGTATCGAGGGCCACGTTCAAGGGCTTCGCTAGATTCAAACTCACACCGGTTACCTGGATGCTGAGCGGCGCCAGCAGCGCTTTCGCGGTGGGCTTGGTGCGGCGATCCTCGGCCGAGAGGCTGGCATCGCGCAGTGCGAATTCACGCAACTCGTAGCCCCACGCAGGACCAGATTTAGGGCCCTGCGTGGTTGACCCTGGAGCGGGCGAGACGCTTGGACTGGGTGCTGCCGCCGCCGGTGCTGCCGCAAGTTTGAGCAAATTCACGGATCCGTCCGGTTCAAGCCAGGTCACCAACTTGACGCCCGTCAGAGTCAGGGAGTCGCTGCGCGCCTGGCGCTGCTTCAGGTCCAATGTGGTGCCGCTCAGCAGCAATTGAGGCACCGTGATCCAATCAAGGTCTCCGTCCCTGGGTCGCACCGTCAGGTCGTTCAGCGCCACCTTGGACACATCGACCTTGAGGTCAGGCTGGTCCTGCAGTGAAAACTTATACGTCGCGCTCACATCGATCTTGCCGGAGTTGACCTGGAAGTTCAGCTGATCTGCCAGATAGGACCAAATCGTGTGCGCCTGCAGTCCAGCAAGCTGAAACTCGCCGTCGGATTCGATCGGATTGACGGCGACATGCCCGTGCCACTCGATCCGCTCGTCGAGTTTCGACCTGCCGGTGAAGGTGAAACGGCCGCCATCAACGCCCGTCGTGAAGTTCTGCAGTTCAAAATTGATCGGCTCCAAGCGCGTCGCGAAATCGGACGGCCGACGCCGATCGTCAAACGATAGAAGACCCGCAGTCACTTTGAATAAATCGATGCGCAGCGCCGGAATCGGCTCTTTGCTCTTGGGCTCTGGTTTTTCGGGCGCCTTGGGGCTCAGCTGCGCCAGGTTCAGTGCGCCGTCCTTGAAGATGACCGCGTTTGCAAAGGGTGCGGCCAGCTCGATCTGGTTGAAGGTGTACGCGCGGTGCCAAATTGACGAGACTTGAAAATCGATGAACAGACGGCCAAATCCCACCAGCCGGATGCCCTGGGAGCCGGTCAGAAAAAAATCCCTGACCTCGACTTGAAGCAAGAACGGGTTGATATGAATTTCGCCGATGGTCGGGGTTACGCCCGCCAGCGTGGTTGGAATGTCTTTCATGAGTGCGTTGCGCACAAGCTTCGGCGCGAGCCAAAAGCCGGCGATCGCGTACAAGCCGATCAGCAGCGCGAGCACCGCTGAAATTCGGAATGTCTTGGTTTTGGCGAACTGCAGCAAGGGACCATCCCTCCGTGGTACCGCCGCCCGATATTACCGCTTATTGCGCTGGATCAACCGTTTGCGTTTTCGAACCTGCCGTGGCGTCAGTGGGTTGCGTTTGCCCGCGAAAGGGTTCTCATCTCCGCGGAAGGCCACTCTCACCGGCGTCCCCATCAAATCGAAGGCTTTGCGATACACATTGACCAGGTAGCGCCGATAGGCGTCCGGCACGTGATCTGTTTGGTTGCCGTGGATCACAATCACGGGGGGATTTCGGCCTCCCTGGTGCGCATAGCGCAGCTTGATGCGGCGCCCGCTCACCAATGGCGGCTGGTGGCTCTCGATCGCCGCCTCCAGCACCCTCGTCAACTCCGGCGTGCCCATGTCCCGCATGGCGGCGGCGTACACCTTGCGCACCGCGGCCAATAGCTCGCCCACGCCGCTGCCGTGGCGCGCCGAGATGAAATGCAGGGGAGCGAAATCGGCGAATTGCAGCCGCTGTTCGATCTGCTGGCGAATCAAGTCGCGCTGCTCCGTGGGAATGTTGTCCCACTTGTTGACGGCGAGAATCAAAGCCCGGCCCTGCTCGATCACGGTGCCCAAGAGACTTGCATCCTGCTCGGCAACGTTATCTTGGGCGTCCATGACCACGACGACCACGTGGGCGGACTCGATCGCCTGCAAGGTTTTGATGACGCTAAATTTTTCGACCGCCTCCTCGACGCGCGAGCGGCGCCGCACGCCGGCAGTGTCGATCAACGTGTACCGCTCTCCATCGCGTTCGAAGGGCACTAGTACCGCATCGCGCGTGGTGCCGGGTTGATCAAATGCCACCATGCGGTTCTCGCCCAGCAGCCGATTGATCAATGTGCTCTTGCCGACATTCGGGCGGCCGATCACGGCTACTTTGATGCCCTGATTTTCAGGACCGTCCTGCGGGTCCGGCGTCAATCCTGCGAGGACGGTCTCCAGAAGAGAAATCACACCCTGGTCATGCGCCGCCGCGATCGGCAGCGGCTCACCCAGGCCCAACTGATGAAAGTCGGCGACCGCTATGTCCTGATCGAAGCCCTCGGTCTTGTTGACCGCCAAAAATACGGGCTTGCCGCTGCGGCGCGCGAGCTGCGCGACGAATTGATCCTGTGGCGTCACCCCGGCGCGGCCATCCACCAGCACGATGAGGCGATCGGCCTCGCTGATCGCGCGTTCGGTCTGCGCAATCATCAAGCTCTCGATCACATCGGCATTCTCGACCAGTCCGCCCGTGTCGACCACGATGCAAGGCACTTCCGTGCGACGCGCAAATCCATATTGGCGGTCGCGCGTCAGGCCGGGCAGATCGGCAACGAGGGCATCGCGCGTGCCGGTCATGGCATTGAACAGGGTCGACTTGCCCACATTCGGGCGGCCGATCAATGCGACTACCGGCAGCATTGCCTTAAATCTTTAGGGCGGAGGCGGAGCGGACGGCGGCGGTGCTGGCGGCGGAGTCACGGGAGGCGGTGCCGGGGCGTCAGTCGGCGGTGACGCCGGCGTTTCGGTCGCGGGCGCCTCAATCGGCGTCGCAGTCGGTGCAGCAGCCGGTGTCTCGGCCGGGGCAGCGGCAGGCGCCGGCGCGCGGGATGCCTTGGGAGTGGCCCGGTACGCGGCCAGTGACCCGCCATCCGTCAGCACTACGATGGTGTCGCCGGCACCCGCGGGTGGACTGGAAACGCGTTGCTTGGCGATGCGCACGCGGGCCACGAGCTCACCCGTGCCCTTGTCCAACCAGTGAATGTAGCCCTGAAAATCGGCGATCGCGACGGCCGAGCCGGTGACGATGGGAGTACTGAGTCCGCGGCGCTTGAGTTTCTCGTTGCGCCACAACTCGGCGCCGTCGCGCTGACGCATCGCCACCACAGTACCGTCGGATTGCGTGACGTACAAATTGTCCGCATCAACCGCCAGGCCCCGATAGCTCGACATATCGTGCGACCACCACTGCTGACCGGAGTCGAGCGCGAGCATGGCCGTGCGACCCTGGAATCCGGCGGCGAACACGTTCTCCCCGACCACCTGAACAGCCGAATCGATATCGACCAGACGGTCGAGTTCCGTGCGTCCGTGAGGCGACGCCAGCGCCGTGTCCCACAGCGTGTCGCCGGTGGCGAGAGAAACCGCCATGACTTTGCCGTTGTCGAAGCCGCTGATCGCCGCTTGCTTCGCGACGATGGGCGTCGCGATGCCGCGCAGGCTCAGGCGCGGCACTTGCTGCTCAACGGACCAGAGAACTTTGCCGGTGGCGGTGTCCAAGCCGTTCAGCCTGCCGTCCACCGAGCGCAACACGACCACTTTCTCGCTGATCGCCGGCGAGGACAGCAGCTCCGAATTGATTTGCGCGCGCCACAGCTGGCGCCCGGTCGCCCCATCCAGCGCGATCACAGTGCCTTTGCTGGTGCCGGCCACGACGATGCCGAGTGCCGCCGCCGGACCGGCGGAAATCGGCAACTTGAGCTTCTTGACCCAAACATCGCGTCCCGTCTCGAGCGACACCGCAATCACTTCGCCCTTGTGATTGGCGGCGAACACCAGTCCATTGTCGATGGCAGGGCCCAATCCCAAGCGCAGCTTGATCTGCTTCTTGCCGCCGCCGACCCCGTCGCCCCAGAGCTTCTTCACCGGCAGCGTTACCGGAAACTTCACCAGCGCCGCCGGCGGCTCGACGTCCTTATCCTTGCTGCAGCCGGCCGCAAGAAGCAGCGCCGCGAGACTCAACGGAAGCAATAAGCGCATCAGGGTTTGGCCTTTTCGTTCGAAGCTAGGTCGGCGAGCTTCAATTGCAGCATGGCGGCATCGGCGCCGCCGTCGCTCGTGCTCAGCGCCATGTTGTACTCGGCAATGGCGCCTGGAATGTCTTTCTTCGCGTACAGCGCGTCGCCATGAACCGCGTGGTATCGCCCGGCAAAGCTCCCAGGCGTACCGCCGGCCAGGGTCTTGATCGCATCGTCGGGCTTGCCTTGATCGATCAGTACGCGGGCGAGCCGCAGCCGCGCGACCTGCTTGAGCTCCGAGTCCTTGGACTCATTCATGACGTGCGTCAGGGGCGCAACCGCATCCCCCGCTTTGCCGCTATCGATGTCGATACGCGCAATCGTCAGCTGCGCCTGATCGGCATAGGGCGAGGATGGAAAATTCTTGATGAGTCCGTCGGCGATCTGCAGCGATTTCTGCGGATCGTTCATTTGCAGCGCGGCCGTCATCTGGCCGAACTGGTCCGCGGCCTGCATCGCCTGGGCATTTTGGTGCGAGCGGTAGTATTGAATGCCAAACCAGCCCCCGACGCCCAGGACCACGCCTCCCAAGATCCAGGGGGCATATTCGGCAAAAGCGCGCTTTACGGCCTCTAGTTGTTCGTCGTCGGTTAAATATTCTTCAGCCATTGCTGCTTCCACTCCCCACCTTGAGACCAAGTAAGTTGCCGATACGTTCACTGATTCGTTCCAGGGGGCAATCTTCCTGCGCCGACTCGCGGCGTAGAGCCTTCACGGCCACGACCCCCCGGGCGACCTCGTCATCCCCCAAAACCAGCGCAAACTCTGCGCCGCTCTTGTCCGCTCGCTTGAATTGCGCCTTGAAGCTGCCGCCGCCCAAATTGATCTGCACCCCCAAATCCGGCCATGCGTCGCGCAGCCGCTCGGCCAATTTGAAGCCGGGGATCTCGGCTTGTTCCCCGACCAGCACCAGATAAATATGCGGCCGGGCCTTGAGCAGGTCCAAATTCTGCTTCTGCAGGAGCATCACGATACGCTCCTGGCCCATTGCCCAGCCCACCGCGGGGGTCTCGGTGCCGCCCAGCTGGGCGACCAGACCGTCATAGCGGCCGCCGGCACACACCGCGCTTTGCGAACCCAGCGCATCGCTGGTCCACTCGAACACCGTGCGTGTGTAGTAATCCATTCCGCGCACCAAATGGGGCTCGACATGATACTCGATGCCGGCACTGCGCAACTGCGCGCATAACGACTCGAAGTGCCGGCGCGACTCATCGTCGAGCGAATCGAGCAACAGCGGTGCCCCGGCGACGATTTTCCGCATGTCCGGATTCTTGCTGTCGAGAATTCGGAGCGGATTGCCCGTCAATCGCCGCTTGCTGTCCTCGTCGAGCGCGGCGACATGCCCGTTGAAATAGGCCGTGAGCTTCTCGCGATACTGTGCGCGCGAGGCCGGCGTGCCCAGCGAGTTCACCACGAGCTTCACGCCGCGCAGTCCCAGAAGCCGCATGAGCCTCCCGGACAAGAGAATCATCTCGGCATCCACATCCGGCCCTTCGAATCCGAAGGCCTCCGCGTCGATTTGATGAAATTGCCGGTATCGCCCGGCTTGCGGACGTTCGCGCCGGAACATCGGCCCCATGCACCACACCCGCAACCGTCCCTCGCGCAGCAGCCCATTGGAAATCACGGCGCGCACGATGCCCGCGGTCGCCTCGGGGCGCAGGGTGATGTGATCCTCGCCCTGATCCACGAAACTGAACATTTCCTTTTCGACGATATCGGTGAAATCGCCGATCGAGCGCTTGAACAGCTGCGTCTGTTCGATCACCGGAACGCGGAATTCTTCGTATCCGTAACTTGCGAAGACTTGGCGCGTGACTCGCTCCAAATGCTGCCAGGCTGCGATTTGCGCGGGCAATACGTCATGCACACCACGCAGGGGCTCGATGATCTTGCTCACGAGTCCCCTCTAGCCGGGCGGGCGCGGGCCGCGCGGCGGCGCACCGTGCGATTGATCGGGGCGCGAATCGCGCCGCAGGACACCGTCCGCGCCGGCTTCGAAGCGCGCCACGTCCCCTGCAAAAAATTGCGGACCGATCGCGACGGCGCGATCGTTGATTTCCAGCTGCACGCCGCTGCCGAACCCCAAGTACACGCGCAGCGGCGCCGTTCCCGAAATGGTCTTCACGCTGTTGGCAAGCCCGTTGCCTGCAAAGGTGCGCCGTCCGGCAGCATCGTGGATGTCCACCCATGAATCCGCCGAGAAGCTCAATCTTAAGCGAGCTCGGCCGGCGCCGGGCGGCGGCTGTGCCGGTGCCTCTTCGGGAATCGTGGCCGCAGCCGGTGCAGCGGCGGGCGGCACGGGCGTGTCCTGGGCCATGGCGGGTGAAGCGGAAGCCGAGGAGACGAGGCCCGACCCCGGATTGGCAGCCGGTGGCGCCGCAGCGGCAGGTGCGGGCGCGACGCTGCTCGGCACCTTTACGTGCGCGTGCCACGGCCGCCACCACAGCAGCCCGGCAACCACCACCACCGCCGCACCGGCGGCAATTGCGACCAGCGATGATCTACCCGATGAGGACTCGTCGTCTCGCGATCGAAGCAACATGCTCGGACCGGCCGACTGCGGCTCGAGCCGCGGTTGCACGCGCGCATCGAAGCCCGCCAGCACTTCCGCGGACGGCAGACCCAGCAGCGCCGCATATTTTTTCAGGTGACCCTTGGCGTAGACCGTCGGGCCGATGCGCGCGTAATCGTCGCCCTCGAGCGCCTCGATGACCCATCGATCCAGGTGCATTTCATCGGCAGCCTTCTGCGCGCTCAAGCCGCGCCGCTCGCGCTCGGCTTTGAGCTTGGATCCCGGCAGGGCCGCGGTTTCATTCATCGATCAACGCCATTGCGCATGTTCTGTGCCTGTTCGGAATTCGGAAATTCCGCTTGCACGCGCCGCGCATAAATCGCCGCAGCCACCGGATCGCCTAATTTGCGCTGCGCCCGGAACCCCAGCCATAGAATCTCAGGGGTGGGCGGATTCACCGCCAGATAGCGCTGCACGATGTCGCGCGCCTGCTCGGCATCGCCGCGGTCGAATGCGACATTGCCCTGTTGCAGGAGAGCCTCGGGCATGTTGGGCCGGATTGCCAACGCACGCGTGAAATAGCGGTCGGCGTCGACCAGATTGCCGGCGCCGCGCACGCAAACTCCCGCATTGACCAACGCGACGGCGGGTGTCGGGTACAGCGGATTGCGCGCCACTTCGTTGAACATTTTCTCGCCGGCGGCGGTCTTGCCCGTGCGGCACAGAAATCCGGCGTAGCTGTTGGCGATTCTCGGATCATTCTTGCTCAGACGGGCCGCGGTCTCGTACGCCCGCTCCGCCTTGCCCATCTCATTCAGCCGTTCGAACACCAGTCCGGCCGTGGATTGAACATCGGGATTGGACGCGTTTTGCGTCAAAGCCCGCTCGATGCAATCGCGTGCATTGGCAAGCTGGCCCAGCTTCATGTACTCAATGGCCAGCTGCATGTTCGCGACCGCGGCTTGGGCCGGTTGCTTCTTATAGGTCCGAACCGGCTGTTGGTAGGCCGGAGGATTGTGGCTGCAGGCTGTGAGAATACCCGCAGCGAACAGAGCCGCCAGGGCGTGAAGTTTTCTAGAATTCAGCATCATTGAATTTCCGCCGGGGTGCGCGACACTGTTGAGAGTTTCGTTCCGAGCCGCACCAGCGTGCGATCCCTGACCTTGCCCGCCAATTGCCCGCACGCGGCATCGATGTCGTCGCCGCGTGTCTTGCGCGTGGTCGCGATCACGCCGTGATCATTCAGGATGTCGCGGAATTTCAGAATGGTCGCGGCAGGGGAGCGGCGATAGCGCGTGCCCGGAAAGACGTTGAAAGGAATGAGGTTGAGCTTGGCCGGGCGCCCTTGCATCAGGCGCGCGAGCTCGCGCGCATGTTCCGGCTTGTCGTTCACGCCATCGAGCATGACGTATTCGAACGTGATGCTGCGGCCGTTCTGCTGATCGATGTAGTGCCAGCAGGCCTCGAGCAGTTCGGCGATCGGATGTTTGCGGTTGATGGGCACCAATTCGTTGCGCAGCTCATCGTTCGGCGCGTGCAAGGAAACCGCCAGTGCGACGTTGCATTCCTCCGCCAACTTATAAATTTGCGGCACCAGACCGGACGTGCTCAATGTCACCCGGCGCCGCGACAGATCGTAGCCCAAATCATCGAGGAAGATGCGCATGGCCGGCAGCACGTTGCGGTAGTTGGCAAGCGGTTCGCCCATGCCCATGAATACGACATTGGTGATCTTGCGGTCGCCCTCGCCCACCGCCGCACCGCTTTGTGCCGCCAGCTCGCGCTGCGCCAGCCATACCTGGCCGACGATTTCCGCCGCGCTCAAATTTCGGTTGAAGCCCTGCTGCGCGGTTGAGCAGAACGTGCAGTCCATCGCGCAGCCCACCTGGCTCGAAATGCACAAGGTGCCCCGGTTCGGCTCGGGGATATAGACGGTTTCGATGCCCTGTACCTGGTCCATGCGGAGCATCCACTTGCGGGTGCCGTCCTTGGAAACCTGTTCGGTCACGATTTCCGGAACGGTAATCTCCGCAATCTCGGCAAGCTGCGCGCGGAACTCTTGCGCGAGATCCGTCATGCTCGAGAAGTCCGCGGCGCCGCGCCGATAGATCCACTTCATGAGCTGCCGGGCGCGAAACGGCTTCGCGCCGAGACGCGCCGCAACGAACGTCTCGAGCTGCGCGCGGGGAAGCCCCAGCAGATTCACGCGTTCGCTCGACACTCAAAAGCCCCCTTGATCGCCGCTACGCTAGCGTACGCGGGCAGATCTCAATTTCCCGGAAGAAGTAGTTGATTTCGCGCGCGGCGGTATCGGCGGCATCGGAGCCGTGAACGATGTTCTCATCGATGCTGGTCGCCAGATCCGCGCGAATGGTTCCCTTGCTCGCTTTCTTCGGATCGGTTGCGCCCATGACTTCGCGATTCTTGGCGATGGCGCTTTCGCCCTCCAACACCTGGACCATGACGGGTCCGGAGGTCATGAAGCGCACCAGATCCTTGAAGAACGGACGCTCACGGTGCACGGCGTAAAAGCCCTCCGCCTCAGCCTGGGACAATCGCATCATGCGGGCGCCCACGATTTGCAAACCCACCTGCTCAAAACGGCGGTAGACCTCGCCGATCAGATTACGGCCGACGCCGTCTGGCTTCACGATGGATAGGGTTCGCTCGATGGACATCACAACCTCGCTGAATGGACGTTACGTCAGCCTTGGGCCCAAGGCTGACAAAGACCGCGAAGTGTACTGGAGCGGGGCTGCTCAAGCAATCATGACGAGGACCGAAGTCCCTGTATTACTTGGAAAAAGGAGCGTTTAAACGTTGAAGCTCTCGCCGCAACCGCATTCACCCTTGGCTTTGGGGTTTTGAAACTTAAATGCCTCGTTGAGGCCTTGCTTGACGAAATCCACCAGGGTGCCATCGATCAGAGGCAGGCTTTGAGGATCGACCACCACTTTGACGCCCCGCGCCTCGAATACGGCGTCCTCAGGATTGATTTCATCGGCGTAATTCACCACGTAGGCGAAACCCGAACAACCTGTTTTCTTGATTCCAACTCGCAAACCGACGCCGATTCCGCGCTGCGCCAAGTGAATCCTTACCCGATCGGCCGCCGATTCGGTCAGTAGTATCGCCATGCTGCGCTGTACCTCACAAAAATACGCCTGAGGACACCATAGATAACACGACCGTGCCCTGCCCGCACGGAACCAAAGCGCGTTTTTTATTAATCCTCGTTCACCCTCGATACGCGCGACTCATATGAGCGATATGGGTGCGTCAGCCGCGATAATCAATGGCGGGAACGGCCGCGGCGAGCCACGCATCTTCAATGATCAGCAGGCGGCCGGTCTTTTCGACGGGCACCGCAAACCGCACCTGCAGCGCCTGCACGCTCTCGGGAAGGCTGCGCCCTAACGGTTTGCCGACGGCCTGCTCAGCCAGCCACGCGGACACGGCAACGGTATGCGGGCAGGCAAAGGCCAGGAACCGTGCCGCGGCCACCGCTCCCGCGTGAATCTGCAGATCAAACTGCACCCAGGTACCCTGCTCCCGATTTCCTGCCGCGCCGCGAAAAACACCAGGGCCGGTCAACTCACCGGCGCTCGCCGCGGTCGTAAAGTATCGGTGCGTCAATTCGTTGTAATTCACTTGGGCGGCCCGGCAATCCTGCGCAGGCGGGTGACCTCGCGCGTCAAGACCGCGACTGCCACATCGATGTCCGCTTCGGTGGTGCTGCGGCCCAATCCGAACCGCAGGCTGCTTTCGCTCAATTGCTCGCTGCGGCCCAGGGCACGCAACACATACGAGGGCTCGGCCAGCGTCGAGGTGCAGGCCGATCCGGTCGACACCGCCACCAACGGGCGTATTGCCGCCAGCAGGCTCTCCCCTTCAACTCCCTCGAAGGACACGTTCAGCAGGTGCGGCACCGAGCGCGTGGCACTGCCGTTGCGCCGCACTCCCCCGAGGGCGGCCAGCCCCTGCCACAATCGCTGCTGTAGATGTGCCACGCGCACCGTTTCCACCGACGAGATGCGCATGGCCAGCTCGAATGCCAGACCCATGCCCACGGCTTGGTGCGTCGCCAGCGTTCCCGCCCGCAGCGCACGCTCCTGACCGCCGCCGAATTGCAGCGCGGTGAGTTGCACGCGGCCTCGACCGCGCGTTTCGCCTCGCTGCGCGACGACGAGCGCACCCACGCCCTTCGGCCCATATGCCTTGTGCGCCGAGAGGGACATGAGGTCGGCCCCCAGGCTGGGAAAATCGATGGGGCACTTGCCGACGCTTTGCGCCGCATCGACATGCAGCCATGCGCCGCCGTGCGCGGTGCAAATCGCACCGACGGCCGCAATATTTTGCACCACGCCGATTTCGTTGTTGACGTGCATCAGGGACACCAGCACGGTGTCCGGCCGCAGCGCCGCGGCCACTTGCTCTGGATTCAGCACGCCTTCCGGGTCGGGAACCAGGTAAGTAACCTCCCAGCCCCGGTGCTCGAGTTCGCGGCAGGGGTCAAGGACGGCCTTGTGCTCGGTGCGCGCCGTGACGATATGGCGGCCGCGCTCGCGGTAGTACTGCGCGACGCCAAAAATCGCCAGGTTATTCGCTTCAGTGGCGCCCGATGTCCAAATGACCTCGGCGGAATCGGCACCCACGGCCACGGCCACCTGCCCGCGTGCGGTTTCCACCAGAGCGCCGGCGACATCACCGTAGCCGTGGCTGGTCGAGGCCGGATTGCCGTACTCGGATTCGGACCGCAGCACCTCGGCCATGCGCGCGGCCACACGCACATCGACAGGCGTGGTCGAGGCATGATCCAGGTACACCGGCATCTGCGCTGCATTCAGCTGCGCCGGGTTCAGGTTTGACGAATTCATTTGCGCGAGCGCCGCGCGGATTGTCCGCGCCGGCCCTGCACCGCGCTCAAGATTCCACGCAGGATATTGAGCTCATTGCGGTCCAGCTGCGCGCGGTTGAACAAGCGCCGCAATCGCTCCATCAAGTGCCCGGTCCGGTCGTCGAAATCGATTTCATTGAGCACTTCGTGCAGATGGGCGTAAAAGTGCTCGACGTCGCCCGACGGGGCGAGCTCCATTTCCAATTGCGTGTGCGACACAGGTTGCTCGCGCGCCAGAAAGATCTCGTATGCCGCGAGCTGTACCGACATCGCCAGGTTCAACGAGCAATAGTCGGGATTGGCGGGGATGCGCACCAGTACATTGCAGTGATTCAGATCCTCCGTTGCCAATCCGTAGCGCTCCGAGCCAAACAGCAGGGCCGCGCGATTGGCTTCCGGCAGTGCGACGATGCGGCCGGCCACATCGCGCGGCGTCGTGAACTCCCAGTAATAGGAGCGGGGCCTGGACGTCGTACCCGCGATGAATGCGCAGTCGCCGATGGCTTCAGCGACGCTGTCAACAATTCGCGCGTTGCTCAAAATGTCGTCCGCGCCCGCCGCCAATGCAACGGCTTCCGCATGCGGAAACGAGCGCGGCCGCACCAGCACGAGATCGGTAAGCGCCATGTTTTTCATGGCGCGCGCCACCGAACCGATGTTGCCCGGATGGCTGGGGTCGATGAGTACAATGCGAACGAGGCTTGTCACAGGTGATATTCTAGCGCCACCCTATGCAACCGCTCCTCAATATCGCAATGCGCGCCGCGCGCCGCGCCGGCGATCTAATCGTCAAAAGCCTGTCGCGCCTCGATTCACTGAAAATCGACAGCAAAGGGCGCAATGATTTCGTCACCGACATCGACCGCAAGGCCGAGGCGGACATCATCGCCACCATCCACCGCAGCTATCCACAGCACGCCATCCTGGCCGAAGAGTCGGGCCGCAGCGGTGAGGGTGAGTTCGTCTGGATCATCGATCCGCTCGATGGCACCACCAATTTTCTGCACGGCTTTCCCACTTTCGCCGTCTCCATCGCACTTCAGCACAAGGGCCGCCTCGAGCACGGTGTCGTCTACGATCCGATGCGCCAGGAATTTTTCACCGCCTCGCGCGGCGACGGCGCGCAACTCGAGGGCAAGAAGATCCGCGTCAGCAGCCAGCGCACCCTGGAAGGCTCTCTCATCGGCACCGGATTTCCGTTCCGCGCGGGCGCCCATCTCGATGAATATCTGGCCATGCTCAAAGTCGTCATGTCGACGGCTGCGGGCATCCGCCGCCCGGGCGCGGCGGCGTTGGATCTGGCCTACGTGGCGGCGGGAAGAATCGATGGCTTCTGGGAGTTCGGACTCTCGCCGTGGGACACCGCGGCGGGCACGCTGCTGATCCAGGAAGCCGGCGGACGTGTGGGAACGCCCACCGGCTCCGAATACACGCTCGGATCCAACATCGTCGCCGGCAACCCCAAGGTTTACCAGGCGCTGCTCGATGTCATCGGACCCCTGGCGCCGGAATCACTTCGAATCTGACTTAAGTCACTTCGCGTCAGGGGGCTCGACGTAGGTCCCGCTCAAGGTGCTGCGCTTGCGGCCATAGGTGGCGTACACCACCAACCCCACCGCTGCCCAGCCGAAGAACACCATGATGGTGAAGAACGGCAACAGCAGGAACAGCGCGAGGCAACCGATAAGGGCGAGCGGTCCCACCAGCCAGATCGCAGGGGTGCGAAACGGCCGCTTTCGATCTTTTGCCGTACGCCGCAGGATCATGACACCCATCGCCACCGAGAAAAACGCGGCCAAGGTGCCGCCATTGGAAAGATCGGCCAGGTTGCCTACTGGGAAGAAAGCCGCCGCGCACATCACCACGCTTCCCGTGATCATCGTCACTACATGAGGCGTCTTGAAGCGAGGATGAATGCTGGTCAGAACGTCCGGCAACAAACGATCGCGGGCCATGCTGAAGAAGACGCGCGTCTGGCCAAACATCATCATCAAAATGACCGAAGGCAGCGCCAGAAACGCGGCAAGGCCGATGAGCCGCGACACCCTGGGCCAGCCGATTTCCCGCAGCACGTGCGCCAGCGGTTCATCGCTGCAGACCAACGATGAGAGCTTGGCCGGGTCCATGCACGCGTGCAGCATCTCCGGACCCCCCGGACTGAGGCCGTGCCCCGCCGCATCCAACACGGGTTGCGCACCGATGGAGCCGATCGCGCCGCTGGCGACCAGGAGGTAGAAAATCGTGCAAATCAACAAACTGCCGATGAGCCCGATCGGCATATTGCGCTGCGGGTTTTTCGTCTCTTCCGCGGCGGTCGATACGGCATCGAAGCCGACATAGGCGAAAAAGATCGAGGCAGCCGCACCGCCGACGCCGAGCGCACCCAACGGCGCAAAGGGTTCGAAGTTGGACATTTTGACGACAGGCAGCGCCAGCGCGCAGAACAGGATCAGGGCCGCCACTTTGATGCAGACCAATACCGCGTTCACCGTGGCGCTTTCGCGCGTTCCAAGTGCAAGCAGGGTCGTAACCAGCGCAGCAATGAACACCGCCGGCACATTGATGAAGCCGCCGGCGAAATAGCCCTTGGACAGATACAACGGGATATGAATGTCGAAGCTATGCGCTATCAGGGGCACGAAGTAATTCGACCATCCCACCGACACGGCGCTGGCCGCGATGGTGTATTCCAGGATGAGCGCCCAGCCCACGATCCAGGCGATCAATTCGCCCAAGACCGCATAAGAGTAGGTGTAAGCGGAGCCGGACACCGGCACCATGGCCGCCAGTTCGGCGTAGCACAGCGCGGTCACCGCGCACACGAATCCCGCAATGACGAATGAGGCCATCATTCCCGGGCCTGCTTTTTGCGCGGCCTCGGCGGTCAACACGAAAATGCCGGTGCCGATGATGGCGCCCACCCCGAGCATCATGAGCTGGAAAGCGCCCAGCGTGCGAGTCAGGGATCTCTTCTCGGCACTCGCCAAAATTGCGTCAAGCGGTTTGATGCGCCAATTCATGTCATCTCCCGTTTTTAAAATACTGCGCGGACTTTAGCGGCTTTTCTACCGCGCTAGCAAACTATTGCTTAATTCGCCGACGCAATCGAATGTTTATCCATTCCACGGCCACCGAAAATGCCATCGCGAAGTACAGATAGCCCTTCGGGAAGTCCAGTTCCAACGATTCCGCGATCAGCGCCGCGCCGACCAATACCAGAAACGCCAGTGCCAACACCTTGATCGTCGGATAGCGATCGATGAAGCGGCTGATGGCCGACGAGACAACCATCATCACCAGCACCGACACCACGATGGCCGCGATCATGATCTCGATATGCTTGGCCAGACCCACCGCGGTGAACACCGAGTCCAGCGAGAACACGATGTCGATGATGCCTATCTGCAGGATGATCAGAACATAGCTATTGAAGACGCTGGGCTTGCGGCTGTGGACCTTGCCCTTCAGCATGCCGACGATTTCCATGACGGCCTTCACCACCAGAAACAGGCCGCCGGCGAACAGGATCAAATCGCGGCCGGACACATCCGTGCCCAGTGCGCGAAACAACGGATCGCGCAGCGTCGCCAGCCAGGTGATGGAGAACAGCAGCGCAATGCGGGTCAGCATGGCGAAGGCCAAACCGAGCATCCGCGCGCTGGCGCGTTGCGCTTTCGGCAACCGCTCGACCAGAACCGACAGAAAAATGATGTTGTCGATGCCGAGGACGATCTCGAGGAACGCGAGCGTCACGAACGACACCCAGGACTGCGGATCGGCGAGCAGCTCCATCACCAGGCGCCTAGGGCATGCCGTCGACTTCTTCGGGCTTCGTCGCCTTGCGCTCCAACAGATCGTCGACCTTCAACCCCAGGTCGAGCGACAACGCGGCGGAAATATAAATGGATGAGTACGTGCCGGCGATGATGCCGATCACCAAGGCGGCGGAAAATCCGCGCAACGTTTCACCGCCGAATATCAACAGCGCCACGACCACCAACAGTGTCACCAGTTTGGTCATCAAGGTTCGCGACAGGGTTTGATTGATCGATTCGTCGATGACCTGCGCGATGGACAGCTTGCGCGAGGTCCGGGCGCGCTCGCGGATTCGGTCGAACACGATGACGGTGTCGTTGAGCGAATAGCCAATGACCGCCAGCACCGCCGATATGGCGGTCAGATCGAAAGTCATCTGTGTCAGGGCAAAGAAGCCGACCACGCAAATAGGGTCATGCAGCACGGCAAAGATTGCGCCGAGCGCAAGCTTGGGCGTGAAGCGGAACAAGACGTACACCAGGATGAAAAACAGCGTCGCCACCAGCGCCCATCCGCCCTTGACGAACAACTCCTGTCCGACCTGCGGTCCGACCACTTCGGTGCGCTGCAGCTTCACGCCGCTGTTGGTCTTGGAAAAAACTTCGAGCACGTGAGCACCAATCTGGTCGCCTTTGGCATTCGGGTCCGGCGGCAGACGCACCAGGATATCCCGGGAACTGCCGAAGGCCTGCACCTGCGCGCCGGCCACGCCGGCGGTGGCCAGTTCGGTACGCAGACTTTCGATATTCGGCGGTTGCGCGAAATTCGTCTCGACCACGACGCCGCCCGTGAAATCGACGCCCAAGTTCAAGCCGCGGATCAATACCAATGCCAGCGAGGCAATGATCAGGACCGCGGACAGTCCGTACCACACCTTGCGGGTGTGCATGAACGGGAAGCGTGTGACCTTGTGGAAAAATTCCATGGAAGCGTTCCCCTAGATCGACAAGCGTTCGAGCTTGCGCTTTCTGCCGTAGATGATTTGCACCAACGCGTGGCTGCCCATCACTGAAGTGAATACTGACGTAAATATTCCGAGCACCAGAACCACCGCGAATCCGCGGATCGCCCCGGCGCCGAAGGACCACAACACGACACCTGCGATCAGCGCAGTGATGTTGGAGTCGGTGATTGCCGATAGCGCGCGCTCAAAGCCCGCGGCGATGGCCGCGCGCGGCGTGACGCCGTTGCGCAGCTCCTCGCGGATGCGCTCATAGATCAAAATATTTGCATCCACCGCCATGCCTACGGTCAGCACCACCGCCGCGATGCCCGGCAGGGTCAGCGCAGCACCGAACATCGACAATAACGCGGTGAGCAGCACCACGTTCGCCGCCAGCGCCACGTCGGCGATCAAGCCGAACGCCTTGTAGTAGATCGCCATGAAAATGAAGGCGGCGAGCATGCCGAACACCATGGCCTTGATGCCCTTGTTAATGTTGTCCTGGCCCAGGCTCGGGCCGATGGCGCGCTCTTCCACCGGCGTGAGCGGCGCGGCCAGGCCGCCGGCACGCAACAGCAGCGCGAGCTCGCGGCCTTCGATCGGGTTGACGCCCGTGATCGAAAAATTATTGCTGAACACGCCGCGGATGGTCGCGCGGTTGATGACTTCCTCGGTGGTGCGATCGACTTCCACGCCCTGCGCATTCTTTTCGCGCGAGCGGTCGATGAACACGACTGCCATCAAGTGGCCGAGGTTCTCCTGGGTGTTCTTCAGCATTTTCGAAGCGCCGCGGCTGTCCAAGCCCACCGAGACCGCGGGGCCGTCCTGGGAGTTCGGCTGAAAAGTGGCGTCGGTCAACTGATCGCCCGTGACCACCACGTCGCGCTTCAGCAGCACGGGCTGCTTGTCCCGGGTGTAGAACAATTTCGAGCCCAAGGGGACGCGTCCGGTGCCGGCCGCCTCAAGCGGATTGTTGGTCTCATCGACCATGCGAAATTCCAGGGTCGCAGTCTTGCCGAGGATTTTTTTGACCTCGGCCGAATTTTGCAGCCCTGGCAATTGGATGGCGATGCGATCCACGCCCTCGCGCGCCACCTGCGGTTCCGACACCGCGAGTTCCGGGCTGTTGAGACGATTGCGCAGGATGACGATGTTTTGCGAGACCGCGTAGTCCTGGCGCTCCTTGATCTCCTGCGGCGTCAATTGCAATTCCAAGGCGGGTGCGCCGGCGACGCTGATCTCGGTGAGATTCAGATTGCGGCTGTCCGCGAGGATGGCGGCCTTCCCCTTGGTGAAACTATCGGCGTCGCGAAACAGCACACGCACCCGGGTCGCCGGATAGTCGACCACGACATCTTGATACGCCACGCGTGCGTTGCGCAGCGAGGTGCGAAAATCCTGCTCGCGGCGATCGAGGAGCTGCTTTACCGCGCCCTGCACGTCGACCTGGTACACCAGGTAAACGCCGCCGCGCAAGTCCAGTCCCAGCTTGACCGGACCCATTCCCATGGCGCGCATCCAGGCGGGCACGCGTGAAGCCTTCGACAGAGCGATCGTGAATTGATTCGGCCGGGCCTCTGCAATGACGTCGCGCGCCTTCAATTGATCCTGGCCGCTGAAGCGCAGCGTCAAACGACCCTGCTCCAAAAATACGCCCGAGGGCGTAATGCCCTTGTCCTTCAATATTTGCACCACGGCGTCGCGGTCGGCGTCCGTGATGGCTGCGCGGTCGGCCGCCAGCTGCAGCGCGCTTTCCTCGCCGAATATATTGGGCAGCGCCACGAAGATCCCGATCACCATCACGATCGCGACCAGCGCGATCTTCCAGCGCGGATAGCCGGTCATGCGCTCTTGACCGTGCCCTTCGGCAATACTTGCGCGACTTGGAATTTCTGCAGCTTGATGTTCACGCCGGCGGCGATTTCCACGCTCAAGAATTGCTCGCCCACCTCGGTCACCTTGCCGAGAATCCCGCCGGTGGTGGCGATCTCATCGCCCACGGCGACTTTGGACAACATCTCGCGCTGCTCTTTTGCGCGCTTGCTTTGGGGTCGAATGAGCAGGAAATAGAACACCACCAGGAGCAAAGCGGGGAGCGCTAACGTGCTGATCAGGCTCGGACTGCCCGCGCTTCCGCCCGCGGCCTGCGCATATGCCGAATTAATGAGGAAATCCATAGTGTTACACTCTTTTTTTGCGACGGACGTCGCTGCACAAAGCCGCGTAGTATACAGCAGGCCGGGGCAAACTTAACTCAGAGGCTGGCCTTGCAGGGCATAGAATTCGCGGGCGTAACCGTCAAAGGTGCCCGCCGCAATGGCCGTGCGGATTTCCCGCATTAGGCGCTGATAGAAGAACAGGTTGTGGACCGTGTTGAGGTGCGAGCCCAGGATTTCGCCGCACTTGTCCAAATGGCGCAAATAGCTGCGACTATAGTTTAGGCATGTATAGCAAGCGCAGCCCTCCTCAATGGGGCCGGTATCTTCGGTATGGGCGGCATTGCGAATATTGATGACGCCACCGCGGGTGAACAGATGCGCGTTGCGGGCGTGGCGGGTCGGCATGACGCAATCGAACATGTCGATGCCTCGCCGCACCGCCTCGATGATGTCCTCCGGGCGCCCGACGCCCATGAGATACCGCGGCTTTGCGATCGGCATATGCGGCAACAACGCAGCCAAGATCTCCTCGCGTTCCGCTTCGGACTCCCCGACCGCCAGGCCGCCGACGGCGAGGCCGGCGAAGCCGATTTGCTCCAGGGCCGCAAGCGACTCGAGACGCAATTCCGGGTGAATGCCGCCTTGCACGATGCCGAACAGTGTTCCCGGGGGCTCGCTTCGATGGTATTCGTCGAAACTCCGCCGCGCCCAGCGCATGGATAATTCCATCGACGTGCGCGCTTGGTCCACGGTTGCGGGGTAGGGCGTGCATTCATCGAAGCTCATGGCCACATCCGCGGCCAATCCGCGCTGAATACGCATGGACTCTTCCGGCGACAGAAACACGGCCGCACCATCGACCGGCGAGCGAAAATGCGCCCCCTCCTCCGTGATCTTGCGCATCTCCGCCAAACTCCACACCTGAAATCCGCCGGAATCGGTCAGGATCGGCCTGCGCCAGTTCATGAAGCGGTGCAGTCCCTGGTGTGCCTCAATGACCTTGAGCCCCGGCCGCAGAAACAAATGAAAGGTGTTGCCGAGCACGATTTCAGCGCCGACGGCCTCGAGATCCTCCGGCGTCATCGCCTTGACGGTGCCGTAGGTACCCACCGGCATGAACGCCGGCGTCTCGACCATGCCGCGCGCGAAGGTAAGACGGCCGCGCCGCGCGGCGCCATCCTGTGACAGCAGACTGAACTGCATCGCGCTCATGTGAGAAACATCGCATCGCCGTAGCTGAAAAATCGATAGCGCTCGCGCACCGCGTGCGCATAGGCCGCCAGCAGGAATTCACGGCCGGCGAACGCCGAGCACAACATCAACAAGGTCGATTCCGGCAGGTGAAAATTGGTAACCATGGCGTCGATCGCGCGAAACACATGGCCCGGCTTGATGAATATGCGGGTGTTGCCCCGGTATGGTGCAATGACCGATGCATCCGGGGTGGCTCCGGCCGCAGTCTCGAGGCTCCTGACGACGGTCGTGCCCACCGCGATCACGCGGCCACCGGCCGCCCGGGTCCGCTCGATTGCCTGGCAGGTGTGCAGGGGCACCTCGAGGTATTCGGAATGCATCTCGTGCTGATCGATGTCGTCTGTGCGCATCGGCGCAAAGGTTCCCGCCCCCACATGCAGTGTCACGAAGGCATGCGCGACGTTCCTCGCGCGCAGCGCTGCGAACATTGCCTCATCGAAGTGCAGTCCGGCGGTCGGGGCCGCAACGGCGCCGAGTGCGCGGGCGTACACCGTCTGATAGCGCTCCCGGTCCGCATCGTCGACGCCGCGATCGATATAGGGCGGCAGCGGTACCTGCCCGTGCGCTTGAAAGAACTCGATCACGTCGCAGGAGAACTTCAGCACAAAAAGCTCGCCCTCGCGTCCCATCATGACGGCACTCTCGCCGCCCGCGAGCTTCACGGCGGCCCCTTCCTTCAGGCCCTTGCTTGCCCGCACATGCACCAGGGCAGAATCTGCGCTCAACGTCCGCTCCAGCAGCAGTTCGACCCGTCCGCCGCTGTCCTTCACGCCATAGGCGCGGGCGGGAATCACACGCGTGTCGTTGAAAATCAGAAGGTCCCGCGGCTCGAGAAGCGCGGGGAAATCGCGAAACTGACGGTCCTCGAAGCAGCCCGATCGGCGGTTGAGCGTCAGCAGTCGGCTACCGGAGCGCTCCGTGGCGGGATGCTGGGCAATGAGTTCCTTGGGCAACTCGAAGTGAAAGTCCGTGCGCAGCATTGTCTTTAGGATTCTACCAAGATAGCCGATCGCATATACTGCTCGGCTTGGCATGCCCGAATGGCGGAACTGGTAGACGCGCCGGACTCAAAATCCGGTCACCTAAGACGTGGTGTGGGTTCGATTCCCTCTTCGGGCACCAGACTTCATTTTCATGGATCACTCTTGAATTTCTGCAGTAATTGCGGCTCACCCGTCGAATCGAAGATCCCCACGGGGGATCATTTGCCGCGTTTTGTATGTACCGGCTGCGATATGGTGCACTACAAGAATCCGCTGCTGGTCTTGGGCTGTGTGCCCGAGTGGCAGAACAAGATCCTGCTGTGCCGGCGCGCCATCGAGCCGCGTCTGGGATTCTGGACCGTGCCGGCCGGGTTCATGGAGAACGGCGAGACCATGCAGCAAGCGGCTGCGCGTGAATGCCACGAAGAGGCGCTCGCCGAGGTCGAGGTGGGTTCGTTGCTCGCGGTGGTCAACGTGACTCGGGCGAACCAGGTGCACGTGATGTTTCGGGCGAAACTGCTCGAGCCGAAGTTCGCGCCGGGCCCGGAGAGCCTGGAGGTCGCCCTGTATGAGGAAGCGGATGTTCCGTGGTCCGAACTGGCGTTTGCCAGCGGCGAATATGCTTTGCGGCAATACTTCGCCGACCGCACAGCGGGCCGCGAAGAACATCACTTCACGGAATTGAAGAGCCGATCCACGATTTGAAGATCGCACGGCGACCCAGCTGCTGCCGGCGGATTTCGCGGCTGTGGCAGAATAGCGTTAACCATCAACAGTGTAAGAGAAGGGTAAGTCATGGCGTTCGTGGTCACCGAAAGCTGCATCAAGTGCAAATACATGGACTGCGTCGAGGTCTGCCCCGTCGACTGTTTCCACGAGGGTCCGAACTTTCTGGTCATCGATCCGGACGAGTGCATCGACTGCACGCTGTGCGAGCCCGAGTGTCCGGTCGAGGCCATCTATTCCGAGGAAGAGATTCCGACCGGTCAGGAAAATTTCAAGGAATTGAACGCCGAACTTGCCAAGAAATGGCCGGTGATCAGCGAGAAGAAGGATGCGCCGCCGGACGCCAAGCAGTGGGAAGGCGTGAAGGACAAGGTCAAGCTGCTGGAGCGCTGAGTCCGGCAATCAGAATCGGTGAACTGGCGTGATGAGATGCCAATGGATGGCGAACCACGAAAAATAAACACACGCGAGCGCCACCAGCGTGAACTTGAGCCGACTGATTTTGCTCAAGGAGGGGCGCCGCCAAATGCGCACCGCCGAGGCCACGACGAACACACTCAACACGATTGCAATCGCGAGTAGCCCGTCGCCTGCGAGGAAGACCTTGTCCCAAGACGAATTGGGCGGCATGGAATCATCATCGAAGCGGCTGAAGAATACTGCGAGCGAGGCCAGCAGCAACAACCAATAGATGATGGTCGTCTTGGGCAGCGCGCTCAACGCGATCCGCCCGGAGGGCGCAACAGGCTGGGTGACGCGCAAGACATATCGCCGCGCCAATCGCAGCAGAAGATTGAACAACACGCTGATGCCGATCAACACACACGCGCCGAGCATCGCGAAAACGAACTTGTCGCGGTCATACCAGGGGACGCGCTGCAGTTGAGCCGGGGCAAAGGCGCCCGCGAGGCGATCGACGCGGCCGTCCGCGGCTCGGATTGCAAACAGCTTTCCTTGATCGCCCACCTGCTGCCACAGATCCGGGCCGATCGGCTTCCAGCCGAAAGGATGGCCACGCAGGTCCTTCGAACCGTCTACATGCAGCACGCCCTCCTTGTCCAGCTTGGCGTGCGCCTGCCCGAAGAGTGCGAATAGTTTGAGTATGGTGCTGTCGGCACGGCGGGTGCTCTGGTACGTGCCCTCGATGTCGTGCGCGCGGCCCGCCGGTGGCGCGACAAAGGGCTGCTGCAGCTCGGAGGGGAAATAACGATCGGAAAAAGCATTCAGCAATTCGGCTCGGGTCTTGCGGGATGATCCGACTGAATTGTAGGAAATGAACAGCACCAGCTTTTGTTGGGGCTCAATGAAAAACAAGCTGTGAAAAGCCACCAGATCGCCCTGATGACCGATCCATTTGAGCTCATTCCTCCATACTTGATAGAAGCCCAAGCCAATCGGGGGCAGTTGATCGTTGGCGCGAAATTGCGGTTTCCACATTTCGGCCAAACTTTCCGGCCTCAAAATGCGCTGGCCGTTAAGGTCACCGCCATTGAGCAACATTTGGCCAAAGCGTCCCATGTCGGCGGCTGTCGAAGAAATCCCGCCGGCGCCCGCGGGGCTGAAGAGTTCGAATCCGATCGCCGGATCATTCGTGTTCGAGGGGTAGCCCTGCGACGGGAGATCCCGCAGGGTCTTCGGCGGCGGTTGATAGAAGGTCGAATGCATCATGCCGAGCGGGGCGAATACATGCGCCGCTACATAGTCCTCGAAGCGCTCACCGCTCACACGCTGCACGATGTAGCTGCCCAGCCCCACGGCATAGTTCGAGTATCCCGGCACCGTGCCAGGCGCGAACAATCGGCGCGGCTGGTTTTGCACGAGAAACTCCCGCAAATCGAGATGCTTCTTCGGATCGACGACGAGGATGTCGCGCGCGGCCTCCTCGAAACCGGTGGTGTGAGTCATCAGGTTGCGAAGCGTAATGGGTTTGTCGCCGAGGATGGCAAAGTCCAGATATCGATTGATATCGGCATCGAGGTCGAGTTTGCCTTGCTCGACCAACTGCATCGCCGCCGTCCAGGTGAACAGTTTTGATATGGAGGCGAGACGAAACATCGTGGATTCGGGATCTACTGTTTGCTTGGTCTTAAGATCGCTGAAACCGTAGCCTTTCTGCAGCAACGTCTCGCCGCCGTGCATGACGAACACGGTCGCGCCGGCGACATCGCTGCGCTCGAGCTGCAGAGGAATGATGCCGTCAAAGAATGCCTCGAGGTCTTCCTTGCTAAGAGCGTGAGGCGCAGGCGTGCTGTGAATATCGGGCGCGCCGGCTGCTTGCACGTGCGACGAGAAGACGGAAACGCCGAACACAGCGCACAACGTCAGCACTCGGCCAAACACGGCAGCATGAATCATCTCGCCTTCCCCTCCTACCGAAGCTTGCGCATTCAACCGCCTGCGCCATACTGGCGTCAATGTCCATCCGTCGTCGATGCAGCCGGAGTTCGTCGTGAAATCGCCATTTCTCGCTCTCGCCCTGACCGCGCTGTCGCTCGGAGCATCGCAGGCATTGGCGAATTCCGGGCCGATCTCGGGCATTCAAGTCGCCGACATGGACAAGACGGTGCGGCCTCAGGACGATCTTTTTCAACATGCCAACGGCACCTGGCTGAAAAATGTGCCCATTCCGCCGGATCGATCCTCGTACGGCGTTGATTCGCTCATGACCGAGCAGTCGCTGAGTCAGCAGCGCGATCTCATCGAAGCGGCACAAATTTCGACCGACCTGGAAACCCGCAAAGTCAGCGACCTCTACTCGAGCTACATGAACGAGGCGCGCGTCGAGCGCCTCGGAACCAAGCCTCTGCAGGCCGAACTGCAGCTGGTTGCCCTCATCAAGCATCCGCGCGATGTCGGCACATTGATGGCGCAGCTCGATCGCATCGGCATCCCCTCGCCCATCGCAACCTTCGTTCGTCCGGATTCCAAGCACTCTGCGCAGTATGCCTATTGGATGACGCAAGGCGGCTTGGGATTGCCCGACCGCGACTACTACTTGAGCGACGATGCCCGTCTCGCCGGATTCCGCACCAAGTACCGCGAGCATGTCGAGAAAATGCTGCATTTGCTGGGCGACGTGGGCCCAGGCAGGGAAGCTGACAAGATCATTGAGCTCGAGACGTCGCTGGCCAAGATCCAGTGGACGCGGGTGGCCAACCGCGATTCGCAGAAGGCCTACAACCCGCAGACGCCGGCACAGCTTAAAGTATTGGCGCCGGCGATCGACTGGCAGATGTTTTTCACCGAGACTGGTCTCACGAATGCGTTGCCGACGCTGATTGTGCGTCAACCCGATTACCTGCAGGGAGTGTCCGCCCTGATTGAATCCACGCCGATCGAGACGTGGAAGTCCTATTTTCGCTACCGGGTGCTCTCGAGCCGCGCGCCATTTCTGCCGCGCGCCTTCGTCGAGGAAGACTTCGCCTTCAATCAGGGAGTCCTGCAAGGAACGCAGCAAGCCCCGGACCGATGGAAGCGTGGGACGCAGCTGGTCGACCGGCTGATCGGCGAGGCCTCGGGGAAGTTGTACGTCGCGAAATACTTTCCGCCGGCGACCAAGGCACGCATCGATGAACTCGTGCGCAATCTGCTCAAGGCCTACGCCTCGAGCATCGATCAATTGCCGTGGATGAGCGCTCCTACGAAGGTCGAAGCACAGGCGAAGCTGCGCAAGATCAACGTGAAGATCGGCTATCCCGATCACTGGCGCGACTACGCCAAGCTGGCGATTGTGCCCGACGATCTGCTCGGCAATGTGCGGCGCGCGCAGCAATTCGAGCGAAACCGCAAGCTCGCGCAGCTCTCAGGCCCGGTGGACCGCTCCGAATGGAACATGACCGCGCCGACGGTCAACGCCTACTACAACCCCTCGGTTAATGAGATCGTTTTTCCCGCGGGTCAATTGCAGCCGCCAGCGTTCAATCCGGCCGCCGACGATGCCTTTAACTATGGTTCCGCGGGCGCGACGATTGGACACGAGATCAGTCACGGCTTTGACGATCAGGGCAGCCAGTACGACAGCGACGGCAACTTGCGCGACTGGTGGACGCCCGAGGATCACGCCAAGTTCAAGGCCAAGACCGAAATGCTGATCAAGGAATACGACGCGTTCGAACCGGTGCCCGGATTCCATGTCAATGGCGCGCTGACTTTGGGCGAGAACATCGCCGACATCGCCGGCATCGAAATTGCTTACAAGGCGTATCTGGCCTCGCTCAACGGACGGGCGCCGCCGATCATCGACGGCCTGACGGCGGATCAACGCTTCTACATTGGATTCGCGCAGAGCTGGCTGGGCAAACGGCGCGACGAGAGCATCATCGCGCAAGTCAAATCCGATCCGCATTCGCCGGAGAAATACCGCACCAATGGCGTGGTCGTTCACCTGCCGAGTTTTTACACTGCGTTTTCGGTTGCGGCCGGCGATAAAATGTATCGGGCGCCGGAGGATCGCGTGGTGCTCTGGTAGCGCATCAGATCAGCGCTTCGCCACCTGCGACTCTTTCAGCTGATCGAGCAGCTCGTGCGGCTCCATGTAGCCGGAAATATAATCGCCGCGTTCGGTGAAAATCGCCGGCGTGCCGCGTACACCGATATTTTCGCCCAGTTCGTACTCGCGCTTCACCGGCGTCGGCGCGCAAACCTTGTTCATATCCAGCGTGGCGCCGGCTTTCGCCCGCGTCAACGCTTCGTTGCGATTCGGTGAGCACCAAACGACTTCGGCCTTCTTCCAGCTTTCAGTCCCGGGACCGGTGCGCGGAAAGAACATGTAGCGCACGCGGATTCCCAGTTTATTGAGCTCGGCCATTTGACTGTGCAGTTTGCGGCAATACGCGCAATCGACGTCCGTAAACACCGTGATGGTGTATTTCGGATTCGGCGGCGAGAAGATCAGCATCTGTGATTCAGGCACGGCCTCGATCAACGCGATGCGGGCATGTGTGCGCAGCTCCTCGGTCAGGTTGTCGCGCGACTTCATGTCGTACAAATTGCCGTCGATGAAATACTTGCCGTCGGCGGTCAGATAGCTGATTTCGGCGCCTTGCGTGAATTCGTAGATGCCGGCGATCGGCGAGGGCCGCAGGTCGTCGAGCTTGGCTCCCGCCGGCAGCAGCTTGAGCAGCGCCACGCGCGGATCGGCGGCGGGCTGATCGGCTGCAGCGGCGCGCGCGCTCGGATTTGCGGCGCAAATGATCAGGGATAAGATGGCGACATATCGCAACATGCGGGCTCCACGGACCTAGGACGTACGACCCCTAAAGAACGGGGAGGTTCATTTAAGATTCTAGCAGACCCACGCCCGCGGCTTTGAGGCTTAGCCGCGCGGATGATGTTGGGAGTGCAGGTCCTTCAAGCGTTCGCGGGCGACGTGGGTATAGATCTGGGTCGTCGACAGATCGCTGTGACCCAGGAGCATCTGCACCACGCGCAGATCCGCGCCGTGGTTCAAAAGATGCGTCGCGAAGGCGTGCCGCAGGGTATGCGGCGAGAGTTCCTTTTCGACGCCGGCCTTTTTCGAGTAGCGCTTGATGATGTGCCAAAACGCCTGGCGCGTCATGCGATCGCCGCGGCGCGTCGGAAACAAATAATCCGTCTGGCGCTCCAGCAGAATTTCCACCCGCGGGCCCTGCATGAATTGCTGCAGCCATTTCACAGCTTCCTCGCCGAGCGGGATCAGGCGTTCGCGATTGCCCTTGCCGACAACGCGCATCACACCTTGATTCAAGTTCACCTGATTGTGTTTCAAACTCACGAGTTCCGAGACCCGCAGACCCGTGGCGTACAGCACTTCCAGCATGGTGCGGTCGCGATGCCCCAAAGGATCGGACACCGTGGGCGCTTCGAGCAGCGAATCCACCTCAGCCTCGCTCAGCGATTTCGGCAGCGAGCGGCCGATTTTCGGCATCGCGATTTGTGCAGTGGGATCCACCGAAATCATTCCCTCGCGCATCATGAATCGGAAGAATCGGCGGAAGCTCGACAATTGCCGCGCGGTCGATCTGGGGCGCGATCCGCCCTCCACGCGCGCCGCGATGAAACCCAATAATTCGATGCGCGTGGCCTTGAGCAATGCGCTGTCTCGCTCCTCGAGCCATCGGGCCAAGGCGGTCAAATCAGCCCGGTACGCCGCCAAGGTATTCGCCGAGAGGCCGCGTTCCATCCACACGGCATCCAGAAAGCGTTGCAAGGCGGGATCCGCCGCCTCGCGGGCAGCGGGTACCGCTGAGCCCGAGGTGCGTGTATAAACCGTCCGTTTGAGAGCCGTCGCCATAGTTTCTCGCGAAAGTTACGCACGAAATAGTGCTGTCCGCGCTATCAGTCCTCAGTATGCGAGGGGTGCTGGGAGGTCGGCGTGACCAGAATCACAGTACAGTCAAGTATTAACATAAGGAGAACCAGATCACAGAAGTGAAGCATTCGGGGACGTCCGCAGTGCTCAATTTGCCGTACATGGCCTATTGCCTGGTGTGCTTTACCCTGCTGGGATTGGCGGTGCTGGCAATCAATCTGTTCCTGCCCAACCTGCGCCAGCGCCGCGTGGTGGCCGGCACGTTCGGCCGCGTATTCCTTTGGCTGGCGGGCATCCCGTTCAAAGTCTCGGGGTTGGAGCGCTTGCCGAGCACCCCCTGCGTGGTCGTGGCCAACCACGCCAGCTACATTGACGCCATCGCCATCGTTGCGGCACTGCCGCCCGAGTTCGCCTTCGTCATCAAGAAGGAGATGGTGCGTGTTCCCCTGGCCGGGCTGCTGCTCCGGCGCTTGGGCTCCCAATTCGTCGAACGGTTTGACCGTCACAAGGGCGCGAGCGACACGCGTCGGGTGCTGAAGCTGGCTGCAACCGGCCAGTCCCTCATGTTTTTTCCCGAGGGCACCTTCGATGAAACTCGAAGGATCGGCAAATTCTTGGGCGGGGCGTTCACCACCGCGGCACGGGCCCAAATGCCGGTGGTCGCCGTCGCCATTCACGGCACGCGCGACGTCATGCCCCCGGGGAGCCCATCGATCCACCGTCGACCCATCAAGGTGGAGGTTCTCGCCGTACTTGCCGCGGATGAAGCGCGCCTCAAGAGCCGCGAACTCATCGCGCAAGCGGTGGGAGATCCGCTGGCGCCTTGAAGATGGGCGTCGCGGCTATAATATTGAGTTCGCACATCACGGAATAAATCATGAAATCGGATCCTGTCGTCATATTGAGCGCTCGTCGCACACCGGTCGGTGCCTTTCAGGGTGCTCTGGCCGCCCTCACTGCACCGCAGCTTGGCGCCGTCGCTATCAAGGCCGCTCTGGCGGACTCGGGTGTTAAAGCTGCCGAAGTCGACGAAGTCATCATGGGATGCGTTCTGTCGGCCGGGCTCGGCCAGGCACCGGCACGCCAGGCAGCGCTGGGCGCCGGGTTGCCCGCGAGCACGCCCAGCACCACGGTCAACAAAATGTGCGGCTCCGCGATGCGCGCCGTCATGCAGGGCGCAGACCAGATACTCGCCGGCAACGCCCAGGTCGTGGTGGCGGGCGGCATCGAATCGATGAGTAACGCGCCGTATTTACTGCCCAAAGCCCGCGCGGGCTACCGCATGGGCAACCAAGAAGTGTTGGATCATATGTTTTTCGACGGCTTGCAAAGTCCCTGGGATGGACAGCTCATGGGCTGCTTTGCTGATGCCACCTCTGAGAAGTACGGATTTACACGGCAGGCGCAGGATGAGTTCGCCGCCGAATCGGTGCGGCGCGCTTTGGCCGCCGTGAACGAGGGCGCTTTCAAGGCCGAGGTTGCACCCGTCACGGCCAAGACCCGCAAGGGCGAGGTCGTCGTCGACAAGGATGAAACGCCCTTCACGCTCGATATCGCCAAGATTCCCACCTTGAAGCCGGCTTTCAAAAAGGACGGCACCGTGACCGCGGCCAGCTCTTCGGGAATTTCCGACGGCGCGGCAGCCGTGGTCCTGGCGCGCGAGTCCTTTGCGGTATCCAAAAATTTGCAGCCCTTGGCGAAAATCATGGGATACACCAGTTTTGCGCGCGAACCGGAATGGTTCACCTTGGCGCCGGTGGGCGCCATGCAAAAACTGCTCAAGCAGCTCAATTGGTCGGCCAAGGACGTTGATCTTTTCGAGATCAACGAAGCCTTTGCCGCGGTGACGATGGCGGCCATGAAGGATTTGTCGCTGGAACACGGCAAAGTCAATGTCAACGGCGGCGCGTGCGCGCTCGGCCATCCGATCGGCGCAACCGGTGCGCGCATCCTCACCACGTTGCTGTATGCGCTGAAAGCGCGCGGCAAAAAGCGCGGCATCGCCAGCCTGTGCATCGGCGGCGGCGAAGCGACCGCGATTGCCGTAGAACTCATGTGAGCGGCGGCACGCCGGTCACTACGGCGGTGTCGGGTGGTGTTGCGCGGGTTGCGCTCAATCGCCCGGAGAAGCGCAATGCACTCGACAGCGCAACCATTGCGGCGCTGGGTGCGGCGCTCGAGCGGTGCGCGGGCGATGCGCAGGTGCGGGTGCTGCAACTGACGGGCGCGGGAGAAGTGTTTTGCGCAGGAGCCGACCTGGCCGAGATGCAGGCGCAGGCTGGCGCCTCGGAAGCCGACAACGTGGCCCATGCGGAAAAACTCGCGCGGCTGCTGGGGTCTTTGGATTCATTTCCAAAACCCACGTTGGCGCGGGTCAACGGCGACGGCTACGGCGGGGCATTGGGACTGATTGCCGCCTGCGACATCGTCGTCGTCGACGCCATCGCAAAATTCGCTTTCACGGAAGTTCGCCTCGGCATCATCCCCGCCGTGGTTTCCCCCTTTGTATTGGGCAAGATCAGCGAAAGCGCGGCGCGGCGCTACTTTCTCACCGCCGAGACCATAAGCGCGGCGGCGTTGAAGGAAGTCGGACTCGCTCACGAGGTCGTGACCACCGACCTGCTCGACGCCACCTGCGCGCGTCTCATCGATGCCATCCTGAAAGGTGCGCCCGGGGCGCAAACGGCCGCCAAGCAACTGGTTCGCGACGCCCCGCAAGCCGCTGCGCGACGCGGCGCGGCGGCCGTTGAAATGGCCACACGGCTTGCGCGCCTGCGGGTGCAGGCGGAGGCGCAGGAGGGTTTTGCCGCGTTCTTTGCCAAACGCAAGGCATCTTGGCGGCAGGACTGATCGGCTGCCGCAAAACGGGGTGGGCGTCCTTGCCCGTGCCATGCCCAATCCTTTGGCCATCCTGGAAGACGGCGTCCGTGGCCTGTCAACATGGTAGTCCCCACTAGGTAAGCGACACTCGAGGGCGAATTCCCTCACGATCTTGTCCGCCTGTTGGACGGCTCCCCGCCTAATGGTGGTTTGTGATCTACTAAGCCGCGATTTTTCATGCGTTTATCGCGATTTTGGTGCCTAAGTTAATGAGCGAAAGCCAACGTGATGTCATGGAGTACGAGGTCGCCATTGTGGGTGCGGGCCCCGCAGGGCTGGCATGTGCGATCCGGCTCAAGCAGCTCAAACCGGACTTAACCATTTGCGTGCTGGAGAAAGCCGCAAGTTTGGGCGCTCACTCCCTCTCCGGCGCCGTCATGGAGCCGGGGCCCCTGGACGAATTGCTGCCGCAGTGGCGCGAGAATCCGCCCGACATCTGCGTCCCCGCCACACGCGACGATTTTCTGTTCATGACGCGCAACAAGCGTTATCGCTCACCGATTACCCCACCGCAAATGAACAACCACGGCAATTTGATCGTCTCCCTGGGCCAACTCGTGACGATTTTGGGTGCTGAGGCCGAAAAACTGGGTGTTGACGTGTTCCCGGGCTTTGCGGCCGCGGAGGCGCTCTTCGACGCCACCGGCGCCGTCAAGGGCGTTCGCATCGGTGATATGGGGGTTGAAAAGAGCGGCGCGCCCGGCCCCAATTTTGCTCTGGGTCCGGAAATTCACGCCAAGATCACCATGCTGTGCGAGGGTTGCCGCGGCAGCACCTCCAAGCAGTTGATCGCCCGCTACAAGCTCGATGCCGGAAAATCGCCCCAAACCTATGGCTTGGGGCTCAAGGAAATGTGGCAGTTACCGCCGGGGCGCGTACAGCCCGGTCTCATCCAGCACACTGCCGGATGGCCGCTCGATAACAGCATTTACGGCGGGAGCTTTCTCTATCACCTGAATAAAGATCGCGTTTACGTCGGCTTCGTGGTCGGTTTGGACTACGCGGACCCGCGCTTCAAGCCCTTCGAGGCGTTTCAGCAATGGAAGAATCATCCGGACATCAAGAGCCTGCTGAAGGGCGGCGAAATCATCGCGGGCGGCGCGCGCACCATTATTGAAGGCGGATATCAATCCATGCCGACGCTGGAAATGCCTGGCGCCTTGCTGGTTGGCGATGCCGGCGGCACGCTCAACATGCCGAAGATCAAGGGCATCCATCAGGCGATTCGCTCTGGGGTGACCGCGGCTGCCCACTATGTCGAAACCGGCTCGAGTGCCGGGTTCGACAAGCGTTGGCGCGAGTCCCGCGGCGGCCGCGAGCTATACAAGGTGCGCAATATCCGGCCGGGTTTCCGCCGGGGGCTTCTGCTGGGAACGGTGAATTTTGGTTTTGAGACCATCACCTTGGGGAAGGCACCGTGGACCTTGGCCAATCACGCCGACGACAGGGCACTCAAACGTCTCGATGAATACGTCTCGCCCGACCGCGGCTGGAGCGATCGGGAGCTGCCGCCGCGTGATCGCGTGGCATCGGTGTTTTTTGCCTCCACCACGCATGATGAAAATCAACCGGTGCACCTGCACGTGGCGGACACCACCTTGTGCGCGACCCGCTGCATCAAGGATTTCGGCAATCCCTGCACCAATTTCTGTCCCGCGAACGTCTATGAAATGATTGCGGACGGCAGCGGCGGTCAAAAATTGCAGATCAACGCGTCGAATTGCGTCCACTGCAAAGCATGCGACATCAAGGAACCCTACGCAGGGCAGATCACCTGGGTTACTCCGGAAGGCGGTTCCGGCCCCAACTACCAAAGCCTCTAAGAACAAAGATCGATTGTCTAAAGAACGTCCGTCGATTGCAGCACGCCTAACCGCCGAAACCACGGCGCATCGGCTCGAGTTTGACGCGGCTCAACTTGAGGCCGCCGCGCGGCTCGATGATTTGCGCTCGCGTCTGGCTGAGCAGTCGCAATCCATCAGCCACAAGCTGCGCACGCAGCTGCGGCGCCTCGCGGCGGCGCCCGCCGAGACGCCCTTGCGCGGCCTGTACCTGTGGGGCGGTGTTGGCCGCGGCAAGACTCTCTTGATGGACCTGTTCTTCCAATCGCTGCCCTTGCAACTCGGCGAGCGCTCGCACTACTACCGCTTCATGCGCCAGGTGCATGCGGAACTGCGCAAGGTCAAAAGCCGCGCCGACCCGCTCGACACCGTCGCCGAGCGCCTGGCCGCGCGGCTGCGCGTGCTGTGTCTGGACGAGTTTTTCGTGTCCGACATTGCCGATGCGATGCTTTTGGGAGGACTCTTCGCGGGCTTGTTCAGCCGCGGCGTGACACTGGTGGCAACGTCCAACACTGCGCCGCAGGAGCTGTACAAGGACGGGCTGCAGCGGCAGCGATTTCTTCCCGCCATCGAAATGCTTCAAAGCCACGTCGAGGTACTGCATCTGGACGGCGGCATCGATTACCGCTTGCGGCAATTGGAGCAGGCACCGACTTATCTGGATTCGAAGTTGCCGGGAACCGCGGCGCAGCTCAAGCAGCGCTTCGCGGCGCTTGCAGGCGACAGCGCCGCCGGCCCCACGACGCTGTCGGTGGAAAATCGGCACATCAAGGCCCAGGCAACCGGCGCCGGCATGGTGTGGTTTGAGTTCAAAGACATTTGCGAAGGACCGCGCAGTCAAAATGACTACATCGAGCTTGCGCGTCTGTATCACACCGTGTTCATTTCGAATATCCCGGAGTTCACCCGCGGCAATGAAAATGCCGCGCGCCGCTTCATCATGCTCGTCGATGAATTCTACGATCGAAATGTCAATGTAGTAGTATCGGCCGCCGCCGCACCGGTATCGCTCTATCACGGCGAACGATTGCAATTGGAATTTTTACGCGCAGCAAGCCGCCTCGTGGAAATGCAGACGCAGCAATACCTCGCGGGACAACACCGTCCCTGAAATCGTCGCGGACTGGCATAATTCGCGCCTGACACCCAAGGGATCAGGATATGTACCAGGTTTCTTCAGAACAGCATCGCAGCCTCATTTCCGCGATTTTGCGCAGCCCGGTGCGTCCGCCCAAATCCGTGCGCGGGGTGGACTGGCGGCGGTATCTGCAGACCTACTTTGCCCATGTGGACATGAGCGACCTCGCGGACCGGGATGCGAAGGATCTCGCCGGCGCGGCGCTCTCGCACCTGATGTTCGCGATGCAGCGGGGCAGGGCCGCGCTGGTGCGGGTATTCAACCCCACGCTGCGCGAGCACGGCTTCGTCTCTCCGCACACCGTCATCGAAGTCATCAACGATGACATGCCCTTCCTGGTCGATTCGGTCGGCCTCGCGCTGACCGAACGCGCGCTGACCCTGCATTTCCTGTCGCATCCGATATTCGCGGTTGTGCGCGACCGCGGCGGCAATTTGAGCGCGCTCGAGAAGCGCGCCGAACCGTCCGCGGGCGCGAAACAGCGCCTGGAATCCTTTCAGCATGTCGAGGTTGATCGAATCGTCGATCCCGCGGCATTGAAATCCCTGGCCGCACAGATCGAGCGCAGCATGCGCGACGTGCGCGCGGCGTGCGCGGATTGGGAGGCCATGCGGGCCGCTGCGCGCGGCGCTGTGCAGGATTTGAGCTTGATGAGCGCGCGCGTCGATGCGGACGACTTGAGCGAGACCTGCGCACTGCTCGATTGGATGGAAAATCGCCACTTCACCTTTTTTGGCTACCGCGAATACCGCCTGCGCGGCGGCAAAGGCCGCGAAATGCTGGAGCCGGTCATGCCCACGGGCCTGGGGATCCTGCGTGCCGGGCACAGAAAAACCGAAAGCACGACTCGCGTTCTGAGCAGCGACATCCGCAGACAAAGCCGCTCGCGCAACTTGAGCCTGGTCACCAAGGCCAACTCGCTCTCCACCGTGCACCGCGCCGGCTACCTGGACTATGTCGGTATCAAACAATTCGACCCGAAGGGACGCTTGATCGGTGAACGGCGCTTCCTGGGGTTATGGACCTCCGCCGCGTACAACAGCAATCCGCGTGAAATTCCGCTGCTGCGCCAGAAAATCGCGCAAGTGGCGGAACACTTCGCACTGCCGCCCGATAGCCACGACGGCAAGGCGCTGCAGCACATTCTGGAATCCTTTCCGCGCGATGAGCTGTTCCAGGCGAACGTGCCGGAGCTCACCCGCATCGTCACGGGGATTTTCGGCCTGCAGGAGCGGCCTCGCGTTCGAGTGCTGCTGCGCCGCGACCTGTTTCACCGCTTTTACTCCTGCCTGGTCTTCGTACCGCGCGAGAAATACAACACGCAGGTTCGTCAGCGTATCGAGCGGGTAATACGCGAAGCGTTCTCCGCGGTCAGCATGGAATCCCAGGTGCAGATCGCCGAATCGAATCTCGCCCGCATCCACATCGTCGCGCGAACGCTGCCCTCGGAAATCGTGCATGTCGATTCCGACGTTCTGGAGCGCCGCGTCGCCGCGGCCGTGCGCTCGTGGTTGGATTCCTTCAAGACCGGTCTGCTCGCGCGCTTTGACGAAGCCTATGCGCTGCAGTTGTACGACAAGTATGCCCAGGCCTTTCCCGCCGCCTACACCGAGGATTTCCTGGGCGATGCCGCGGCGCTCGATGTCTCCTTTCTCGAATCGATGGAGAAGGAACCCGCACGCCTGCACTTGGACATCTACAGGCCGGATCCGAAGCGCAAGGATAAATTCTTCCTGAAGATCTTTCGCGGCCAGGATGCGATTCCGATTTCAGACTTGTTGCCCATGCTCGAGAACATGGGTCTGAAAGTCATCGCGGAGCGGCCTTATGAACTGGAATTCGCGGGCGGCCGGCGCGGCTGGATCCAGGATCTGGAACTCGTCATGCACGCCGCTCCCGCGATCGCGACCGAGGCGCTGGACCGCGAGATCAAGAGTGCATTTACCGCGGTGTGGACCGGCCGCATGGACAACGACAGCTTCAATCAGCTGACGCTCTCGGCTGGGATTCCGTGGCGCATGGTCACGGTGTTGCGGGCGTATTGCCGCTACTTGCTGCAAACCGGCCTGCCCTTCAGCCAGGGCTACATCGCCCAGGTGCTGGAGAACAATGCGCCGATTTCGAGGCTCCTCGCCGACGTGTTTACGGCGCGATTCGACCCGCAGCTGCAGGCCGCCGTTCGCTCGAGGTCTCTCGCACGGCTCGGCCGCGACATTCTCTCCGCGCTCGAGGAAGTCACGCGCTCCGACGAGGATCGCATCCTGCGCGCTCTGTGGAATGCGCTCTCCGCCACGGTGCGAACCAATGCCTTCCAGCCCTACGCCTCGGGCCAGCTCAAGGAATACCTCTCCTTCAAGATTGAGAGCCAGCAGCTGCGCGAGTTGCCGCTGCCGAAGCCGCTGTTCGAGGTATTCGTATTCTCGCCGCGCATGGAAGGCGTGCATCTGCGCATGGGTCACGTGGCCCGCGGCGGCATTCGTTGGTCGGATCGACGCGAGGATTTCCGCACCGAAGTATTGGGATTGATGAAGGCACAGCAGGTGAAGAACACGGTCATCGTACCGGTCGGCGCCAAAGGCGGATTCGTCGTGAGGCGCCTTCCCCCCGAGCGCGAAGCGCAGCAGGCCGAGGTGATCGCCTGCTATCAGACACTGATTCGCGGACTGCTGGATGTGACCGACAACATTGTCGATGAGAAGATCGTTCCGCCCCGCATGGTCGTGCGCCACGACAAGGACGATGCCTATCTCGTGGTTGCGGCCGACAAGGGCACGGCCACTTTCTCGGACATCGCCAACGCGATTTCCCAGGAGTATTCCTTTTGGCTCGGCGACGCATTCGCGTCCGGCGGTTCGGCCGGCTACGACCATAAGAAGATGGCGATCACGGCGCGCGGCGCCTGGGAATGCGTCAAGCGCCATTTCCGCGAGATCGGCGTGGACATCCAGACGCAGAACTTCTCGGTGTGCGGCATTGGCGATATGGCCGGAGACGTGTTCGGCAACGGCATGCTGCAGTCGCCGCACATACGACTGATCGCCGCCTTCAATCATCAGCACATTTTCATCGATCCGCAGCCCGATGCTGCGCGTTCCTTCGCGGAACGCCAACGCCTGTTCAAGTTGCCGCGCTCTTCCTGGGACGATTATTCACGCAAGGCCATCTCCAAGGGCGGCGGGGTGTACTCGCGGTCCACCAAGAATCTTTCGCTGTCGCGCGAGGCGCAGACGCTGCTGGAGCTTCCGGCGCAGGCGACGCCGAACGAAGTCATCAAGGCGATTTTGAAGGCGCATGTCGACCTGCTGTGGAACGGCGGCATCGGCACCTACGTGAAGGCGAGCAGCGAAAGCCATAGCGATGTCGGGGACCGCAGCAACGATGCGGTGCGCATCGATGCACGCGAATTGAACTGCAAGGTCATAGGCGAAGGCGGCAACCTCGGGCTCTCGCAGCTCGGCCGCATCGAGTTTGCCCGCCGCGGCGGCCGCCTCAACACGGATTTCATCGACAATTCGGCCGGTGTGAACACCTCCGACGTCGAAGTCAATCTGAAGATTTTGCTGAATGGCGCGGTGCGCGCCCGCGAAATCACGCAACCCGCGCGCAATCGGCTGCTGGTGCAGATGACGGACGAGGTCGCCGGATTGGTACTGCGCAATAACTACCTGCAGGGCCAGGCAATCAGCATGGGCGAATTTCAGACCCGGCAGCTGCTGTCGGAAAATGCCTATGTCATCCGTGCGCTCGAACGCTCCGGGGATTTGAACCGCGCCCTGGAATACCTGCCCAGCGATGAAGACATTGCTGAACGGCGCCAGGCGGGCGAAGGATTGACGCGCCCGGAACTCGCCATCGTCTTGAGCTACGGAAAAATCTGGTTCTACCGGGCGCTCATACACTCCGACGTACCCGAGGATCCTTATCTGTCCACCGAGCTCAACCGCTACTTTCCGGCGCCGGTGCAGAAACGCTTTGCGCGGCGGATCCGGCGGCATCGTCTGCGCCGCGAGATCATCGCAACCGCCATTACCAACAGTTTGATCAATCGCATGGGGCCGGTCTTTCCGGTGCGCGCTCAGGACGACACGGGCGCGGATCCTGCGGCCATCGCGCGTGCCTACAGCATCGCACGCGAGGTGTTTGCAGTGCGCAATATCTGGGCGCAAATCGAAGCGTTGGATAATCACATTCCCGCCTCCGTACAGTACACGGCGATGTTTCAAACGACGCGCCTGCTGCGGCATATGAGCTACTGGCTGCTCGAGAATCGGCGCAACGATCTGGACATCAAACGCGCTGTCTCCCGCTACGCCGGCAAGGTGAGCGAGCTGTTCCACGAATTGGCGGGCGTTCTCGGCGTCACGCAAAAGGCCCGCATGAGCGCGCTGCGCTCGCAATTGGTCGAGCAGCGTGTGCCGGAGCATCTCGCGGTGCGCATCGCATCTCTCGAGGAGCTGCACAGTGCGCTCGACCTGGTCGAAGTCTCGAGAACCGCCCGGGTGCGGATCGGCTATGCCGCCCGGGCCTATTTCGATCTCGGGGAGCGCATCGGGCTCACCTGGATCAAGGAGCAAATCGAATCGTTGGCGGCGGACGGACATTGGCAGGGGGTCGCGCGCGGCACGCTGCGCGAGAACTTGTATGCACTGCAGGGCCAGATAACACTGCAGGTGCTTAGGTGCAAGGGTCGCGAGCCCGCGGCGCGGGTCGATCAATGGCTTTCCCGGCATTCCGTGAGCGTCGACTCGCTGAAACGGCTGGTCGCCGATCTGCGCACCGGTTCGCCGCCGGACTTCGCGACCATTTCCGTGGCATTGCAGGCGGTCAGGCGCCTCGCGCAGGATTGATGCTCCAGATGCAGCAGGCAGGCGGATTCGGCGCGGACTATCTGCAGGAGCGCATCGATCGGGAAATCATGTTGGCGAGACCGATGGGAATCATCGTCGAGTCGGCGGACGAAACCGGGCTCATTTTGCGTGCGCCGCTTGCGCCGAACGCGAATCACAAGGGAACGGCGTTCGGCGGCAGCTTGTACTCGCTGGCGGTGCTGACCGGCTGGGCTTGGATCACGCGTTTCCTCGCCACGCGCAGACTCGACGCCGAGGCGGTGATCCAGGAGTCGAGCATGCGCTTCCTCGCGCCGGTGCACGGCGAGATGCGCGCCAGCATCGAGATACCCGGAGGCGCCGAGATCGACAAGTTCGAAAGAATGTTGCTGCGCGCCGATCGCGGGCGAATCCGCCTGCAAGTCAATGTGCACCAAGGCGCCACGCTGGCCACGGTGTTTGACGGCCTGTTCGCGGCGGCGATGCGTCGTTAGGAGAAAAGCAATGCCCGGAAAATTGATCTTGGTTCGCCATGGCCAGAGCACCTGGAACGTTGAGAATCTATTCACTGGCTGGCACGACGTCGACCTGAGCGATCAGGGACGCGTGGAGGCGGTGCAGGCCGGGCGCGAGCTGTTGGCGGAAAAGATCGAGCCCAACATTGCGTTTACCTCGGTATTGAAGCGTGCGATCCGCACGTTGTGGATGATTCTCGACACGACCGATCGCATGTGGATACCGGTCGAGGGCAGTTGGCGGCTGAATGAGCGCCACTACGGCGCCTTGCAGGGGCTCAACAAGGCACAGACGGTTGAGCAGCACGGCGAGGCGCAGGTCAAACTCTGGCGCCGCAGCTATGATGTGCCGCCGCCGCCGTTGAGCCCGGATGATCCGCGGCATCCGCGCTTCGACCCGCGCTACGCAGATGTCGATCCGACCTGGCTGCCCGCGTCCGAATCGTTGAAGGACACCCTGTCGCGCGTGCTGCCCTATTGGGAAACGCGAATCGTGCCCGAGTTGCGGGCCAACAAGAATGTGCTCATCGTCGCGCACGGCAACTCGCTGCGCGGACTCGTGAAAATGCTCGATATGATGTCGGAGGCCGACATCGTGGAATTCAATATCCCGACCGGCATCCCCATTCTTTACGAGCTCGATGCACAGCTACAGCCGCTGTCGCGGCGCTTCCTCGGTGATCCCGGCGCGGTCGCCGCCGCGCAAGACGCCGTCAAGCGGCAGGCGCAGAAGAAGCAGTGACTTGGGGCAGACCTACGAATCCGCTGCGACGGTCACTTTGATGCCGGACAGCGCTTCGGTAAAGTCGACCTGGCAGGAGAGCCGCGAGGTTTCGGCGCGGTAATCGGGCAGCTCATTCAGCAGCTCGAGCTCGTCGCTTTGCCGCTTCGGCAGCAGGGGGGCCCACTTTTTATCGACGTAGATGTGGCACGTGGCGCAGGAGCAAAGGCCTCCGCAAATCGCTGCGACTCCGTAGTCGAGCTCCCGCAGAATCTCCATGATCTTCAATCCGGTCTTTGCTTCGATCTCGTGTTCTTTGCCGTCACGATCCACCACAATCATCCGCGCCATCCAAACCTCCGTTGCTGCCCTCGCGGGGCGCTAGGCGGCGTAGTGTGCCGGAAGGTGCAGCCGCGCGTCGAGCACTCTTGCGCGCTCGGCAATGCCTTTGCCTGCCCCCTCCCCGCCCCACCCCTGTTCGCCCAGTACGCTTGAGTAAAGTTGGCACCAGAGCAAACATACGTAGTCGTATAGCCAGAGAAACAGCCTGAGACGCCGCCAATCTTGCTGCGCTGGAGTGGCTTGCATGTAGTCGTTCAGCAGTGTCCACTGGGCGCCCGCCTCGAGATCGTTGTTCGCGCTCCAACCCGCGAGATCCCATAGCGGATCGGCAACATGGGCGTATTCCCAGTCCAGCAAGATCAAGGATTCAGCGCCGCGGATCAAATTCATCGCGTGCAGATCGCTGTGGCACACGACGCCGGCGACGAGCGGCGGCTCGGCAATTTCCTGCGCGCGGTTGATGGCCGCTGTGCGCAGCGCAGGATCGTCGGGAGGCGCTGATCTGCGTGAAAGCGCCGTGCCGTAAATCGTGATCCACTGCAGCGGGCTGACCACGCGCGGCGGCGCGGGAACGGCCAGCGCGTGAACTCGGCGCAGCAGCGCCGCAATGCTGCGAATACTCGCGGTTAGTGTGCTCTCCTGCAAAACCCATGGCAGGCCCGAGACCCAGCGGGCAACCACGACGGTACCGCCGGCATCCGAGTACGCCAGGCGCGGAGCCAGACCTGCGCCGCCTGCACGCTCGAGTATCCGCACTTCCCAAGCTCGATCCAGCCCTAATTCGGGACGGTGTTCGGACGCGACTTTCAGCGCATAGGCGGCGCCATCGCGCGTAACTTTGTACGTCTCACTCAGCAACCCCGCGCCCAAGAATTGCACCTGCACGCTTCCAGAGCCGGGCACGATGGTGCGGCATAACCGCTCGACATCAGGCGGCTGCATACGCGGCGGAGGGGAGGCTGCGGCGCCATTCGCGCATGCCGATCACGCACAGAACGACATACACACCATAAAGCAGCATCGTCAGATACAAATGGCGCGTCAAGTACAAACACATGCTGATCGAATCGATCAGCAGCCACCAGTACCAATTCTCATAGACCTTGCGCGCCACCAGGAAGGTCGTGAAAACGCTGGACCAGGTCAGCATGGAGTCAATGAAGGGATTGGCTGCGGGCGTAAATCGCGCCAGGAGAAACGCGTTGATGGCGGCCACGGCGGCAATCCCCATCAGTGCCAATACATGCCGGACCGGCGGCCATCGAGACACCGCGAGCGCGCTGCCTTCCCGTCCCTGGCGCCACTGCCAGAAGCCATAGACCGCCATGGCCGCAAAAAAGGCGTTCAACGCCGACTCCATGTAGAGACGAGCCGAGAAAAACACCCACACGTACAGCACGGAACTGACGAACGCGGCAAACCAGCAGCTCAACCGCTGTCCAATTGCAAGCGGCACATAGATCAATGCGAGCGCGGCCGCCAAGAGTTCGACCCAGCTCGTATCGTGCCAGGCACCTACGAGCTGGACCGATAGGTCGTGAATCACGTTCGGCCCGGATCCGGCGGGGCCAGGCCCGGAAGCACCTTCATCACAAAGACCAGCTGCGTCGGGTCGGCCGCCGATCGGGCCATTTCTTCCGTCAGAACGCTCATCACTCGGTCGAGTGGACCCCAGATTTGCGTAGCGAGGGCGTTGGTCCTCACGACGAGGCCCGAATGCGTATTCAAGCGATCGATGAAGGCCTGAATGGGCGGGCGATACTCTCCGGTCAACGGATACATGCTGATTTCGACGGCTGCGCGCATATGAATCACCTGCTCCCTACGCCGGTATTAACCGGGTCAGGTTCAACGGGTTCGCGAAATTCACCGAGTATTCGATGTTCCGCATCTCAGGCCTTTTCAAGCCACCCCAAGGTTCATAGAAGTGTAGCCTGCCGGCCCGATGCGTGCAAAACTTGCGCGTAGGCTTCGGAGGCTGCATTGCGCATTTTTCAAGTAGACGCGTTCACCGCGACGCGCTTCACCGGTAATCCAGCGATCGTCGTGCTCGACGCGGACGGTCAAAACGACGCCACGTTGCAGGCGGTCGCGCGCGAATTCGCCCACGCCGAAGTGGCGTTCGTGCTCGCGGCCAACGCCGCGGACCACGATGTGCGGTTGCGTTTTTTCAACGCACGCAAGGAGTCGCCATTTGTAGGACACGCTACCGTGGCCGCCCACGCCGTGCTCCTGGCATTGGGACGGCGCACGACGGGTGTTTGCCGCCAGCACTCCGGCACCGGGATCGTCGAGGTCAGCGCTCAAACAGAGACGCGCGCGACGGGAACGGAATCCGTGATCGAATTTCGCCAAACGATGCCTGAGCTGGACGCGCCGCTGCCGTTCAAGACCACGTTGCGGGTCGCCGAGGCGCTCAAACTCCCGGCCACGCAGCTGCACGAAGTCATGCCGGCCCGAATCGCCCGCAAGGGCAGCAGCCGCCTGCTCGTGCCGATCGCCGACCACCGTATTTTGGACAAGCTCGCGCCGAATTTCGAGACGCTGCTGTCGCTGGGCAGCGAGCTTGGAACGGACGGTTTCTTCTTGTTCGGCGTCAATCGCGATTCCGACGAGATCTGGACCGAATCGCGCATGTTCTGCCCCGCGCTGGGTATCCCCGAAGACCCGGTCAGCGGCAATGCGCACGCCATGCTCGCGGCGTATCTTTGGGATTTGGGCCAGTTTGCGAGAAAATCCACCACGTTCATCGGCCGGCAGGGCTACCAGATGATGCGCCCCGGCCAGGTCAGAGTGCGTCTTGAAATCGACCAGGGCAGCATGATTGCCGCCTACATTGCCGGCACGGCAATTATCATCAGCGAGGGCACTCTCGCCCTATGATTTGACGGCGGAAAGGTCCAGCTTCAATGTCGCCGCCAGCGCCTCGACCTTTGCCCGGACGCTCTGCGCGGTGTTGACCGCCTCCTCCAAGTTGCCGGCGGCGAACGCACCTTGTGCCTTGGACCACAACAAAGTCGCATCGCTTACGCCGGATCGGGCTGCGTCAAGGTCAATTCCTGCGGCGGCCTTTTTATTGGATTTCTTACCCAGCGCATCGATGCGATTCTGGATCGCGGTCATGTAGCCCGGCACGCTGCCGGCCAGCGCCGTCCACTTGTCGTTCAGTGCCTTGAGCACTTCGTCCTTTTTTGCGGCGGCAGCCGTGGCCAGCGATTGCGCGGCATCCAGCACCGGCGGGGCTCCGGTCACCACGGCAGGGTAATCTTTCTTCTCGAATGAGGCCTTGAGATCGTCCAACTTTGTCTGCACAGCCATGAGCTGTTCGGGAATGTACTTCTTCGCCTCATCGGAAGCAGCCGTAACGGTCTGCTGAATTTCAGCAATGAGCTTTTCCGCGGGCACTTTTTGCCCGGTGCACGCCGCCAGCGCAATGGCAGCCACGGACGCCAAAACGAGCGAACTTAAGCGCCTGCTCAGTTGCATGGAAGACTCCCGATTTAAAAATGGAATTGAAGCTGCCGCCGGATTTTAGCTTAATTCGCGCCGCGCGCGGTCCAGCCATTCGGCCTGCGCTTTGCGGTAGTGGGCCGGACCGAGCTTGGCGCCGTCCAGCAAGTCCTTGAGTATGCGCTGTGCTTCCTGCAGCTTGCCGCGGCGCTTGAGCAACAAGCCATAGCGCAGGCGCGCTTCGGCGCCGGGAAATCCAGGCGCAATCAGTGCGTACTGACGCTCGGCCTCGTCCAGCGCATCCTGCGCTTCCAGCGTTCGCGCATACAGCAGCTGTGCATCGGCCGACTTGAAATCCGGATTGTGCTGCGCCAACGACTCCAGCGTGGCACGCGCCCCGGCAAAGTCGTGCTTGCCGAATTGCGCCTCGGCCATGCCCAGTAGCAGCGTCGGATCGAATTCGAAAACCCCCCGGAGACCGCCGCGATATACCTCGATGGCTTCATCGAACTGCGCACGCTCGGACAATTCCTCGCCGAGGCGGCGCCGCGCGTCGACATTTCCGGAGATTTCGACTTCCGTGGCGGCGCGGCGCAGGTCCCGGTTCGGGTCGATCATGCGCTGCATGCCGGATTTGGCGCGGCGCGCAGTGCGGCCGCCGAACAGGTCAGGCAAAACCTCAGCGATCACATACGCGAGCGAACCAATGCCCGGCAGAAGCCCAATGGCGAAGATCCAGAGGGTGTTCCGGCCGGTTCTGATCACGTGCACGATGAGCGCCACCTGGATCAGCAGCGAAAGAATTGAGACTGGTATCAACGGCAACGACCCCGAGCGCAATCCGCCATCAGGCGAAGCCGGGTATTGTAGCGAGAAACCGCTTTGCCGTTGTCAGCGCTGCGCCACGCGGATGCGCCGTTGTACATCGCGGCAGGCCGAGTACCCGATGTTCGACAGGGAATATCCCAAAACACGCTGTGAACGCGCATCGACGGTGACTTCCATTTCGCATCCTTGGAACCCGGATGGCGCGCCCTCCTTGGGCTTTTGCGGCAGAAACCAGACATAGACCAGTTTCGTCGAGGTCTTGTCAATTTTGCGCGGCTCACCGAAGGCTTCTTGCAGTACGCTCACCGGCTTGCCGACCGTGTCGGCGGCGATGCGCGGCACCGGGCGTACGGCATAGCCGGAACCGCTGCACGCGGCGAGAACCATCATCCCTGCAAAACAAGCCGCTGACGTGAGACGCAACATAATCTTTCTTCCATGCCGAATTTGAAGGCATGCAGTCTCGCGCGCCGATGCTTCATCCTGCCGCCGCTTGCGTCGCAGAATGGGAATCCTCGCAACGCGCCTGCCGCTTATGTAAATGCAATGCGTGCGTCATGCCGCGCGGCAGATCCTCGGCATGATGCACGGCGGCAACGATAGTTATTTGGCGCTGCATCAGGCGCCCAAGCAAACGCTTGATCGACGCGCGCTGCTTGGGATCGAGGCCGGTAAGCGGCTCGTCCAGCAAAAGGATATGGGGATCCGCCGTCATGGCGCGCGCGATGAGCGCCCGCCGCAATTGTCCATACGACAGTTCGCGCGGCCGGCGCGTGGCCACGCTCAGCAGCTTGAAGAACTTGAGCCAGCGCCGCGCCGCTCTTTTGTCCGCCGCGGTCATCGGCTCCGCAAGGCCGATGCTCGAGTGGCGGCCGCTCGCAACCAATTCCAACACCGTGACATCCACCGCGTACACGCTTTGCAATTCAGGCGACACGTAGCCCACAGCCTTTTTCCAGTCGGATATCGGCGCACCCGCGGCCAGACCCGCGCGCACGATTTTTCCGCCCGCCGCGGGGGATAAGTCGCCGTACAAAAGCTTAAGGAAACTGGACTTTCCTGAGCCATTGGCGCCGAACACCGACCAATGCTCGCCGCGCCGCAGCTGCCAATTCACCGCGCGCAGCACCGGCCGATATTCGACGAACAAGTCGACGTCGATGAGCCGCACCAGCACGATGCCTGAGCGCTTGATTCGCGCGGGCGGCGCGTGCCGCGGCGGCCTGTGCGGGTCCAACGGCATTTCTTCTTCTGCGTGCAGGGCCATGCGCGCCGTGTCCGCCCGCAGCAAGGGCTTGATCTCGCGGATGCGGCCGTGGGCCAGTTCGATCAGGCGACGCGTGCCGCGCGGCACATCGGCCGCGCGATGTGCGGTCGCAACCCACGACTGTCCTCGCCCGCGCGCGGCTTCAAGCACGCCGTCGACCCGGCGGCGATAGTCGGCATCCAAGCCGTTATAGACTTCGTCCAATAACAGCCAGTCAGGGTCCTGCCCGAGCGCCCGAGCCAACAAGGTCAGGCGCTTCTCGCCATAGGATAACGACAGGAATTTGCGCCGGGCCAGCCGCTCGATTCCGCACTCGGAGAGCATCGCACTCACGCGTCTGGCCTCTACGCGGGTCGGCGGTGAAAGCAGCAGATCACTCTGCTTGAGTCCCGTCGCCACCACATCCCGAACGCAGAGATTCCACTCATAGCGGGAATATTTGTCCTGGCGCTCGCCGCCGACATAGGCCATGCGCGGCTTCGCGTCCATCAAGTCCACGGCGTGGCGCCGCGCCAGGTAGGTGCGGCGCGCGGGACCAGCTGGCGTGGGCGTGGGCCAGATGTCGCCGCTCAAGATTTTCAGCAGCTGGGTCTTGCCCGCGCCATTCTCGCCCAGCAATGCCCAACGCTCGCCCGGCTTGAGCCGCCACGTGATGTCGCGCAATACCCATTTAGCGCCGCGCCGCACGCTCAAGGCGCGCAGCGCGACGCCAAGTCGAGCCTTCATGGCTGGCGGCGCCAGATTCCGTTCAGCTCACTGACCCGGCCCTCATGCACCAACTTGATCAAGTGCGCTTGAAGCGTCAACCGAGCCCATTGATGCCGATCGGCCGCCACGTCGTCGTAAACCACGGGGATGAGGCTGTCGAGGCTGGCTTCGCCCAATTTGTCGAGATTGCGCAGCACCTTGCTTTCGCGCGCCAGCCGGTGCGCGCGCAATGCCTCGAGCACTTTTTTACCTTGATCCATGACGTCGCCATGACCGGGAGCAATTCTCTCGAAATCGTAGGCGAACAATTTGTCGATCGAGCCCAAGTAGTCGGCCATGTTGCCGTCCGGCGGCAGGATGACCGGCGAGACGCCCTCCAGGACATGATCGCCGGTAATCAGCAACCGCTCTTGCGGCAAAAAATAACACACGCAGTTCGATGCATGGCCGGGAGTGCGGATTGCGATCAATTCCGTATCGCCCAGCTTCAGCCGTTCGCCATCGGCCGGCTGCTTCTCCGGAGCGAAGCTTTCGTCCTGCCGGCCATCACGCGGTGGCGGCAGTCCAATGAGGATTGCCTGCGTGCGCCGCGCGAGTTCCGCGGCCAACGGCGAGTGATCGCGATGCGTGTGAGTAACCACCACCCAGCGTATGGGACCGCCCGCGGCGGAGAGAATCGTGTCCAAGTGCCGCGCATCATCGGGGCCCGGATCCACAACCGCGATCTCGCGCTCGCCCAGCAGGTAAGTATTCGTTCCGGGACCGGTCATCATGCCGGCATTACCGGCCACGATGCGCCGCACTCCTCGGGCCAAGGCGTGGCACTGTCCGGGAGCGAGTTGTGATCTGGGTTGCAACAACGAATATGATACATCGTCAATCATTAAATTTTTCCGGCGCGCCGGTGGCGAACAACGCGGCAGGCGTATTTTCTTGAAGAATTGATGTGTCAGTGATATTCGTCGCACTTTTATACAGTTGCGATGGGCAATAGAGCCGCTACACTGGGAGTCATGTCTAAGTCGCCGAACGCCCGACGAATAGGAGGACCTCTCTCCTGGGATCAGCTTTCGCGTCCGGATGCCGAACAATGCCAGCGATTTCTGGCTGAATCACTTTCCTTGCTGCTGGGTGATGTGCTGCGGGCCATTTTGTCTGACGCCAGCCCGTCGGTGGCGGCGGACGAGTCGTCCGTGGAGCGCTATCGAAATCTCGCCGACTCGTTGGCCGACGGTGAATCGCGCCGCCGCACGGGGCTCGGCCTGACGCGCGCGGGGCTTGCCAAGCGATGCGTCACCTGGTTGAAATTACTGCTTACCCCCTCGCCCAATGCCCCGTCCACGGCCGCAATGCGCGAATTCGTCGACGCGCTAGGCCTGTTTCCGGCCCTTTTTGACAGCGACCCGTCTGCCCGCTCTCGCCGGGCAAGGCTCACCTGGCTGCTAACCCATGACAGACGCCTGGATGCCAGTACCCGCGAGGCTGCCACGGCCCTGATTGAGGCTTGCGAGCATTTAGGGGTCTTGCTGTGGCCCGATGCGGAGACCGCGTGACATAAGTCAATGCGTAGCGCCCCTGGCCGCGTATAATAGGAAGTTGACCTTTCCACGTGCAAACGGGGCATTGAGTGCAAACACCTCCGGTACCTTCCACAGACATTTCGCAGCCCAAGCCTGCCACTGCGGCGCCATTGCCGCCGGATAAATCGCGCTTTCGGTTTCAAAAATTATTGCAGCCTTTTGCTTTGAAGCCGGGCGTCGCGACGCCGGTTATTTGGTTCCTGCTCGATTGGCTGGTTCTCGGTGCGGCGATCGCCAGTTTGCTGGTGGTGGAGTCCTGGTGGATCAAGGTTTTTGCCTCCCTGGTGGCGGCGCTTTGGATCGCCCGATTGTTCGTCATCGGTCACGATGCCTGCCATGGCTCCTATACGCCGAACAAGACGCTGAACAAATGGATCGGCCGAATCGCTTTCCTGCCCTCGCTGACGCCGTTCAGCCTCTGGGAGATCGGCCACAATCTCGCGCATCATGGCTTCACCAATTTGAAGGGGCGCGACTACGTCTGGACGCCCTACTCGCCCGCGGAATTTGCAAAGCTGCCCGGAATACGCCGGCTGCTGGAACGCATCTATCGCAGCGGCTTCGGCCAGGGCGTCTACTACATGATCGAAATGTGGTGGAAGAAATTATTTTTCCCGGGCCGTAAGCACGTTTCCACGCGGCGCATCAGCTACACCTGGGACAGCCTGTTGGTGGCCGGCTTCGGCGCCCTGTGGGTCGGCGGCCTGGTTGTGTGGGGCATCTACAGCGGCAGGTCGATCTGGTCGCTGCTGATATTCGGTTTCGTCATCCCATTCTGCATTTGGAACTGCCTCATGGGGTTCGTGATTTACGTGCAGCACACGCACCCGCGGGTGGCCTGGTATGAGCGGCGCGACCAATGGACCGCCAACGCGGGCTATGCAACGACGACGGTGCACATCAAACTCATTCGCCCGCTCGACGGTTTGATCCACTACATCCTCGAGCACGGCGCACACCATGTGAACATGGGAATTCCGCTGTACCGTCTGAAGGAAGCCCAGGCGAAACTGGCCGCGACCCTCGACGAGAGGCTGAACTCCGAAGTGTTCACATGGCGCTACTACTGGAACACGGTGCGCCGCTGCAAGCTGTACGATTTCGCGCAGCATGTGTGGACGGACTTCGACGGCCGCATCACTTCTGAACCGTTGGTTCTGGTCCGCTAGGAACCCGATACCGCACAGTAGGCATCGCGTGGGCCCGACCACGAAAAATGTTCGGGGTGCGCCAAATGAGCCAGCAGCTCGACACCGTCGACAAGGCGCGGGCCCGGGCGGGCAAAATATGCGTTGGCGTCCACGGCGTAGACTCTTCCACTTCTAACCGCCGGTAGATCGTTCCAACCTGGTCGTGATGTCAACAAGGTGGCCTGCACCAGTGCATCACGGGTTTTGAAGCCGCAGGGCGCTATCAGGACAACCTCGGGTCGATGGTCGAGAACCTGCTCCCAGGCAATCCGGACCGAGTCCGTGCCGGCCCTGGAATTAGCATCCTCGGCGCCCGCCCAATCCAACATCTGTGGAATCCAATGTCCGCCGCAGTAGAGCGGATCGACCCACTCCAAAAAAGACACTCTCACTTTAGGCAGCGCTTGGGTCGCGGTTGAAATTCGCTTGGTTCGCTTGGCGGCTGCGGTCGACCACTCGAGAGCCTTGTCTTCAGTGCCGGTTTCCTCGCCCAAGGTGCGCAGCGCGTCCAGCATTTCCTCGAAGTTACGTGGCGTCTGCCAGACGATCTTCGGCGCGTCGCTCATGGATTTGATGACTTGAGAGACTTCGTTGCCCGCGGGACCGCAAACCTGACACAGATTCTGCGTCACCAAAAGGCTGGGAGCTGCCTGCCGTAGCTTGACTTCATCTACCGCGTAGAGACTGTTCCCCCGAGAGAGCTGCGCACTGACCGCGACGTCGATTTGCGCCATGGTCATCCCGGACAAATCGAGCACACAGTCCACGATGACCGGTTTATTCCTTGCCTCGTCCGGGAAGTCGCATTCATGGCTGCGACCGACGAGCTTGTCTCCCAGTCCGAGAAGGTAAATCATTTCGGTGGCTGCGGGCAGGAACGACACGATTCTCAATTGGCCCTCCGTCGAGACGATGTCGCATTGAACTCTAGAGGCGGCCGATGATACGCGACCCTGGCGTTGCCGGTCCGTGCGCCGGGCAGTTGACCAACGCAGGATTTTCCGTCAACGTAGCCGAACACGACAGGTTCCCCTGTATGGGGATTTAAGGGAACTCGGGTGAAATACCCGGGCTGCCCCCGCAACTGTAAGCGGTGTGCCTTCATCGAAGACCACTGGGTGGAAGAACCCGGGAAGGTGATGACGGACTCCAAGCCGCGAGCCAGGAAACCTACCTGTTGTGGTCGCCCATCGACCAGCCGGGGTGTGCTGAGCGAGAGGAAAAAACCTAGTGGCGACGGAGTGGACTGCGCTAACGCAGGCCTGCAGAGCTGCGTCCGAATGCGGGCTCAGCACGTAACGCCTGAGCTCGATGCGGTCCTTGGTTTGTCGCCACTGGGGAGCCGCTTTGAACATTCGATCCGCCGCTACTCGCGTAGCCGCTGCTTGCATTGCGCTATTGATTCCATTCTGTGCCTCCATCGCCAGCCCGGGCGAAGAGAGCGGGTTGCAGTCCACCGTGGTCACCGCAACCCGCATACCGACGCCCGAACTTCAAATTGCCAGCAGCGTGACGGTCGTTACGGCAGAGGAAATCGCCGCACGGCAGGTTCGCACGTTGCCGGATTTGTTGAAAGAAGTACCTGGATTGAATGTCGTTCAAACGGGCGGGCCGGGCGGCCAGACCTCGGTGTTCATGCGCGGCACGAATCCGAACCACACCAAAGTGCTGATTGACGGTATCGACGTCGGCGATCCGAGCAGCTCCAACTCCTCATTTGATTTCGGCCAACTATTGACCCAGGACATCCAAAAGGTGGAAGTCTTGCGCGGCCCGCAAAGCGGGCTCTACGGATCGGACGCCGTGGGCGGCGTGATCAACGTGATTACCAAGAGCGGCAGCGGGCCTGCGCAATTCAATGCGGGTATCGAAGCTGGATCATTCGACACCTTCAACCAGACCGCGGGGGTCAGCGGTTCCGCCGATAAGTTCCACTATGCAGTCAATTTCCAACACTTGCACTCCGGTGCGACCCCGGTCACGCCGTCCGATTATCTGCAGCCGGGGCAGCCGCGGATCAACGATTACTACGACAACCTGACCGGTTCTACGAAACTGGGCTATGACGTCACGGATACCTTTGATCTCGGGTTGGTTGCGCGCTATACGGATTCACACCTGCGATTTACCGGGGATAATTTCGCCTTCTTCCCGACAATCCCCGACACCGCGCAGAGCGACTCGAATACGAAGCAGTACTACACCCGCGCGACCGCTCACTTGGTGAGCTTCGGCGGAGCTTTAGACCAAACGCTTGGCGCCGCCTACAGCAACATCAAATCCTACGACTTCAGTCCCGATGGACCGTCCGAGACGGACAACTTCGGCGCCCGCGTGAAATTCGACTGGCAGGGCATCGTGACTCTCCCCGCCAATGAGAAATTGGTTTTGGGCGCCGAACACCAGCATGATTCGATTACAACACCGATTTCCGCGAGCACCAACATCAATTCGGGCTATGTCGAATTGCAGTCGAACTTCTTGGACGGTTTCTACGACACGTTGGCCGTTCGATACGATGACAACGATCGATTTGGCAGCAAGGTAACCTATCGCTTCGCCCCGGAATATCTCATCGCCGACACCGGCACCAAGATCAAAGCGAGCATCGGTACCGGCTTCAAGGCGCCCACGTTGGTCGAGTTGTTTCAGAGTTTTCCGGACTTCTTCTTCTTTGCGAATCCGAACTTAAAACCTGAAACGGACTTGGGCTGGGACGCCGGATTCGAGCAGGCACTGTTCAAGAACAGCCTGCGCTTCGGCATGACGTACTTTCGGATCAACATCAAGGATCTCATCACCAGCAGCGCGGACTTCTCCACGTGGACCAATATCGGGCGCGCAAAGACCGACGGCGTCGAAAGCTTCGTGACTTACCAGCCGATACCGACGCTGACCTTTAGATTGGACTATACGTACACGCAGGCCACGGACGAGACGACCCGGCTGGAATTGTTGCGCCGGCCGAAAAACAAAGAGAGTCTGATTACCAATTGGCAGGCGACCGACAGGCTTTCGCTGAACGCAACCGTGTTATCGGTCGGTTCCCGGGTGGATACCAACCGGGATGGTTCGATTCCGCGGCTAAATGCGCCCGGCTACACCACGGTGGATCTGGCTGCGGTCTACGATCTCAGCAGCCACTGGGCGCTTACCGCGCGCGCCACCAATTTGCTCAATCGGCACTATCAAAATCCGGATGCCTTCGATCAGCCGACGCTGGGCGCATTCGCCGGCATCAAGGCAAAGTTCTGAACGCCGGCCCTACCCGAGGAATCAAACCATGACACTTAAGCAACCGGATACGCAATTGGCGCAGCGCTTCGCGTGGGGCGGCGTCTTGACCCTCCTCACGGTGGCGAGCACCTTAGGCCTGGCTTGCGGCACTCCCTTCGCCGCGCTGGCAGCGCTGGCGGCTTTATTCTTGCCCCGTCGAGACGCCTTCGTTTTGATTGCGGTCAACTGGCTTGCCAACCAAGCCATTGGTTTTGGGTTGCTCCACTATCCGCTGAATTGGGACTGCTACCGCGGCGGCATCGATCTCGGCATTGCCGCGCTGCTATCCACGATGGCGTCCCTGCTTGCGCAGAGGGCGCTGCGAAACGTGGCGACCACGGTAAGAGCCATCGGATCATTTATCATCGCATTCGTCGCTTACGAGGCAGCCCTTTTTCTACTCAGCCCCGCGGGCAGCCGCGCGGATTTCGCGGCACCCGTTGTGTTGTACATCCTCTATGTCAACGCCGTTGCCTTCGTCGGATTGCTGCTGTTCAAGGCGGTCGCGGCCGCACTTGGTTTTACGCCGATCAAATATGACGCAGCTGTTCCGCGTGGTGAAGCAAATGCTCGGACATGAAGGTCTGAATAAAATAATAGCCGTGGTCATAGCCCGGTTGCATGCGCAAATTTAACTGCTGCCCGGATTTTGCCGCCGCCGCGGCAAATTTCTCCGGCATGAGTTCCGTCGCCAGAAACTGATCCGCGCTCCCTTGATCGATGAGGATGGGTCCGGGATAGGGCCGCCGTGCCACCAATTCCGTGGCATCGTGCTCGCGCCACGCCTCGATATCCGGCCCCAGATAATTCGCGAATGCCTTCTTGCCCCAGGGCGCCTGCATGGGGGCGGCGATCGGCGCGAACGCGGACACCGAGCGATACTGCGTCGGGTTACGCAGCGCCAAGGTCAGCGCGCCATGGCCGCCCATGGAATGACCGAAAATCCCGGTCGCGCCCGGCCGTGCGGGCAGGCGGGCCGCCACGACCTGCGGCAGTTCCCGCGTGACATAGCTGTCCATCCGATAGTGCTGCGACCACGGAGCCTGGGTCGCGTCCACATAAAATCCGGCCGCAAGGCCAAAATCCCAACTATCGGCATCGCCGGGGATGCGCGGCTCGCGCGGGCTCGTGTCCGGCGAGATGAGCATGAGGCCAAGTTCCGCCGCGGACTTCTGCGCGTGCGACTTGATGCAGAACGTTTCCTCGGTGCAGGTGAGCCCCGATAGAAAATACAGCACCGGCACCGTGCCGGACCTTGCCTGCGGCGGCAGATAGGCCGCAAATTTCATCGGGCCGCGGGTCTCGCGCGACTCGTGCCGATAGAATCGCTGCACGCCGCCGTAGCAGGCGTGCTCGGAAATCAACGTCAACGAACTCACGAGAACAGCACGACGCTGCGGATCGACTCGCCAGAATGCATAAGGTCGAATGCGCTGTTGATGTCATTCAGCGGCATTTTGTGCGTGATGAGATCGTCGATGTTGATCTTGCCGTCCATGTACCAATCGACGATTTTCGGCACATCGGTGCGGCCGCGCGCGCCGCCGAAGGCGGTGCCCTTCCACACGCGTCCCGTCACCAGTTGAAACGGCCGCGTCGAGATTTCCTTGCCCGCGCCCGCGACGCCGATGATCACCGATACACCCCATCCCCGATGGCAGCACTCCAGGGCCTGGCGCATGAGATCCACGCTGCCGACGCATTCGAAGCTGTAATCGGCGCCGCCGTCGGTAAGTGCCACCAGATGAGCGACCAGATCACCGCCGACCTCCTTCGGGTTGACGAAATGCGTCATACCGAATTTTTCGGCCAGGGCCTTGCGCCCGGGATTCAAATCCACCCCGATGATCTTGTTGGCGCCGACCATGCGCGCGCCCTGCACAACGTTGAGGCCGATGCCACCCAAGCCGAAGACCACGACATTGGCGCCCGCCTCCACCTTGGCGGTGTTGATCACCGCGCCAATGCCTGTCGTCACGCCGCAGCCGATGTAGCACACCTTGTCGAACGGCGCATCCTCGCGGATTTTCGCAACGGCAATTTCTGGCAGCACGGTGAAATTCGAAAAAGTCGAGCAGCCCATATAGTGGTGCACGAGATCCTTGCCGATCGAAAACCGGCTGGTGCCGTCGGGCATCAGTCCCTTTCCCTGGGTCGCACGGATGGCGGTGCACAGGTTGGTCTTGCGCGAGGTGCACGACTTGCACTGCCGGCATTCGGGCGTGTACAGCGGAATGACATGGTCGCCCTTGCGCACCGACGTGACGCCGGCACCGACATCCACCACGATTCCGGCGCCCTCGTGACCCAAGATGGCTGGAAATAAGCCCTCGGGATCCGCCCCTGACCGGGTAAACTCGTCCGTGTGACACACGCCGCTGGCCTTGATCTCGACCAAGACTTCGCCGGCTCTCGGACCGTCCAAATCCACGGTGATGATTTCGAGGGGCTTGCGGGCTTGGGTAGCGACAGCGGCTTTGGTCTTCATTTCCGGATATCCTGTCTTTCTTTCGGGCTCAAGGGCGCTACGGTAGATCAACCGGCGCCGAGTTGGAAGCTGCCATGAATATTGAATTTACGCCGCACGAGGCGCGAGTCATCGGGTGCCTGATCGAAAAGGAAATTACCACTCCCGATCAGTATCCGCTGTCGCTCAATGCCCTTACCAATGCCTGCAATCAAAAGACGAACCGCGAGCCGGTGCTCGATTTGAGCGAGGCTGAGGTGCAGCAATCGGTCGACTCGCTCATGAAGAAATACATGGTGAGCGACAAGTCGGCCGGCTATGGCGGGCGCGTCACGAAGTACAAGCACCGTTTCTGCAACACCGAGTTCGGTTCCTTGAAATTTACGAAACAGGAACTCGGCGTCATTTGCGTAATGCTGCTGCGCGGCCCGCAGACCCCCGGCGAGCTGCGCTCACGCACCAATCGACTGTGCGAGTTTGCGGACGCCGAAGCCGTGGAGGCCACGTTGCGCAACCTGATGAGCCGCGAGGATGGCCCGTTCATCGCGCGGCTGCCGCGCGCACCGGGCGCGCGCGAATCACGTTATGCGCATTTATTTTCGGGAGAAATCGTCTCGGCGGAACCGGAAGTCGAGACCCATGACGAAGCCTCGCACAGCGCCGCAGGGGCTTCGGCCGGCCCCACATTGAGTCAACGCGTCACCGCGCTCGAGGAGCTGGTGGAGCAGCTGCGCGCCAAGGTCGATGCGCTGAGCCGCGCCCCATAGGCGCAACGCCCTAGTTCGCCGCCGCCGTTTTCGCAATGCCCTCGCGTTCCTGCAGCCACTTTTCGAAGGCATCGATATCCGCGGCGCGTATGCCGTTCGCGGCAGCGCGATGGCTTTGCAGCCAGGCCTGCATGGTCACCATCATTCGATCCGCCAGCGGCCGCGCGTGGAAGAACAGCTCCATGTAAGTGGCCTTGGCGTCATCCAAGTGATCGATGCCCAAGTACGCCTCACCGCGATGTTCAATGGCCTCCTCCAGATCAGGCTTCAGCGCCAGCGTGTGGTTGTAGTCATCGATGGACTCGCGGTAGGCGCCGAAGTGCAGATGGATGAAGCCAATCTTGTTCCACGCCTCGTACATGTCGTTCTTGTTGCGCAATACTTCCGTGAATTCCTCCAGCGCTCGGCCGTAGGTGTCGTCCAATTTCGACAGCGCCTTCGCCTTCTTGTCCGGGTCCGTGGCCTTCGCGATCGTATCCTCCAGCTCATGCGCTTTCAGCATGCTTTTCATGCCCGCGGAATAGGCCTTCGTGGCCGCTTTATCCGGCTTGACCTCCAGCGGCGCGGAGGGGATCTCGTTCCCCTGCGGCGTGCGGCCGCCGCTCCCCGTGATCGGCTGAATGCCGCCGCCCGGATAGCCCTGTGCATGCAGCAACACCGGCATTTCGGCGATAAGAACTATGAGGCAACCCAATAAAATGCGGCGCATTTCGCCCCCTGGCCGGTAACGGATTTATGCAATACTCAAGTACATGAATGCCAATTTTAGATTTTTAATCCCCTGCGCGCTGATAATTTTATCGCAGCCCGCGTTTTCCGCTAAACCCTTGAGCATGCCGGAGGTCCTCAAGGCCTCCAGCCCCGCCGATTGGCGTCCCCTGGATCCGAACAACACCTTGTACGTGGATCTGCCTTCAGGGCGCGTGGTCATCGAATTGGCCCCCGCGTTCGCCCCGTTGCATGTGGCCAACATCAAGACCCTGACGCGTGCCGGGTACTTCAACGGGCTTGCCGTCATTCGCGAGCAGGACAATTACGTCGCGCAATGGGGCGATCCCGAGAATCGGCATCCGCTGCCTCCCGGAATCGGCAAAGTGGCGCCGGAATTCGACTCGGCGATGCCGGCGCACATGGCCTTCACGAAATTGCCGGATGGCGATGTCTATGCCCCGGAGGTGGGCTTTACCGACGGTCTGCCGCTGGCCCGCTCAGCCGCGCTGCACAAGGTGTGGCTGGCGCACTGCTATGCCATGGTGGGCGTCGGGCGCGATTTGGACGCGGAAAGCGGCAGCGGCGCCGAGATGTACGTGGTCATCGGCCACGCTCCACGGCATCTGGACCGCAATGTCGCGCTGGTCGGCCGCGTCGTCAAAGGCGTCGAACTGCTCTCCGCCCTGCCTCGCGGCAGCGCCGAGATGGGCTTCTACACCAAAACCGAAAAACCGCTGCCGATCAAGTCGATTCGCGTAGCCGCGGATGTCCCGGCCGCGGAGCGATCAAACCTCGAGGTGATCCGCACCGATACACCCACCTTTGCGGCCCTGGTCGAATCGCGCCGCAATCGTCCGGAGGATTTCTTCAAGGTGCCGGCCGGCCGCATCGACTTGTGCAACGTGCCGATCCCGGTGCGCGAGCGTCCCGCGCAAGCCGCTCACTAGCGGCCCCTTCGCTCACTCGTCGCCCGCTATTGGCGCGACGCTGCCTCGATGCCTATCGTCAGGGTGTTGGTGGCGATGCGCACCTCGATGAGAAACGCCGTCAATGCCGCGGCGAAAGCCAGCATGGACAAAATGAACATGATGGCGATGAAAGCCGACAGATCCCAGTGCGCGAACGCATTGACGAACAGCATCACCACCACCAGCGCGATAAGCAGCGCCGACAGCGTAATCAAGGTGATCGCCGCATTGATATAGCGCGCGCGCCGTGCCAGGACGCCGAGCGCCGCGTGCAAATCGCGGGCGCCGGCCTGATAGTCCGGCCGGCACACCTCGTTCTCCATGGTGCGCGCCCGATCGACGATTCGCGCCAGCCGGCTGGTCAGGACATTGAGCGTGACGCCGATGGCGGAAATCAGGAATATCGGCGTCAGCGCAACTTGAATCAGGTGCGCTACATCGGCCGCCTGCGGAAATATCGTGCTCACCACTTCACCAGGCCGAAGTACCACGTGCCCAGGATCACGAAGCCGAAGGCAATCCGGTACCAGGCGAACACCTTGAAATTATGGGCGCTGACATAGCGCAGCAAGGCGCGCACCGCAATCATTGCGCTGATGAAAGAGGCGATCGAGCCCACGCCGATCACCGCGAGATCATGGACGTTCAGCAGGTGACGCGCCTTGTATAGCTCGAGCACGGTTGCGCCAAAGATGGTGGGGATGGCGAGAAAAAACGAAAACTCCGTGGCCGCCGGACGCGACAAGCCGCGTAGCAATCCTCCCATGATGGTCGCGCCCGAGCGCGAGGTGCCGGGAATCAGTGACAAGGTCTGCGCAACGCCGATCCAAAGCGCATCGGGTGGCTTGATGGCATCGACATTCTCGACCCGCGCAGCGCGCTTGCGGCTCTCGATCAGCAGGATGAGGATGCCGCCGATGATGAATGCGCTGGCCACCGGAACCGGTGCGAACAGGTACTTCTTAATCGTACGGATGAAGATGACGCCGATGATGGCGGCGGGCAGGAACGCCAGCACCAGGTTCAAGGTGAAAAGCTGCGATCTGCGCTCGCGCGGCAGGGTCGCGATGACCGTCCAAAGCCGCTGTCGATACAGCCAACAAATCGCCAGAATGGCGGCGAACTGGATGACGATCTCGAAGACTTCGCCCTTCTCGTCGTTCCAATTGAGCAGGCTGCCGACGACAATCAAGTGCCCGGTGCTCGAGACAGGCAAGAACTCCGTCAATCCCTCGACCACTCCCAGTATCAAGGCCTTTATTGCAACTATCAGATCCATGTACCCGCCAGAGTGAGCGACAATTATTCAACCCAAAAAAAACGCCCCGGCCGCGGTGAAGCGGTCGGGGCGTTATACCAATAATATTACTTGCTTGCCGCAGGAGCAGCGGTCGAAGCCTTCTTGTGCTTCTTGGTGCTGTGCTTATGGGCTTTGGTCGAGGTCGCAGGAGCCGAGCTATCGGCAGCGGCCGGGGTACCGGTCTTCGGTGCATCCGCGGCCATGGAGGCGGCGGCAAGACCAAAGGCCAACAAGGCGGTGCTAATCAGGGTCGCAGACTTCTTCATGAGATCTCCAAACGGTGGTGTGGGCTTAAGCGCTGCGAAGAATACGACGGAATCAATCGTTTGGCGCGAGATGAAGATCATTTCACAATGGGCGGTTGCCGCAGCGCCTGCGTCTTGCGCACATGCCACACGAGGTACCCCACCACAGCAACATTCGCCACTAAGATCAGCACCTTGCCGATGGTCGGCCGGTAAAATATTTCCCAAGCCTCGAGAGGTATCAGCGAAGCTGTAATGATGGTGGTCAGCCATTCAGCCCAGCGCTTTTCCATCCAAAGCCCTACCCCCTCGACCGCGAAGACCGCCGCGTAAGCCAGCGTCACCATGCGCAAGGCATAGATTCGCGACACGCTCAAGCCGCTGAACCATTCCAGTAGTTGCCCCACGATGCGGTGCTCCAATCCGTACGGCCGAGTCTGCGCCCAAGACAGCAGCTTCGCCGCCAGTGAGGCATCTCGCAGCCGCAGTTCTCCGTAGGCCACGCCCAGGAGCAGCAGCACTTTGACCAGCTTGTAAAGGGCGATAGTCCGCAGTACGCCAAAGCGCGACTTGCGCGCTTGCTTGGCCGGAATTGTCATGTATTTTTAGGCCTGACCCGCTGGCGGCTGAAAATCCAGCGTCGCATCCAGGAGCGCAGGAATATCGAAAACCGCGCGCTCATTATCCAGTACCAAGGGAGCAATGCCCGCGGCGGCCACCAGGGCGGCGGGGACCTGGATGCGATCGTGATCGCGGGTGACCGTCCAGGTTTCCAGACGTTTATCCTGGAACGCAAGATTGAGCGCTCCCCAACGCAGCAACGCGGCACGCGCCAGAGGGGTATCCCCGCCCCAGTGCCGCTGCGCCAACGCCAGCGCCGAACTGGCCGCGATCTCGCCGTGCGGCAGGGTCATCAGATCCTGAATGTACTTCACCATTTCGTCCGGCGGAACGTTCAGGGTCAGATAGGGCGCCATCTCGTTCATCGCATCATTTTAAGTCGGATTCTCCAAGCTGAACATGGCATTCTCGTCATCATAAGCAAAGGCCTCGGCATAGCGGCCCCAGCTCACCACCGCCCGCAGGCTCTGCTCCGCCGCGTCCTCGGCCATAAAGTCCTCTAATTCGTCGATAAAGCGGCTCTTTCGGGCGGAATGCGAGGCCCGCTCGTCCAGAACCCTTCGCACGTGCGCGGCCAGCGGCACATACGTGAGTAAATGGCGCGTGAATATGCGCTTGCGCTCATCGAGCGCACTGTGGGCGAATGCCAGACCATCCTCGGTCAGCTTCAAATCGCCGCCTTCCAGCTCCGCGAAACGCAGCATCTGCAGGGTTTCCGCCACTGGAAACAGCTCGTCGATTTCCATGGTCAGGTCCGAGGCGATTTCCGGCAGGTCCGCCTTGCCATTGAAAGGCGGGGCAGCGACCGCTTCCATCAAGCCTGCGAGCAGGTTGGACGAAACATGCGGCAACACGCTGCCGATCCCCAATCCCGGGAAAGTCTCCTTACGCCCCGGAGCCCCGCCCGTGGGCCGCGCCGTCATTTCCACATAGATGCGCTCCACCAGCTCGCGGAAACTCGGATCCAGACGATTGCGCGGCTGCGGCAGGGTCACCTTGATTTCACTCAAGATCCGGCCGGGGTTGCTGCCGAACACCAGCACCCGATCGCACATCAACACCGCTTCCTCGATGTTGTGCGTCACCAGGATGACGCCCTTGATGGGCATGCGCCCTTCCGCCCACAGATCCAAGAAGTCGGTGCGCAGCGTCTCCGCGGTCAGCACGTCGAGGGCGGAAAACGGTTCGTCCATGAGCAGGATATTCGGATGCACCACCAGCGCCCGCGCGAAACCCACCCGCTGGCGCATGCCGCCGGATAATTCGCGCGGATAGGCCGATTCGAAACCGTCCAAGCCGATGAGGTCGATGGCCGCCAGCGAGCGCTTGCGGATTTCCGCCCGCGACATGCGCTGCGCCTCCAGCCCCAGCGCGACGTTTTCAAACACGGTGAGCCAGGGAAATAGCGCAAAACTTTGGAACACCATGGCAATGCCGGGCGCAGGGCCTGATATCGGTTTGCCTAGGTATTGCAGATCTCCCGCACTGGGCTCTGAGAGTCCCGCGATCAGCCGGAGCAGCGTGGACTTTCCCGAGCCGGACCTGCCCAAGAGGCCCACGATTTGCCCCTCGCGCAGCTCCAGATTCATTCCCTGCAGCACCAACAGCTCCGCGCCGTCGGGTTTCGGAAACGCCTTGCGAACATCAGTGCATTGCAGCAGGGGAGAAGTGGTATTCATGCCGAACCCTTCAGGTAAGCCGATACTTGCGCTCGGCGTAATAGTACAGCGGCCGCCAAAAAAACCGATTGATGATCACCACGAACAAACTCATGGTGCCAATCCCCAACACGATGCGGTGAAAATCGCCGGCCGTGGTCGCCTCGGCAATATAGCTTCCCAAGCCCCGCGCCTGCACGTGCGTGTCGCCCCAGGTTGCAAGCTCCGCCACGATGGCCGCGTTCCACGATCCGCCCGACGCGGTGATGGCGCCGGTGACGTAGAACGGCAGAATCGCCGGCAGTGCCACCTTGCGCCACCACAGCCAGCCGGTGACGCGAAAATTCGCCGCGACATAGCGCATCTCCGCGGGGATCGATGAGGCACCGGCGATTACGTTGAACAGGATGTACCACTGCGTACCCAGAATCATCAGGGGACTTAAGTAGATATCGGGATTCAGTTTCCATCTGACAATGCCGTACACCGCGATGGGGAACAGCAGATTGGCGGGAAAGGCCGCCATGAATTGTGCGATGGGCTGAACGATCTGCGCGGCGCGCGGCCGCATGCCCACCCACACGCCGATCGGCACCCAGATGAGACTGGCCAGCGCAATCAAGATGAACACCCGCAGCATGGTGAGCGTCGCGAGGCCGCACACCTGCAGCGCTTCACGCAGCGGCGTGTTTTGGATGAGCACCACGACGATATGCCACAGGCCCGCGACCACGGCGGCAACGATCAGGAGAACCCACAACCAGTCGAGCGATCGCTTCGGTCTGACGGACAGCGGGACCTGCGGCTCGTCCTTACGCTTCACCGCGCGGCTGGTGAACATGACGGCCGCGTGGAAGGCCAGCGTGGCGGCCTGAATGATGCGGGAGCGGCGAAACATGGTCAGGGCCCAGGAATCCGGTACTTTCGCGCCGGGCTCCTGCTCGACGCGGAAGCGGTCCACCCACGCCACCAGGGGCCTGAAGATCAACTGATCATAGGCGAGGATCACGATCAACATGGTCGCGATCGCCCAGCCGATGGCCGTGAGATTCTTCTGCTCGATGGCGAGCGCGATATAGGAACCGACGCCGGGCAGCGCCACCGTGGTATGTCCCACACTGATCGACTCGGAGGCCACCACGAAAAACCAGCCGCCGGACATCGACATCATCATGTTCCAGATCAACGCCGGCATGCCGAAGGGCACCTCGAGCTGCCAGAAGCGCATCCAGGGCGAGAGGCGGAAAGATTCCGCCGCCTCGATGAGCTCGGTGGGCACCGTGCGCAGGGATTGATAGAAGCTGAAGGCCATATTCCAGGCCTGACTGGTGAATATGGCAAAGATGGCCGCGAATTCCGCGCCCAGAACCCGGCCCGGCGCCAGCGACATGAAGAACACCACTGTCACCGAAATGAAACCTAGAATAGGCACCGATTGGAGGATGTCCAGAATGGGTACCAGCAGTTTTCCGGCGCGCTCGCTCTTGGCCGCCCACGTGGCATAGGTGAGCGTGAACACCAACGACAGCGACAGCGCCGCGAACATGCGAAAGGTCGTTCGCGCCGCATATTCAGGCAGGTGCGCGGGATTCAGCGACATGGGCGTGGTCTCGAGCGCCGTCAGCGGCGCGAACAGGCCGCGCGAGGTCTCTCCGAGGAACACAATGAGCCCGATCACGACAATAAACGCCAGCACGTCCCATCGCGTGGCGAGATCACGCAGGAATACAAAAGGCTCGAAGCGTTTCATCCGCGCATTCTCTCAGGACAGACAACGAAGTAGCTAGTAGGGTTAGACATGGCAAAGGATTTCACGGCGGACGCGCCGATCGTTCCGGTGGTGCAGACGCGCTTCAATCTGCTCGGCGCGTTGAGCTTCTCGCACTTCCTCAATGACATGATGCAGTCGTTGATCGTCGCCATTTATCCGTTGCTCAAAGGCGAGTTTCACTTGAGTTTCGTGCAAATCGGCACGATCACACTGACCTACCAGGTTTGCGCATCCCTGCTGCAGCCGCTCATCGGCATCTACACCGACAAGCATCCGCAGCCCTACTCCTTAAGCGCCGGCATGTGCTTCACGCTGATCGGCATGGTGACCCTGGCCTTCGCGCCGAATTACTCCAGCGTACTTGTGGCGGCCGCCCTGATCGGCGCGGGCTCCGCGATTTTTCACCCGGAGTCCTCGCGCATTGCGCGCCTGGCCTCGGGTGGGCGCCATGGGCTGGCGCAGTCGATATTCCAGGTCGGAGGCAATGCCGGAAGCGCGATGGGCCCCTTGCTGGCGGCGTGGATCATCATCCCCCAGGGCCAGCCCAGTCTCGCCTGGTTCGCGATCGCCGCCGTGGTCGCCATCGCGGTGCTGGCGCGGGTGGGCGCCTGGTACAAGCGCCAGCACATCGATCGCCCCGCGGCTCATAAGGCGCCGACCACGCACCCTCCGGTGTCGGCGGCGCGCGTCCGCTGGTCGATTGCGGTGCTCGTGCTGCTCATTTTCTCCAAATACTTTTACGTGGCCAGCATCACCAGCTATTTCAGTTTCTACTTGATCGAGAAATTTCACGTCTCGGTGCGATCCGCGCAGGTTCACCTCTTTGTGTTTCTGCTGGCCATGGCCTTGGGCACACTGTTCGGCGGTCCCTTGGGCGATCGCATCGGCCGCAAGCGGGTCATCTGGGTATCGATCCTGGGGATAGCACCCTTCACGTTGATTCTTCCCTACGTTGATCTGGCGTGGGTGGGCATTCTCACCTTCATCATCGGCTTGATACTGTCATCGGCATTTTCCGCCATCGTCGTCTTCGCCCAGGAACTGATGCCCGGCAATGTCGGCGCCGTGTCGGGATTGTTTTTCGGCTTTGCATTCGGCATCGGCGGCATCGGCGCGGCGGTACTGGGAGGCCTGGCCGACCAGCATGGGATTGAGTTCGTCTATCGGACCTGCGCCTACTTGCCGCTGCTCGGCATGGTCGCGGCATTCTTGCCCAACATCGAACGCCGAAAACATTGAACGGGCAACTGCTATTCAATTTCACCCACTACGGCCTCAGTCTGGTCGCGCTCAATGTTCTGCTCAATCAGCTCGGCTTGCCTGTGCCGGTCGTTCCGACACTCATCGTGGCCGGCGCGCTCGCCGCAAATGGACAGTTGCCCTTTGCAGCGCTGTTTTTCGCGTCGGTCCTCGCCTGCGTGCTCGCCGATAGCGTCTGGTACTGGGTGGGCCAGAAGTACGGTATCCGTGTCCTCAAGACCTTGTGCCGAGTGTCTCTGGAGCCTGATTCGTGCGTCAGCGAAACCCAGGGCCGCTTCGAGCGTTGGGGTGTCAATTCCCTGCTCATCGCTAAATTTGTCCCGGGACTCGCCACCATTGCGCCGCCGCTCGCCGGTGCGATGCGCATCGGCTGGGCGCGCTTCATCGCCTTGAGCACCGCTGCCGCCATGCTGTGGGTGGGCGTGGGCCTCCTGGCGGGCATGCTGTTCAAAATGCAAATCGAGCGGCTGCTGATTCGCCTCGATGACATCGGCAGCATGGCCTTCGGCATCGCACTCGTCTTGCTCGGTGCGTATGTGGGCTACAAGTGGTGGGAGCGCACCCGTTTCTACAAGACGCTGCGCATGGCCCGGATCAGCGTCGCGGAATTGCAGCAACTCATCCAGAATGGCTCGCAGCCGCTCATCATCGATGTGCGTTCGTCCAGCGCGCGCGACCTCGAGCCTCGGTGGATTCCCGGCGCCGTGCATATTTCTTTGCCCGACGTGGATGCGCGTCTCAAGGAGCTTTCACGGGAACGCGACATCATTCTCTATTGCACCTGCCCCAGTGAAGCCTCGGCGGCCCGCGTCGCCAGGATTCTGATGAACCACGGCTTCAAACGCGTTCGGCCGCTGCATGGCGGGCTCGATGCCTGGGTCGCGGCGGGCTATGCCATTGCGCAAGCCCCTTAAACGTCCATAGGGTGGCCTAAAAACCCGCTTTATCCATCGGCATCCCACGTTGCGACCTGGGTCGCGCTCCCCGGTAGCAGCGACATTGCATAATGCGAAAATGCGCTGCCAGGTGCCAAGGACGTTCAGCGGGGCGATCCGCGCCTCGCTGCCGGCATTTCTCGCTCTGTGTGCGGTATCTCACACGGCCCATGGCGACTGGACCGTGGCCACATCGGCCGCGCTCAGCCACGACAACAATGTGGGCAATGCGCGCAACTATGCCAGCGTCGCGGAGGACTCCAGTGCGGCAGCGACAGTCTCCCTTCTGCAACTGATCCAGGTGGGTGAAAACTACAGTGTCGCCGCCGGTGGGAATCTGTCCGGACAGGCCTACGAGCGCTTAAGCGGCTTGAACGACGCATCGCTCGAGGGCGTGCTGTCTCTCAAAAGGAAATGGGGCCTGGGTGCCTTCGCCCCCTGGGCACGGGTCGGCATCTCTCTGGGCCGTGCGGACTATGCTGACGACTACCGCAGCGCGACCGTTTATCGCGCATCGCTCGAGGTGGGAAAGCGATTCGATGAACGCCTTAGCCTGTGGGCTGATTACGGCTTCGAACGCAGGCGCGCGGCGGCGCCCGACGCCGAAATCTACGGCATTTCCGGCGATGTGTTCAGCCAAAATGGACTTACCCTCAAGGCCGGGCTGCAGTACTCGCTGAACGCGCGGACCTCGCTCGCTCTCGGATCGCTATGGCGGCACGGTGATGTCATTTCCACCACCGCTGCGGGCACGTATCTCTATGCAAGTTCCAAAGCGGTGGCGGCCGATCCCACCTTCGGGCCGGGCGCCTATGCGTATAAACTCAACGGCACGACGTACGGAGCTCGATTGGGGGTCGACTATTCGCTGAGCGCCCACAGTTTGATCGGGTGCGGATTCCAGCGTTTGGAAACGCACGCTCAAGGCGGCAACAACTACAGCGGCTCGATGCCGCAACTCACTTGGAACTATCGATTTTAAATGCGTAATCCATTCACAGCTGGCGTTGCATTGATTCTGGTTTGCGCAGCCGCGACGCAAGCCGCAGAGCTCAAGGTGATCGTCAAGGATCACAAAGGCAAAGGCGTGGCGGATGCCGTGGTACTCGCCGTGCCGGTCGATCCGCGCAACGCGCAGCGTATCCGCCCGCAGCCTGACGCGGTGGATCAGCTCGACAAGGAATTCGTACCCTACGTCAAACCGATATTCGTCGGCTCCACCGTGCGCTTTCCGAACAGCGACAATATCCGCCACCAGGTGTACTCGTTCTCCCCGGTCAAGAAATTCGAACTGCCCTTGTACGGCGGCACCGACGCCCCGCCGGTGATCTTCGATAAGCCAGGTGTGGTGATCCTCGGCTGCAACATCCATGACTGGATGGTCGGCTACATTTACGTCTCGGAAACTCCCTTCTTCGTAAAGACCGGCGCGCAGGGAACCGCAGCGATCACCGACCTTCCGCCGGGCGAATACACGGTCAGAATCTGGCATCCCAGCATGGATCGCGCCGAAGAGACGACCAGCCGGCACATCACCCTGGCGGCCGAAGCGCCCGTGAGTGCAGAGTGGCAAGTCGGTCTCAAGCCGAGCATCCGCGTGCCGCGGGTTCCCGGCGGCGCGTCGCCCTCGTACCCCTAGAGTTCTTTAGGAGGAATTTTTAGGAGAACGCCTGGATGCCGGTCTGCGCCCTGCCCAGAATCAAGGCGTGGATATCGTGCGTGCCTTCGTAGGTGTTAACCACTTCCAGATTCACGACGTGACGGATCACGCCGTATTCATCGGAAATGCCGTTGCCGCCCAGCATATCCCGCGCCACGCGCGCGATATCCAACGCCTTGCCGCAGGAATTGCGCTTCATGATGGACGTGATTTCGACCGAGGCGGTGCCATCGTCCTTCATGCGCCCGAGGCGCAGGCATCCCTGCAACCCTAAGGTGATTTCCACCTGCATTTCCACCAGCTTTTTCTGAACGAGTTGATTCGCCGCCAGCGGGCGGCCAAATTGCTTGCGATCCAGCACGTATTGCCGCGCGGTATGCCAGCAGCTTTCGGCCGCGCCCAGAGCGCCCCAGGCGATGCCGTAGCGCGCGGAGTCGAGACAGGTGAACGGCCCTTTGAGTCCCGTGACTCCAGGCAACAAATTTTCCTCCGGCACGAAGACCTCATCCATCAAAATCTGGCCGGTGGTCGAGGCACGCAAACCCACCTTGCCGTGCAGCACCGGAGTGGTGAGCCCCTTCCAGCCCTTCTCGAGAATGAAGCCGCGGATCAGCTCGTCGTCGGTTTTTGCCCAAACCACGAACACGTCCGCGATGGGACTGTTGGTGATCCAGGTCTTTGCACCCGACATCCGAAAACCGCCGGCGGCCTTGCGTGCGCGCGTGACCATGCTCGCCGGATCCGATCCATGATCCGGTTCAGTCAAGCCGAAGCAACCGATGGTTTCGCCGCGCGCCAGCGGCGGCAGGTATTTCTGCTTCTGCGCTTCGGTACCGAATTGATATATCGGCAGCATCACGAGGGATGACTGCACGCTCATCATGGAGCGGAATCCGGAATCGACACGCTCGACTTCGCGCGCAATCAGCCCATAGCTCACATAATTGAGGCCACCGCCGCCGTAGTTCTCGGAGATGGTCGAACCCAAAAGACCGACGCCGCCCATTTCCTTGAATATGCCGGGATCCGTATGCTCGCGGCGAAACGCCTCGAGCACGCGCGGTGCCAGCTGGCCCTGGGCGTAGTCGCGCGCAGCGTCCCGAATCATTTTTTCCTCATCCGTCAATTGCGCATCGAGCAATAACGGGTCATCCCAATGAAATCGTTCGCGTGCCATGCCTTGCCGATCCTGCTTTTTGTCCCCGCGCAGGATCGCATACTCTGCCCGGCTCGGCACGCCAAACCGCCATTCTGACAAATCCGGCCCTGTCGGCAGGATCCTACAGGCGCACGCTCTTGACCCATCGCAGTAGGTCGCCGTTGACCTACATTGCTGCGGAAACTTCGGCCCTACTGTGGGCGAGGTCTCAACCAAAGCAGGAGTTTTACAATGTCCAATCAAGGTTCCGACAAAACTCAAAATCAGCCTGGGAAGAATCCCTCCCAAGGTGGACAGCAGGATCAAGGCGGCAGGGAAGGGCAAGGTCAACAACAAGGACAGCGCGACACGGGCGGCGGCCAGCAAACCGGCGGCAACCAGGATCGCAATAAGAGCCCCGGTCAAACCGGCGGCGATCAGTCGAAGAAAGAGATCTAAGAACAACCACAGGCGAGCTGACGACGGCGTCAGCCCGCACTGCTTTTTAGGGCCCCGCAACGTTCGAGGACGCCGTTGGATAATAAAAAAATAAAGCGCGTAACCGCCGTCCAACTATTGGTTGCAGGCGCGTTCGGACTGCTGCTCTATTTCGCCCACGTTGCATTCATTCCCGTGGCTCTGGCGCTGCTGATTTCCCTGGTGTTGTCGGGCCCGGTGGAGGCGCTGCATGCCCGGCGCGTGCCGCGCGCCTTGAGCGCCGCGCTGATCATGGCTGCCATCCTTGGCATCATGGTTGCGTTGGTCAACTTCATGTCGGAACCGGCGCAGAAGTGGTTCGCTGCCGCGCCGCACACCGTGCGGCTCATTGAGCGCAAAATAAGGCCCTTCGAACTGATCATGGCGCGCATCGGCGAGCTGCGAAATTCCGCCGGCAACATCGGCTCAGGTCCCCCGCCCGCCCAATCTGCCGCCCCTGCTCCGCCACCTGCCGCCGCACCGCAGGAGAGCGCACCGGCAATGCTATTGGACAGCGCGCGCACGGTGGTGCTGTCCTGCGTGACCATCGTCATTCTCACCCTGTTCTTGCTCTCTGGCGGACCGCCCATGCTGGCGCGCATGACCGCCGCATTCGCCAGCGATTTGAAATCCGCGCATATTCTTGCCGTCATCGAAAATGTGCGTAGCGAAGTCGGCCGATTCTACGTCACGACCGCGCTCATCAACGTCGGCCTCGGAGTCGCCACCGCCTTGGCCATGATGGCATGCGGCATGCCCAATCCGTTCCTGTGGGGCACGATGGCGTTCGTTCTCAATTTCATTCCCTACGCCGGACCCACCGTCACGTTGCTCGTTCTGACCGTGGTGGCCATCATTTCTTTCGACGGCTTGGGTCACGCGGCTGCGGTTGCCGGATGCTACCTGGCGCTCGCCACCGTGGAGGGACAGTTCGTGCAGCCCTTGCTGGTGGGTCGGCGCCTGCAGTTAAACCCCATGCTGGTGTTCCTGGCATTGTGGTTTGGCGGTTTCTTCTGGGGAATCGCCGGCATCATCTTGGCCACCCCCACGCTTGCCGCGCTCAAGGTGGTCGCCACTCATTCCGCGGGCGGCCAGCAGCTGCTGGACTTTTTAAATCCCCACCATGACATGGATCTTCCCGCCAAGCTCGCGCGGAACAAGAAGAGCCCTGCGGAGGCCGACGCGTTGGTTGCGCTGCGCCGGCGGCCGCCGCCCGTGATGTAAAACACGGCCCATTGCGGCCTTTGGCGTGAAATTACCGCGGGCAGTGTCTAGAATGACGCGGTGAGCGCAATCGTTCCTGAATCCGATGGATATATGAGCGGCTTCGGCAACGAATTCGCCACCGAAGCGTTGCCCGGGGCTCTGCCGCAGGGCCGTAATTCTCCGCAACGGTGCCCGTACGGATTGTACGCGGAGCAATTCTCCGGCACGGCCTTCACGGCGCCGCGCGCCGTCAATCGGCGCTCCTGGTTGTACCGCATCCGTCCGGCCGTGACTCATCAGCCTTTCGAGCGCTTCGAGCATCGGTTATTCGATCAAGCCCCGAGCGATGAATCGACGCCTCCCAATCAGCTGCGTTGGGACCCGCTGCCCAATCCTGACGCAGCGGTGGATTTTATCGATGGGCTGGTGCCCATCGCCGGCAACGGCTCTCCCGACACTCACGCGGGTTGTGCGATCTATCTTTTTGCCGCGAACCGCTCGATGCGGACAGGGCGGCGTTTTTTCTATGACGCCGATGGCGAGATGCTCATCGTCCCGCAACAGGGCACGCTGGTTCTGGATACGGAGCTCGGCTGCATACGGCTCGAGCCGCAGGAAATTGCCGTCATCCCGCGCGGCCTGCGCTTTCGTGTCGATCTTCCCGACGGCAGCGCACGTGGCTATGTTTGCGAAAATTTCGGGGCACCGCTCAAATTGCCGGACCTGGGTCCCATCGGCTCCAATGGCCTGGCGAACGCGCGTGACTTTCTTACGCCGCGCGCACGCTACGAAGAGGTCGAGGAGCCGTGCGAGCTCGTCGGCAAATTCGACCGCCGCCTGTGGTCTGCGCGCATGGATCATTCTCCGTTGGACGTTGTCGCCTGGCACGGCAACAACGCGCCTTACAAATACGATCTGCGGCGTTTCAATACCTTGGGATCGACTTCATACGATCATCCCGATCCGTCGATCTTTCTCGTGCTGCACTCACCGAGCGACACGGCGGGCACGAGCAATATCGACTTCGTGGTGTTTCCGCCGCGCTGGCTGGTGATGGAAAACACCTTTCGTCCGCCTTGGTTTCACCGAAACGTCGCCAATGAATTCATGGGCCTGATTTGCGGCGTCTATGATGCGAAGAGCGCGGGTTTCGTACCCGGTGGATCTTCGCTGCACAATTGCATGAGCGGCCACGGGCCCGATGCGGCGACGTTCGATAAGGCCAGCGCCGCCGATACTTCTGTTCCAGTGCACATTACCGACACCATGGCGTTCATGTTCGAGTCTCGAAGCGTGCTCAAACCCACGCCCAACGCGCTGCAGGGAATGCCGCGGCTGCAAAGCGATTACTTGAGCCACTGGTCCGGGCTCAAAAAGCGCTTCGACCCGACCAAGCCGTGACCATCTTGAACTTGGATGCGACGCACGATCCGAAGTTGCGCAGCTGGCTGGCCTCTGCAAATCAGAACGGCTGCGCCTTTCCGCTCCAAAATCTTCCCTTCGGCGTATTCCGGCGCGCAGGGTCGAGCGAGCCGTTTCGCGGGGGCGTGGCGATTGGCGATCAAATCATCGATCTGCGCGCACTCGCGGATGCGCGGCTGTTCGCAGCCGAAGCCGCCGAGGGCGTCCGTGCAGGCAGCCTACCGGCGCTCAACACGCTAATGCAGCTCGGTCCCGGCGTCTGGCGTGCACTGCGTCGCGCGTTATTCGACGCGATGGCCCAAGGGTCCGCGCATCAGAGTGCTCTCGAGGCCTGCCTGGTGCCGCAAAGTGCGGTGGAATTTTCCCTGCCCGCGCAGATCGGCGACTACACGGACTTCTACATTTCCATACATCACGCGACGGCGATCGGCCGCCTGTTTCGTCCGGACAATCCGCTGCTGCCCAATTACAAATGGATTCCGATCGGCTATCACGGGCGCAGTTCGTCGGTGGCCGTGTCGGGGCAGAAATTTCCGCGCCCTCAAGGACAAAGATCTTCAGGCGGCGCCGCGCCGACCGTGGGCCCGAGCAGCCGGCTGGACTATGAGCTCGAGATGGGAATTTTCATCGGCGCGGGCAATGCACCGGGCGCGCCGATTCCTCTGAGCGATGCGGAAAATCACATTTTTGGATTGTGCCTGCTTAACGACTGGTCGGCTCGGGACCTTCAAGGCTGGGAATACCAGCCGCTGGGGCCTTTCCTCGCGAAAAATTTTGCGACCACCATTTCGCCCTGGGTCGTCACCCTGCAGGCGCTCGCTCCTTTTCGCGCGCCCTTTACCCGGCCCGAAACCGACCCACAGCCCTTGCCTTATTTGGAGTCCCAGCAAAATCGCGAGGCAGGCGCCATCGACATACAACTCGAAGCCTTCATTCAAACGCAAAACATGCGCGGACGTGGCGTGCCGCCGCAACGCGTGTCGCAGACCAGTTTTCGGCACGCCTACTGGACCATCGCGCAACTCGTGGCGCACCACACCGTCAACGGCTGCAATCTGCGCCCGGGAGATTTGTTCGGCAGCGGGACGCAGTCGGGGCCAACGCCCGCGGAAGCCGGCTCGTTGGTGGAACTCAGCAAGGGCGGCACGCAAGCTCTGTCCATCGGTGACGAAAGGCGCACCTTTCTGGAGGACGGGGATAGCGTGATTTTTCGCGGCTGGTGCGAGCGGCCGGGTGCCGTGAGCCTGGGATTTGGCGAGGTCCGCGGAGAGGTGCTACCCGCACGATATAATTAGGCCCCGCCCGACGAAACGGCGGCTCCGACAATATTATCAGCGTTGTTCCTACAGTCCGAGAAAAACACGAATTCTAAAATCGTGCCACATGAATGTCGCGATTGCTGTGCTGCTGCTGATCGGTCTGTGCCTGGTATTGGCATGGTGCCTCATCAGCATGATCGAAAGTCTGGCCTCAGCCGACATGCATGACGGACCCGGGTTTCGCGAACCTGGCCCGATTTTTCACGATCACAGCGTCGGGCAGCAGGGAGCTAGATCTCAATTTGCCTGGCAATCTCGATCACATTCGAAGGCTCCAGATTGAACCGATCGACGAGCTTGACGGAATTGCGGTAAAGAAACGCAAACAGCGTCAGGCGCCAGCCCCGTAGCCCCGCATTCTCTTTCTTCGACACCACGAGATCACGGGTGCCGACGAACAAAGCCTTGTCGAAATTCACGCTCGCGGGCAAGCCACGCGTCTTGAGCAGCGCCTGGCGCAGATCCGGGATTTCGAGAAAGCCGAAGCGTGCCACCAAGTGCCACAAACCCTCGCCCACATCATCGATCACCGTGCAGCTGGGACCGGCGATGCGCGGGGTGTTTTCGAAGACGACGCTCAAGGCGATTGCATTGCGCGGCAGAGCGCCCACAAAGTGCGCATGATCCATGATGACCCGGGAAATTTTCCGCGTACTGCGGGTCAGAAACACCGTCGTTCCTTCGACGCGCGGAATCGATCCGCTGCGCAAATGCGCCAAAAACTGTTCCGCCGACTGCGGCGCTTGCACCAGGGCGGCACGAATGGCCTCCGTGCCGGTGCGCCAGGTAATCATGATGACGAACAAGATGGCTGCGAAGGTGAGCGGCAACCACCCTCCTTCGGCGATCTTCAACAGATTCGCCGTGAAAAAACTCGTATCGACGATGATGAAAATGCCGGCGACTGCGAGCGCAACGGGTAGCGGCCACTTCCACAGCACGCGCATGGCGCGATACAACAGAAATGTCGTCAGCAGCATGGTGGTCGACACGGCCGTGCCGTACGCGCCGGCCAGCCGATCCGATGCGCCGAAACCGATGGTCGTGGCGATGGTCGCGACCATCAGCAGCCAATTCACCGCCGGAATATAAATCTGACCATAGATGCGATCTGACGTCTGCCGGATGGCGACTCCGGGCAACCAGCCGAGCTGCATGGCTTGCCACGTCATTGAAAAGGAGCCGGTGATGATGGCCTGGCTGGCGATGATGGTCGCCACCGTGGCGAGCGCCACCAGAGGATAGACCGCCCAGGTGGGCGCTATTTGAAAGAACGGGTTGCCGGTCACGGTTCCTTGATCGAGCAGAAAAGCGGTTTGTCCCGCGTAGCTCAGCAGCAGCGAGGGCAGCACGATGCCGTACCACGAGCGTCGAATCGGACCTCTGCCAAAGTGACCCATGTCGGCGTATAGCGCTTCACCCCCGGTAATGCACAGGAACACACCGCCCAATACCAAGAAGCCTGCCCGACCCGAGGACATCATGAAGCGAACCGCATAGCGCGGATCGACGGCGGCGATCACCCCGGGATGTTTCAAGATCGAGGCAGTTCCGAGCACCGCGATGACGAGGAACCACAACAACATCACCGGCCCAAATGCGCGGCCGATTTTTTCGGTGCCGAAACGCTGCGCGGCGAACAACACCAGAAGTATGACCACCGCCACGGGCATCACGAACGGCCTGAAGGCCTCGGTGACGACATTGACGCCCTCGAGCGCGCTCAGCACGGATATGGCAGGCGTGATCACACCGTCGCCGTAAATGAGCGCAGCGCCCAACAGCCCCATGCCGGTCAGCAGCCGCAGTCCCGGTGTAAAACCGTTGGCGCCGACCAAGGACATCAGCGCGAGGATGCCGCCCTCGCCGCGATTGTCCGCGCGCAGCACGAACAGGCAGTACTTGATGGAAACAGTGACGATCAGGGTCCAAAATACCAGCGAAAGCACACCGAGGGCCGAGTGCGGCGTAAATTGGCCGCCCATCGCCTGCACCACCGTTTGCAACGTGTACAGCGGACTCGTGCCAAGGTCGCCAAACACGACGCCGAGCGCGCCGAACGCAGCCCATGCAGGACGTTTCACGTCCTTGTTATTCCTTGGCATTTCTTTTGTTTCGCCTGGTAGGGGCCATCCCACAGCGATAGTAGACCGCAGCCGCTGCCGATTTAAGCGAGCAATGCATAGGATATCTGTAGGTAATTTCCTAGGGGATTACCTGGAGGGGTCTCAAGATGCGTAGCAACATCAAATTAGCATGGATTTTGGCGCCGTTATTATTGATGGCGGGAACCGCTCTCGGCAGCGAGGGAGTCCAGGTCAAGATCACCAACGACGGCACGCAGGACATTATCGTCACAGTGTACGACATGAACACCAAGCCTCGGGGAATCCTGCTGCAAAACGAGCGAATCAACGGATTCACATCGGCTCCGATTTCCGCTGTGGCCGATGCGACGGGTCACGCCAACCTAGCGTGGACCGCAACCAGCGCCGACAACACATCGAGGAAGTGCGGGCACGACGAGACGTTGGGTCTGGGCAACGATTCCGCGGTGCACGTGCACGCCGACGGGAGCTGCGACGCTTAGCTAAGGCGCAAGCGCAGCACGCAAGCCAGCCAATGCCGCGCCCGCGCCGCGCATAGCGCGAGAAGACCGAGCAGCGTCGAAAGGCCGAGCGCTCCGCCGCCACCGCCACCGCCAGTAGCCGGCGGAGGCGTCGCCGCCGCGGTGACGGTGAGTGTCGCTGAGGTCGCAGGCGAGGTCCCGGCAGCATTCGCGCACACAAGCATGTACGTGTCCGTTCCCACTGCTGATGGGGTTACCGTCTGCGTGCCATTGCTGTCCACAGCGCCCGTCCAGCTTCCCGATGCGGTGCAGCCGGTGGTATTTGCCGATGACCAGGTGAGCGTTGTTGAACCGCCCACCGCGATCGAAGTTGAAGCCAGTGTCAGCGTCGGCGCGGTTGGAATGATTGCCGGAATCAGCGTCGCTGCAATATTGGCTTGGACGAAGCCATATCCCGAGTCAAAGTTTGGATTGGTCGGCGTCGGCGCCGTACCCATTGTGTCGGCGCTCTGCTGGAGCACTGAATAAATCTCCGCCGGCGTCAGCGCCGGATCCGCCTGCAATAACAGGGCGGCGATGCTCGCGACATGCGGTGCCGCCGCCGAAGTGCCGAAGAAGTTGGGGAAATTGGCGTTGTTCGCGCACTCAGCCACGGTACTGTCGTCGGTGAATCCCGTGCCTGCGATCGTGAATCCCAGGAAGGTGTTGTTGCCGCCGTCTGGGCCGACCAAATCCGGCTTTTGGCGCGTCACGGGAGTCGCGAGCCGAGCGCCCGCGGCGCTGAACAGAATCGGATCGCCGCCGGCCGACGAAAAATTCTCCAGCAGCGCCTCGGAGCCACTGCAGGATGGAGTGTTGGGAAAGAATGCCGCGCCGACTGCCATGGCATCGGCCGAGCCCGGATGACCCTGCAGTGTGCCGCTGTTGGTCGCGAATTTATCGATCGTGCTACCCGCGCCGTCATCTTCCACCACGACTTTGATGCGTCCCGGCGTCGTGCCACTCACGAGGCCCACGACGATATTGAGCGTCTCCTGCGAACTGTTGCCCGCGGCATTTGCCGGATTGTCGATGAGCATGACCTGCACCGGATCGTGGCCCAGAGCGCTGGCGCCGCTGCAGGTCGCCGCCTGCAGATTGCCGTTGGCGATGATGTCGTTGCCCGTGGCGCCGGTGATGCAAACATCGATTCGGCTCGTCGAACCGCCGCTCGCCGGTGCGCCCGTCACGTAGGGTTGATCCCACTCGACCACGATCGCGACAAATTCGCCGGGAATCAAGGGCGGAATCGTTACCGGGAGTGTCGTCTGAGTCGTAGCGCCGCTCGTATCGAAGTTCAGCAAATGTTCGCCTGAATTCGGCGGAGACGCAGACAGCGTCGCAAACGACGGCGCGTTGTTGTTGTAGCCAAGGATGCCGTTGTTGCCGGCGGAAGAAAAATACGCGACGCCTTGCGCCACCACCTGACTGACAGCCTGCGCCACGAGTCCGTCTTGAAAAAAAGGTTCGTCAAAGTAGCCCACGTCATCGACGATAATTTTGGCGCCCGCGCCGCCGCCAGAAACCGGCGTGGCCAGCATGACGATGCCGTTGGCGAAGTCCGCTTCGCTATTCTCGGCGGTATAAAATGCAAGGCCGGCGCCCGGAGCCACGTCGTGCACGATTTGCATCATCGCGCGCCCTTCATCGCCGAAGGGCAATTGGACGGGTGGCCCGTAGTTCATGCAAGTCGCATCCTCGAGCACATTGACGGAAGCAGGTAAATCGCCGCTCGTCGTATCGTCCGCCGCGGTCGTATTGAATCCATTGTTCGCGTAGCCGGCGTTACCGCCCGCAGGCACGCCATTGTTGGCGTACACCGGATAGCAATCATAGCTGTCGGAGATCACGCCGACGGTAATACCCGCGCCGTTTAGTGAGTTGGACGAGCGCACCAGATCGCTGTTCTGGGCGTAGTCGCCCTGCGAAGTGACTTTGCCGCTCTTGGTGCGCATCATCGCAGCGCGGATTGAGTGCAACTCTCCGAGCGCGGTCGCCGCCTCCAATTGATTGACGGGCAACCAACCGCCGACGTCGTTCGAATACTGCGACGGCCGCTGCAAACCCAGCCCCACCAGCGCGGCTTTTAGTTTCTGCGGATCTCCCTTGGTAATGGCATCGATCAATACCATCGGTGTGGAACTGTTGGCCGGCTGGCTAAACCTCGCCGCGGGATTCACTGCATGCAAATCCTCGAGCGCGTGGCCCGGTCGGACGCGATTCGCGTGGCGTGATATTTCAGCCAGCGTCCCGTCGAACTTCGAGGCCGTCGCGCTTTCGCTCTGCTGCGCACTGCGGCTACCGGCAACGCGTAGCACGGAGGGCCCGGGGGCATTCGGGCGCAGGTGCATGGGCTGGGTGGGGCCGACTGCGGAGACGGCCGAGATTGCACTCAGTAGGCCGAGTGCTCCAATTGCGAAGAAGCGTGAAGACATCCCGTGGTCTCCCTGTGTTGCCACGATTTAGGTTCCGACGTTGGACATGGCCGCCGGTCAAAAGTTTGCAGCCAATGGTAGCAGTAGCGGGTAACGCCGGCTGAACAGTCGTGATAACGCGACGG
>DASYIN010000010.1:0-3514 GCA_035997505.1 Steroidobacteraceae bacterium | reverse complement strand
GCACGACCCCATCGATCGCGAAATGGTGCGTTCGATCAATGAAATCGGCCATCTTACCGGCAAGCAGACCATTGCCGAGTTCGCCGAGAATCAAGAAATCATCAACATGCTGCAGAGTTTGGGCGTCGACTACGCGCAAGGCTACGGCGTGTCGCAGCCGCAGCGCGTGCTGAAGGCCGCCAACAGCGCTTGATTCGTGCCTCCCTCGGCAATGTGAATATGACCGGTCGGTGTAGCGCTCCGTCAGGGACGGTAAGAAGACACAAGGCACGAAGGCAACAGTGCCTTGTGTCTTCTTACCCTCCATGACGTGAACTCGACCGATCAATATCACATGCCAACGCCAGAAAGTGTGTTGAGCGCTACCTGTTTTTCCAGCCTACGAATGCGCATGGGGTCACCCGACCGATGGTAGCGATTCGACATTCAACCTCCTGCACCGTGAGATTGAGCGTCCAGCATGAAAGGCCTAGGGGGATAGGGAGCTTCAAGGCACTGTGTCTTCGTGCCTTGAAGGTCCCTATCCCCCCAGGACATGCGGGGGCCGGTCAATTTCAAAGTGCCGAGGTAACTAGGCGGAACGCCACTCGAATCGCATGGACAAATCCACCGCGCGGACGTGCTTGGTGATGCTGCCGACCGAAATGAAATCCACGCCCGTCTCGGCGATCGCACGGATCGTTTCGACGGTGATGCCGCCCGAGGCCTCGATCTTCAGCGGGCGCTCGGCCTTGGAATTGAGCGCCACGCCGTCGCGCATGCCCTCGAGCGAAAAATTATCCAGCATCGCGATATCGGCGCCCGAGTCGATGGCGGCCTGCAACTGCGCCAGGTCCTCGACCTCGACCTCCACGGGGACTTTCGCCGTGCTGCGCTTGGCCGCGGCAACGGCACGCGCAATGGAGCCCGCTGCCGCAATGTGATTTTCCTTGATGAGAATGCCGTCGAAGAGCCCCATGCGATGGTTGTCGCCGCCGCCGACTCGCACAGCGTACTTTTGTGCCGTGCGCAATCCGGGAATGGTTTTGCGGGTATCGAGCAGGCGGCACCGGGTGCCCGCCAGCAGCGCCGCATAGGTATGCGCCGCGCTCGCCGTGCCGCTCAACAGCTGTAGAAAGTTCAACGCGGTGCGCTCGGCGGTCAGCAATGCCCGGGCCGGTCCATCGACGCTGAACAGGATCTGATCGACCTTCACCGCATCGCCCTCGGCGACGCGCCAATCGAACTTCACGCGCGCATCGACCTGCCGGAAGGCAGTCTCGACGTAGGGGATGCCGCAGACGATGGCCGCCTCGCGCGTGATCACCGTGGCGCGGCCGGATTTTTCGGGTGAAATCAGCGCGGCGGTGAGGTCGCCGCCACGGATGTCTTCGGCGAGTGCCGCGGCGACCTGCGCCGACAAGTCCGCCGGAACAGGCACCCCGGGGATCATCAGCGGTGCCGCAGCCATCGCCTAGAAGGGCAGACCGTGCATCGGTCCGATCATGCACATCAACATGGGGATGGACAGCAAAAAGTTCGTACGGGAGGCATACAGGGCCACCTTGCGGGCCTTTGCCTTCTGCTCGTCGGTCGCCGGCACTATCCCCAAGATTTTCTTCTGGTTGGGCCAAATGAGCCCCCAGACATTGAACAGCATGATCGTGCCGAGCCACGCCCCGATTCCGATGATCAGGTTGGGCCTTGAAAAGGTCTGATCGGCCAGACTCAACGTGAAGGCGCTGACGAAGCGGCCGTGGGTTTGCGACAGCAACCAGGCACCCAGGATCCAGGTGGCGAGCGCCGACCATCGAAACCACAGCAGCGCGCGTGGGGCGACGTACTTGTTGACGCCGGCGCCGCCCGGGCCGCCCTTGTCGGCGGCCGCAACCGCCATCGCGGGCGTCTGCACCGCATTAAAGTAGTACAGCAGGCCGATCCAGAAGATGCCGCAGATGATGTGCAGCCAGCGGGTCAGGGCCGCCAGCGTGATCGAATTGTAGGTGAGGCCGCCTTCCACCAGTGCTGCGATCACGACGGCCAGCACGAATCCGATGATTAGAGGCCATTTGACGGTGTTTAACGGGTTCATGCGATTCCCCTCCATATGATCGTGCGTTGCGGCAGGGCTGGAAGAATAGGGGACTGACCCCAATAATTCAACGATAGGACGCCAATGGGTACTGAGATGGGTTGTTATCGTACAATTGACCCATAGTTTGGGCGAACGAGCGCGCGGGCGCACCGGTCATGTTTAACGTGGAGATTGTCGACTATGGACGCGATTGAACGAATTAAGAGCCAGTTGTCCGCCGCCCCGGTGGTGCTGTACATGAAGGGCACGCCCGATTTCCCGCAATGCGGGTTTTCCGCCCAAACCGTCGGTGCTCTGCGGGCCTGCAAGGCGCAGTTCGCCCACGTCAATATTTTTGAAGATCCTGAGGTGCGTGAGGCGCTCAAGACTTATTCGAAGTGGCCGACCTTTCCGCAGCTTTACGTGAACGGAGAACTGGTCGGCGGTTGCGACATTGCTCTCGAGATGTACAAGAGCGGGGAATTGAAGCAGTTGCTGGCCGAGGCCGGCGCCGTCGCCGCTTAAGGGACCTGCGGATCTATTTCAACTTCGAGCGGCCCCATGGCGGCCAGGCGCCTGCGGCCCGCGTCGAACATGCCCTGAAATTGATTGCACACAATGCAAAAAAGGTCGGCAGTGCGCTCAGCGTCGTAGGCCGCGGAGTGCGCTGAAGAAGTATCCCATTCCAGGCCCGCGGCCAGCGTGGCCCGCATCAACACGGTTTGCCCGAAGGCTATGCCGCCGAGCGTGGCGGTGTCGAAACTTGAAAAAGGGTGGAACGGATTGCGCTTCACCTGAGCACGAGCAACCGCCGCATTCAAGAAATTCAGGTCAAACGATGCATTGTGGCCGACCAGAACGGCCCGGGTGCAGTCCGCGGTTCGAATGGCAGTTCGGACCTCTTTGAAGATGCGCTGCAGGGCGTCTTCCTCGCTGATGGCGGGGCGCAACGGATGATGGGGATCGATGCCCGTCACCGCCATCGATGCCGGTTCCAAATTGGAACCGGGGAACGGGATGACGTGATAGCGGTGAGTCTCGCCCCGCGCCAGCGTGCCGTCGCTGCGCATCTCGAGGAGCACCGCGGCGATCTCCAGCAGTGCGTCGGTCTGCGAGTTGAAGCCGCCGGTTTCGACATCGATGACCACCGGCAGGAATCCCCGGAACCGCGTCGCCAGAGTAATGGGAGGAATTTGCGACATGCTTAAGGAGAGGCCAGACGCCAGCCAATGGGCTCGCCGGCGCGGTAGGGGATCAGCGCGCCGTCGCCAAACAGATATTTTTTGGGCACTACCCAGGATTCTTTCTGCAGCGCAACGGTCTCCGTGTGGCGCGGCAGGCCATAGAAGTCCGCGCCGAAATGACTGGCGAAACCTTCCAGCCGATCGAGCTTGCCCGCAGAATCGAACGCCTCCGCATACAACTCGATGGCGGCGTGCGCGGTGAACATGCCGGCGCAGC
>DASYIN010000009.1:0-1550 GCA_035997505.1 Steroidobacteraceae bacterium | reverse complement strand
TTTGCCTGCCAAGACCAAGACGGATGCTGGGTAGAAACCCAAGAATGGGCGCTGGGCAAAGGCGACATATCAATGCCAGACGCCCGCCTGATCGCCGCCGCGCCCGAGCTGCTGGACTTGGCACGCAACATCGCGGGTCTTGATTGGCGTTACCTCGACCAAAAAAGCGGCCCTCTTTTCGATGCAATGCGCGAATGGCAGCAACAAGCCCGTGCCGTCATCGCCAAGATTGAGGGCAAGCAATGAAACCAACCAAGGCCCAGCTCGCCGCCATGGCCGAGCTGCAGGCGGCAACCGCCCAGGCCCGCGACATCGGCCGCGAGTACTTCGTCAGCATGCCGCAAGCCATGCTGGTCGAGATCGCTCGCCACGGCGCAAGGCTGTACCCGCATCGCAAGGACTGCGAGATCGCATTCCTGCAGGGCTACATCGAGGCCAGAACCAATCACGACGCCTTCAAACGCGGTGAGTAACCCTAACCACGAGGACTGCAATCATGACCACGAAATCCAAGTCCCTGCGCAACACCGGCATTGGCCACCTCGCCGCCCGCTCCCTGCTGGAGGAGATCGCGGGCCTGCGCGACGACATCCACCGCATGAGTGTCGCCATCGCCGACATCGATGTCTCGCTCGGCATGCTATTCGCCGAAATGCGCCACGGCAGCAGCGTGCTGCGGCGCTATTCGCTGCCACCGGATGCGGAGTAGAACCATGACACTCGGTGACTACCGCAAATTATTTGTGATCATTGCCGGTGAAGACAATCCGGCAGTCAAGTTCCTCGATGCCAAGATTGCCAAGCAAGGCAGCGAGATGGAAGTGCTCGTGGACGGGTCGCAGATGTTGCTATTGCTGGGGTCAATGCTGACCCCCCCGGATGCGGAGTAATCAGCCATGCTCACAGTCTTCCTGCTAATGATCCTGCTGGGCGTCATCCTGATCGCAATACCGAAACAACCATTGTCGTTGCGAGAACAAAACGACCGGGAATTTGATGCATTGCTAGCGCGTGAGCGTGAAAGGAACCCGCTGCCCATGCCGCCCGCGTTCGGCTGGCCGCGCACGTTCTATCTGAAAGATAGCGAACGCGCGTTCCTGCAGCGTGAGCCTTGGGGCCTGTTCGCGGTCCTGTTCTTGCTGTTGATCGCGATCACTATCGGTGGAGTTTATCTCAGAGTTCACGAACTGATCTAATCTGAGAACACGAAGCGAGGCTCTGTCCTCGTCGGGGAGCGGCGGCCTCGGCGTAGTGCGAAGAAAGTCAGCCTGCGGCACTCGCTTCGTAAGGCTCATGACCGTTCAAGGCTGACAGCCGCCGCACTCAACCCGGAGGCCACCACCATGATCACCATCGACTTGCACCCCACCCACGAGTGCCCGCCAGGGCGCTACCAAACCACCACGCGCTGGCAAAAGCACGATCGCGGTACGATCGATGCCGCGGCCGCACTGATCGGTATGACTACCGCCGCGTTCATCCGCGCGGTGGCCCATCAAGCCGCCGAGCAAGTGCTCGCCGAGGCCAACGCCGAGCGCCGCAGCGCCTAG
>DASYIN010000008.1:0-18398 GCA_035997505.1 Steroidobacteraceae bacterium | reverse complement strand
AATGGCGGCGAGAATGGCCACGATAGTGACCACAATCATGAGTTCGATGAGCGTGAAGCCCTTGGAGCGGGCATGACGCATCCGGCAGAGTGCAGGCGATGTAGTGTTCATGGGCGTGCAGGTTACGGCAGCTGTCTTGCTCGAAACTTGCGCCGCCAAGGCACGCGGCCAAAGTGAGAGCTGGTTCGCAGTTTTGCAGAAATCCCGGCGCGGGCGCGTTTTAAGGAAATTGCACGGTAATTCGGGCGCCGCCGCCGGCCGCGGCACCGATGGACAGCGTTGCGCCATAGAGCCGGGCAATTTCATCCACGATTGCCAGCCCAAGCCCGCTGCCATGGCCGGGGGAATTCGGCAGCCGGTAGAATCGCTGGCGTACCCGATGGGTTTCGTTTTCCGGGATGCCGGGCCCCGAATCCTCCACGGCGATCAGTGGTTTGCCATTCGGCGCGGCCACACTCACCGTCACGCGACCGCCGGCGGGCGTGTATTTCAATGCATTGTCCAGCAAATTGCTGAGCAAATCGTCGATCAGCGACGGATCGGCGCTGATCGAGACGCTCGCCGTCTCCACCCCCAAATCAATGTTCGCGCGCAGCGCGCGGTCGAAATAGCGCGCCGCGATGTCGCCCGCCAACGTGCCGAGATCCACTGCTTGAGTCTTCACTGCGATGTTCGCGGAAGGATCGGCGCGCGCCAGGGTGAGCAGCTGGTTCGAGGTACGGGCCAGCTGTCTAATTCCCTCCTGCAGCATGCGCACCCGTTCGCGGATCGGCTGCGCCGCGGGCTCCGCGGCCAGGACCTCGAGCTGCGCCTGCATGCCCGTGATCGGTGTGCGCAGTTGATGCGCGGTATTGGCGATGAATTGCTGTTGCGATTGCGCCCCCGCGCGCAAGGCGGCGAATAATCGATTCAATGTAACCACCACCGGCGCGATTTCTCGCGGTGCCTTGTTTTCGACGATGGGCCGCAAATCCAAGGGAGAGCGCTGCGCAATCTCGTCGCGCAAGCGTCGCACGGGCCGCAGCCCCAATTGGATGCCGATCCATACCAGCACCAACGTCACGTCGAGCTGCACGAAATCCCACAACAGCGTGCGGAAGAAGCTGTAGCGGGCCTCGGAACTTTGTCCGGAGTGGGTATCCGTCACCGAAATGATCGCGACGCCGGCGCGCGAGTCGAAGCGCGTGGTCAGCATGCGAACACTACGATGCTCGATCTGCACCACGGAGAACAGCTGGCTGGTTTGACCATCCATCGGCGGGGTGGGAATTTCGGGGTAGCCGGCGAGCAGCCGGCCTTGAGGGTCGCGAACGGCGAATTTGAAATCAGCCCGGCCGGTCAATTCGGCCTCATTCACGGTGACCGCGCCATCCTTGAAGACCAAGTGCGACATGATCGAGTTGGTGGCCTCATTGAGCCGCCGGTCACTGCTTAAAACGATGGGAGCAATGCTGCTAAAGTATTGGACCAGTGCGCCGCAAAGAGCCATCAACATGAGAGGGATGGCCAGCCAGAAAATCAGTTGCCGGCTAATCGAGGTCACGGCCGGCCCCGCATGCTCAAGCGGTTCTCACTTCTTCGAGCCGGTAGCCCAAGCCCCGCAGACTGCGAATGATGGCCGCATTTCCGAGCTTGGTGCGCAGCCGTGAAACATGCACCTCCACCGCGTTGGCGCTCGTGTCATGCTCCGGACCGGCCACCGCGTGCTGCAGCTTTTCCTTGGGCACGATCAAGTTTATGCGCCGCACCAGGCATTCCAGCACCAGCCATTCGCGCGCGGTAAGCTCCACCTCGTCATCATCCACGCACAGCCGCTTGCCGAGAAGGTCGACGCTCATGCGTTGAAGTTTAATGATGCCGTTCAGCGCACCGCTGGAGCGGCGCATCAGAGCGCGGCAACGCGCCGCGAGCTCGGCCGCTTCAAAGGGTTTGCTCAGGAAATCATCGGCGCCGAGATCGAGCGCCTTGACCTTGTCCGCGAGCGTGCAGCGCGCCGTGAGAATCAGCGTTGGCAGCATTTTCCCGGCACTGCGCAGGCGGCGCACAAGCGTGAGTCCGTCGGCGCCGGGCAGGCCCACATCGATGATGGCCAGTGCAAAGTCCTCGTTGAGCAGCGCCGCCTGTGCGGTCTCCGCGCTGCTCACGCGATGTACGGCGTAGCTCGCGGCCGCCAGGCCGCGCAGGATGGCATCGGCAACCAGGTCGTCGTCTTCTACTAGTAAGAGCCGCACGCGTCACTTTACTACGAGCAGGGCCGCCAATTGAACGCTAGTGATCGCCGACTGCGTGACCGCCTGGATCGTCCGGCTCATCGCGATCTGCCCCAAAGGCGCTGCGCTTCGGAGGAATCAATGCACGCAGCCGCGCTTCATAAGCCTTCACAAAGGTTTCCATGAACAGGTGCGGAAACCCATCGGGAGGGCGCTGCGCGAGACCCCCGAACAATTCTGTATACAGATCCCAGTACTTGGCTTTGCTCTGGCCCCCGAAAACACCGCGCTTGCCCGCGCGCTCGAAGCGCTCCTCCAACTCCTTCGGGTTTACGCGGCTCAAGAACTCTTCGAATGCGGCGCGCACGGCCGCCATGGCCGCGGTATTCTGCGCCTTGAGCTCGCGAAAATTATCGCGGATTGCCTCGACCGATCCGGCACGGGTCGACAAGTTGGTCAGCAACCTCACCAACGCTTCGTCGACACCCTTGGAGAGGTTCAAGGGAGACTCGGCTCCAGCCGTCGGGGGCGATGGAATTCTAAATTTATTGCGGAACTCATTGCGGCCCTGATTCAGATCCATCAAGCCCAACACCGCTTCACGCAGCAGTTGACCGGCGAGCTGCAGCGCCACACCGCGAGCCTCCGTGCTGACCGAACGCGGATCGATGCCCGCGCCGCGGCAAAACGCCGACAATCCGACGTCGAAGTCGCCTTCATACAAAGCAACGCTCTGCGCTGCAGCGCTCTGCGCGCCAATGCTTTGCGAGCGCGACAGATTCGGGCTCGGCGCGTTTTCAATCACCGAAGAGGCTTTGGGCGTGTCCATCTTCAGCGGCCGCGTCATCATGTGCCACGGAGTGCCGCCTGCGGCTTCCGCGGAGTCCACCGGCTGGTCGAGGGGCGGCAGCGATTGACCATAGAGATCACGCGGCCTCGAGCCCGATGACTCGGAGATCGAAAGACCGCTGGGCTCCAACAGCTGGCTCAGGTCGAGATCCGCACCCAGGTCATTGGCGGTGGACTTCTTGATCGCCGAGGACGGCGCCTGGCCATCGTAGGCAATGATCGCGCTCTCTTCGGGCGGGAAGTCGTTCGACTGGTCGATGCTGACCAGCAGTTCGTATTCGCCCAAGCGTATGTAGTCGCCATCCTTGAGCGAATAATCGTGATACTTGCCCAGGGGCACCTGGGCGCCATTGATATAAGTGCCGTTGGAGCTGGTATCGACCAGAATGTAGGCGCCGGCCCGAAAATCCACCCGGGCGTGTTTGCCCGAGAGGTAGCGCTCAGGGTCGGGTAGAATCCATTCGTTGTCAGTCGCGCGTCCAATACTGCCGCCGTGCACGCCAAACACCTTGGTGGCCAGCGTTCCGAGGCGGGTTGAGTGTTCACTGACGACGCGCAAGCGCAGGGCCATATTTCAATCCCTCCAGCGGGTCGCAAGGGCCGCGCTAAGTGCCGGTATAATATGGTGAAATACTAGCAATGCTGGGAGTCTCCTAAATGGCCGCGAGTCACATTTTCAAAGTTCTGTTCGTGAATCAAGGCAAGGTCTACGAGATCTACGCCCGTAAAGTGAGTCACGGCAGCCTATTCGGCTTCATCGAGGTTGAGGAACTGGTGTTCGGCGAGCGCTCAACCGTGGTTGTGGATCCGGCGGAGGAAAAGATAAAGGCGGAATTCAACGAAGTAAAGCGCACTTATCTTCCCATGCATTCCGTGCTGCGCATCGACGAGGTCAAAAAGCAGGGGGTCAGCAAAATCGTCGCGTTGGAAGGCTCCAACGTTTCCCAATTTCCCGTGCCCATCTATACGCCTGGAGGAGATTCCAGCGCTCGCAAATAGCCCGATTCCTGTAGAATGGAGCATGTTTAGCCTTTTCGGCGCGCCGGCGCTGTCGCAATTCCGCCTCGAGCATCTGCTGCGCTCCCTTTCGGCCGAAGAGCCGCGCGTTCAAGCGCTTAATTCCCGCTGGATGCATTTCGTCAGCACCTCGCGCCCATTGGGCGAGTCCGAACTCGAGGTGCTGGATAAGCTGCTGACGTACGGCCCGCGCGTTCGCGATGAAGATCGCGGGCTTCCCGTCGGCCAGCCAATCCTCGTGACGCCGCGCGTGGGCACCGAGTCGCCCTGGTCGAGCAAGGCCACCGACATCGCGCACGTCTGCGGCTTGAGCGCGGTGACTCGCGTGGAACGCGGTACCGCGTACTTCATTCAATCCCAAGCGCCATTGGGTGTCGGCGAGCTGAATAAATTGGCCGCGCACTTGCACGATCGCATGACGGAATCCGTTTGGGCGGACACGGTTGAACCCACCGGTCTGTTCCATGCGGCTGCCCCGAGAGGCCTGCGCAATGTCGTCTTGGGCGCGAATGGCCGCGAAGCATTGGCGCGCGCCAATCAGGAATGGGGCCTGGCCCTGTCGGCGGATGAAATCGACTATCTGGTAGCGGCATTCGGCAATTTGGGAAGGGACCCGACGGATGTGGAATTGATGATGTTCGCGCAAGCGAACTCCGAACATTGCCGCCACAAGATTTTCAACGCCGATTTCTCGATCGACGGCGCACCGATGCCCCTGTCGCTGATGGGCATGATCCGCGCGACCTATGCGCGCAATTCCTCAGGCGTGCTATCCGCCTACCGCGACAACGCAGCCGTCATCGTCGGCGCGAACGCCACGCGATTCTTCGCGGATCCTTTGACGCAGCGCTACGCAGGCACCGTCGAACCGATGGACATTTTGATCAAGGTGGAGACGCACAATCATCCCACGGCGATCTCGCCGTTTCCGGGCGCCGCCACCGGCGCGGGAGGCGAGATTCGCGACGAAGGCGCAACGGGTATTGGCGCGAGGCCAAAGGCTGGGTTGACTGGTTTTTCCGTTTCGAATCTCAAAATCCCCGGCATGACGCAGCCCTGGGAGGTCGATTTTGGCAAGCCGGACCGGATTGCCTCCGCGCTCGACATCATGGTGGCGGCACCCATCGGCGCAGCCGCCTTCAACAATGAATTCGGCCGTCCGAATACCTGCGGCTATTTCCGCGTCTTTGAGCAACAGGCCTCTCACGATAGGACCATCCGCGGCTATCACAAGCCCATCATGGTCGCGGGCGGCCTGGGCAGCGTGCGGCGCCAGAATGTGGAGAAGAAGGAAGTTGTCGTCGGCGCTCCCCTCGTCGTCCTCGGCGGCCCGGCCATGCTGATTGGTTTGGGCGGCGGAGCCGCGTCGTCAGTCGGTAGCGGCCAAAGCTCATCAGACTTGGATTTCGCTTCGGTGCAGCGCGGCAATGCGGAAATGCAGCGGCGCGCGCAAGAAGTCATCGATCGGTGCGTCGCCCTGGGGAATTCAAATCCCATCCTGCTGATCCATGACGTGGGCGCGGGTGGCTTGTCGAACGCATTGCCCGAAGCCATCGCGCACAGCCATCGGGGCGGGCGCATCGACCTGCGCAAAATACCGAGCGCCGAATCGGAACTCTCGCCGATGGAAATCTGGTGCAACGAGGCGCAGGAGCGCTATGTCCTCGCGCTGGTACCCGGCAGCGTGGATCAGTTCAAGACACTGTGCGAACGCGAACGCTGTCCTTTCGCCGTCGTCGGCGAAATTACCGGCGATGGTCTGCTCAAAGTAACAGACCCATTGATGCACGCAACGCCGGTCGACATGCCGATTGACGTACTGCTGGGCAAGCCGCCGCGCATGACGCGGGACGTTCGCTCGATCGCCAAGGTTCCCTCAGCGCTGTCCACCGACAACACGAGCTTAAGCGACTCGCTCGATCGCCTGCTGAGTCTGCCGACGATTGCCGACAAGTCTTTCCTGATTACCATTGGCGATCGCACCGTCAGCGGCTTGATCAGCCGCGACCAGATGGTCGGCCCCTGGCAGGTGCCGGTCGCCGATGTGGCGGTGTCCTTGAGCAGCTACGCTGAATACAGCGGCGAAGCCATGGCGATGGGGGAGCGTGCGCCGGTTGCAGTGTTGAACGCGCCGGCATCGGGACGACTGGCCGTGGCCGAGGCGGTTGCCAATATTCTGGCTGCGGATATTCGTCGCCTGGATGAGATTCGCTTATCAGCAAATTGGATGGCCGCCTGCGGAGAACCCGGTGAAGATGCTGAGTTGTACGCCACCGTTCGCGCCGTCAGTGAGCTCTGCACGGCGCTCAGGCTAACCATTCCGGTGGGCAAGGATTCCTTGTCGATGAAGACGGCTTGGCGGGATGGCGGCGGCGAGCGTTCGGTGGTTGCGCCGGTATCGCTCATCGTCTCGGCGTTCGCGCCGGTGGCGGATGCGCGCACGACCCTGACCCCTGCGCTTGACCCGTCAGTGCCGTCGCGCTTGCTGCTGCTTGATCTGGGAGCCGGCCAGAATCGCTTGGGCGGCTCGTGCTGGGCCCAAGTGCATATGAAGAGCGGCGGCATTCCGGCGGACCTGGACAGCCCGCAATTGCTGCGCGCGATGTTCGCCGCGCTGCGTGAACTCAAAGATCAAGGACTGCTGCTCGCTTACCATGACCGCTCGGACGGCGGCCTGCTCGTGACTCTGCTCGAGATGGCATTCGCCGCGCATTGCGGTTTGCGCATCGATCTGGGACCGGTCGCCGATGTCATCGCCGCATGCTTTGCAGAAGAACCCGGCGCCGTGGTGCAGGTGCCTGCATCACGACTCGCAGAGGCGCAGGCCATTCTCGCGCGTCACGACCTGGCGTCGCTCATTCAAGATATCGGCGCGCCTGTAGCGGGCGACGAAGTGCAGATCAGCGCGGGCGGCGGCGTGGTCTATGCCGGCTCGCGCATCCAATTGCATCGACGCTGGAGCGAGACCTCGTTTCGCATGCAGGAACTGCGCGACAATCCTGAGTGCGCGCGCGAGGAGTATGCGCGGCTCGAGGACGCGCATGATCCGGGGCTGCACGCGAGCCTGAGCTACGATCCGAGCGCCGATGTGGCGGCGCCTTTTATCGCGCGCGGTGCCCGTCCGGCCATCGCAATCGTGCGCGAGCAGGGCGTCAACAGCCACATCGAGATGGCCGCGGTCTTCACGCGTTCGGGATTCGATGCGTACGACGTGCACATGACCGATATTCTTGCCGGGCGCGTGCGCCTGGGCAGGTTTCACGGGCTGGTCGCCTGCGGCGGCTTTTCGTACGGCGATGTTTTGGGGGCGGGCGAGGGCTGGGCAAAGTCGATCCTGTTCAATGCGCGGGCGCGAGCGGAGTTTGCGGCCTTCTTTGCGCGCGATGCGACCTTTACGCTGGGCGTGTGCAACGGCTGCCAGATGCTGGCCGCACTCAAGGAACTGATTCCCGGGGCCGAGGCCTGGCCGCGGTTCGTGCGAAATCGATCGGAACAATACGAGGCGCGCTTGTCATTGGTGCGCATCCCGAAGTCCAATTCAGTCTTGTTTGCCGGCATGCAGGGTTCGGTCTTGCCGATCGCGGTGGCGCACGGTGAGGGCAGGGCGGAATTTGAGCACGGACAGAGCGCGGCGGCCTTGCTCGATCGGCAACTCGTGACGCTGCAGTATGTGGATCATCGCGACCAGCCGACGCACAAGTACCCTTTTAATCCCAATGGTTCCGAGCTGGGCCTGGCGGGGCTGTGCAGCCCGGACGGTCGCGTTACCGCGCTGATGCCGCACCCCGAGCGCGTATTTCGCAGCGTGCAGAATTCCTGGGCGCCCAAGGAATGGGCCGAGGATGGCGGCTGGATGCGGTTGTTTCGAAACGCCCGGGTGTTTGTCGCCTAATCAGGCCTGCGCGGGAGCCTGGCCGGCTTCGCTTTGCGGCGCGACGAATCTGCGGAACGTGACCGCCTGTACCAAACGTGCCTTGCGCACAAAGGTCTGATACAAAAGATCGCGCATGACTTCCAACAAAATTCCCGCGTGCTCGGAACTCAAGTTCGGTTGATTCGGCCAGGGATCGCTGTCGCTGCCGAACAGTACCGCGCGCAAGGTCGAAAACGTATCGTCGTCGAGGTCCGCGAGGGAACGGATCTCCTGCAGAGTGTCGAACAGCTCCAATTTGCCGCGCTCGCCGAGCTCGCGGAACAATGACTGCGCCGTGCGTCGGCTCATCGAGCCGAATGCATTGAAGCAGGCCGCCGAGTAGCAATTGAGCGCCTCCTTGAACAAACCTTCCGCCTCCTCGGGCAGGTACGTCAGCGGGAAATTCTCGCGAGGGCGCTCGATTTCCACGAAGTTGGATGCAAGCTCGACTCGCAGCGCCGTATACGCCTTGACCGCAAATTTCAGGAATATCGGTTCTATGCAGGTATCGCAGCGGAACACAATGCCGATGTTCTTGGGTTTTCGCCGGCTCAGCTCCTCGAATTTTGGCACCGCAATCGGCGTCAGGTGCGTCAATGTCTGACAGTGAGGGCAGGTCAGTGCGATGCCTTGATAGTCGACATGCAGCTCATCTTGGGGCGTGATGTATATGCTCATGGCTCAACCCGTCAGTGGTTTGTAGCGAATTCGGTGTGGCTGGCTGGCATCCTCGCCCCTGCGCTTTTTGTAATCCTCGACGTATTCCTGATAGTTGCCTTCGAACCATACCACCTGCGAATCGCCCTCAAACGCCAGAATGTGCGTGGCGATCCGATCCAGGAACCAACGATCGTGCGAGATGACCACCGCGCAGCCGGGAAACGCCACCAGGGCGTCTTCGAGCGCGCGCAGCGTCTCGATATCCAGATCGTTGGTCGGTTCGTCCAGCAGCAGGACATTCCCGCCGGCCTTCAAGACTTTCGCGAGATGCACGCGGTTGCGCTCGCCGCCGGAAAGCTCGCCGATCATCTGGCCTTGCTGTACGCCCTTGAAATTGAAGCGACCGACATAGCCGCGCGAAGAGGTTTCGTAGTTGCCGACCTTGATAAGGTCCAGACCGCCCGAGATCTCCTGCCACACGGTATTCTTGTCGTTGAGCGCCTGCCTTGATTGATCGACGTAAGCGAGCTTGACGCTGGGTCCCAAGCGTATTTCGCCGCTGTCGGGCTTCTCGATCCCGGACAGCATGCGAAACAAAGTGGTCTTGCCGGCGCCGTTGGGACCGATGATTCCCACGATGCCGCCCGGCGGCAGACTGAAACTCAACGAGTCGATCAACAATCGATCATCGTAGCCCTTGCGAAGATTCGTGCATTCGATGACCAGATCGCCCAAGCGGTCGCCGGGGGGAATGTAGATTTCATTGGTCTCGTTGCGTTTCTGAAATTCCTGCGATGCCAGTTCTTCATAGCGTTGCAACCGCGCCTTGGACTTGGCCTGGCGCGCCTTCGGGTTGGTGCGCACCCATTCCAATTCGCGCTTCAACGTCTTCGCGAGCGCATCCTGCTGGCGTTCTTCCTGCGCGAGCCGCTGGCCTTTCTGCTCCAGCCAGGAGGAATAATTTCCCTGCCACGGGATGCCATGCCCGCGATCCAGCTCGAGGATCCACTCGGCGACGTTGTCGAGAAAGTAGCGATCGTGAGTCACCGCGATCACCGTGCTCGGATACTCTTCCAAGAAGTGCTCGAGCCAGGCCACCGACTCTGCATCCAGATGATTGGTCGGTTCGTCGAGCAGCAGCATGTCGGGCTTGGACAGGAGCAGCCGGCACAACGCGACGCGACGCTTTTCGCCGCCCGAGAGCTTGCCGACCATCGCCTCCCAAGGCGGCAAACGCAGCGAGTCGGCGGCGATTTCCAGCTTGCGCTCCAATTCCCAGCCGCCGACCGCGTCGATCTTATCCTGCAGCTTCGCCTGCTCTTCCATGAGCTTGTTCATTTCGTCGTCGGAGAGCGGTTCGGCGAATTTATCGCTGACGGCATTGAACCGATCGATCAAGCTCTGCACATCGCCGACTCCCTCGCCGACAACTTCGCGCACGGTCTTGGTTTCATCGAGCAGCGGTTCCTGGGGCAGATAGCCGACCTTGATGCCTGCCTGGGCGCGGGCCTCGCCCTCGATATCCTTATCGACCCCGGACATGATCTTGAGCAGCGTGGATTTCCCGGAGCCGTTCAATCCGAGCACGCCGATCTTGGCGCCAGGAAAAAAACTCAAGCTGATATCGCGCAAAATAATGCGCTTGGGCGGCACAACCTTGCCAACCCGGTTCATGGTGTAAATGAACTGAGCCATCGACTGCCTGTATTGAAGTAGTTGCGTGAATTCGCGGGGAAACGCTGGAATTATCCGCGACTACAGCCGGCTTGTCACGGTGCGGCTTTCTCGCTAGGGAACCCTCGGCCAATAAGCTACAATTATCGGCTATCCTCGGAGATCCGTTCATGTTCAGCGCCCAAATGGCCATTGCCGGCTTTGATTCCGAACTTGCGCAGGCGATTGCGAGCGAACGCGGCCGTCAAGAGGATCATATCGAACTTATCGCATCGGAGAACTATGCGAGCCCGCGCGTGCTGGAAGCCCAGGGTTCGGTGCTGACGAACAAGTATGCGGAGGGCTACCCGGGCAAGCGCTACTACGGCGGCTGTGAATTCGTCGATATCGCGGAAACGCTGGCCATCGACCGTGCCAAGCAGCTGTTTGGCGCGGCTTACGCCAACGTTCAGCCCCATTCCGGCTCCCAGGCCAACGCGGCGGTGTATTTCGCCCTTCTGAACCCCGGCGATACGATTTTAGGGATGAGCCTCGATCATGGCGGCCATTTGACGCACGGCGCGAAGGTCAACTTCTCGGGGAAATTTTTCAAGGCCGTGCAGTACGGCATTGTCGCTGAAACCGGCATCATCGATTACGAGCAGGTGGAACGCCTTGCGCAGGAGCATCGCCCCAAGATGCTCGTGGCGGGGTTTTCGGCCTACTCCCGTGTCATCGACTGGGCGCGGTTTCGCGCCATCGCCGACTCGGTCGGCGCCTATTTGTTCGTCGACATGGCGCATGTGGCCGGGCTGATCGCGGCCGGTGAATATCCGAATCCCGTGCCCTTCGCCGATGTCGTCACCACGACCACGCACAAGACCCTGCGCGGTCCTCGCGGCGGGCTGATCCTCGCGCGGCCGCACCCGGAGTTGCACAAGAAATTCAACTCCATGGTATTTCCGGGAATTCAGGGCGGCCCGCTCATGCATGTGATCGCCGCCAAGGCCGTCGCGTTTCTCGAGGCATTGCAGCCGGAATTCAAAGCCTATTCGGCGCAGGTGATTGCCAATGCGCGCGCGATGACGAAAGTGTTGCAGCAGCGCGGATACAAGATCGTCTCCGGCGGCACCGACAATCATTTGTTTTTGCTGGATCTGATCGATAAGAACATCACGGGCAAGGATGCGGATGCCGCGTTGGGCCGCGCGCACATGACGGTCAACAAGAACGCGGTACCCAATGACCCGCGTCCCCCGTCCATCAGCAGCGGCTTGCGCATCGGCACGCCCGCGGTGACTACGCGCGGCTTCAAAGAACGCGAAGTTCAGCAGTTGTCGACCTGGATCGCCGATGTGCTGGATCATTTGGGCGATGAGTCCGTGCTCGAGCGAACCCGGGCCGAGGTGGTGGCGATGTGCCGGCAGTTTCCGGTCTATGGTTAGCAATCAATGAGTCGTTCCGATGCATTGCCCGTTCTGCGGCCACACCGAGACTAAGGTGATCGACTCTCGCCTGGCCGGCGAGGGGCGGCAAATTCGCAGGCGCCGCGAATGCCTCTCATGCACCGAGCGATTCACCACGTTTGAAGCCGCGGAGTTGCTGCTGCCCACGGTGGTCAAGGGCGACCGCAGCCGCGAGCCCTTCGATGAGAAGAAATTGCTGGCGGGAATGCAGAAGGCGCTCGAAAAGCGCCCGGTGTCCCGGGAAGCCATCGAAGCCGCCGCGGCGCGCATTTGCCACAAGTTGCGCAGCCTGGGTGAGCGTGAAATAGCCTCGCGCAGCGTCGGCGAAATGGTGATGGAGGAACTGCGGCATCTGGATGAAGTGGGGTACGTCCGGTTTGCCTCGGTGTACCGAAGCTTTCAGGATTTGGACGCCTTCCGCACGGAAATCGATCAGCTGCGCAAGCATCGACGGCGCCGCGAACCCAGCAAGGATCAATTGCCGCTTCTTCCGGGAGACGCGAGCGATGATGAAGACCCGTGAATAAGGAAACCACGCCGCAAGACCGCCTGCATATGGCGCGCGCACTGGAATTGGCGGCGCTCGGCCTGTACACCACCGATCCGAATCCCCGCGTGGGATGTGTGGTGACGAATGCCGACGGCGTGCTCGGGGAAGGCTGGCACGCACGCGCAGGTGAACCTCACGCGGAAGTTCTGGCGCTGCGTAATGCCGGACTCAAGGCGCGAGGTGCAACGCTATACGTGACGCTGGAACCGTGCAGTCATACCGGACGCACGCCGCCTTGCGCGGACGCCTTGATCGCCGCCGGCGTCGCGCGCGTGGTGTGTTGCACGCGCGATCCCTATCCCAAAGTCGCCGGCGCCGGGATCGAGCGCTTGCTGCGGGCCGGTATCGCCGTGGAGGTGGGTCTGTTGGCCGATGAGGCGCGGCGCCTCAATGTCGGGTACTTCTCGCGGCACGAGCGCGGCCGCCCCTACGTGCGGCTGAAGCTGGCGATGAGTCTGGACGGACGCACTGCGCCGCCGGGCGGCGGCCCGCTATGGATCAGCGGCGAAGCATCGCGCTCTGACGTACAGACTTGGCGTGCGAGAAGCTCCGCGGTGCTCACCGGCGCCGGCACCGTGCGTACCGACGACCCACGGCTCAATGTGCGCTTGAACTACGGCCCGTGGGTGCGGCAGCCGCTGCGCGTGGTGCTCGATACCATGCTGACTTCCCCGCGCAGTGCAAAGATATTCAACAACGACGAAGCGCTGGTGTTTGCCGCGGCGGAAGCGCCGCTGGGTTCGTTCAAGGATCTGAAGGTGGAACGAATTCCGCGCACCGACGTTGGTTTGGATCTTGACGCGGTCATGCAGAACTTGACCGCGCGTGATGTCAACGAGTTATTGATCGAGTGCGGGCCGACCCTCGCGGGGGCCTTTATGGCCAGGCAGCTCGTCGACGAACTGGTGTTGTACGTCGCTCCAAAGCTGCTGGGGTGCGATGCGGCGCCGCTGATGGGTATCAAACTCGGCGTCCAGGCGTTGCCGGAGTTTGAATTCCGCGACGTGCTGTCGATGGGCGAGGATGTGCGTCTTATTCTTCAACTCAAGAAGTCATAACGATGTTTACGGGAATCATTTTGGCGAAGGGTCGCATCACTTCTCTGCTGAAGCGGGATGGCGACTTGGAGCTGGGTGTCGATGCCGCGGGGCTTGACGTTGCACGCATCGCCATCGGCGACAGCATCTGCGTCCAAGGCGTATGCCTCACCGTGACCCGCAAGCAGGATGCCTGTTTTTTTGCGGACGTGTCGCGCGAGACCATGGCGAAGACCACCCTTGGCAGGTTGAAGGTGGGCTCAAACGTGAATCTGGAACCCAGCCTGCGCGCCGGAGATCCGCTTGGCGGCCATCTGGTCAGCGGCCACGTCGATGCAGCGGGTCGTCTTGAACGCATCGATCAGGATGCGCGTTCCTGGCGCCTGGAATTCGAATTGCCGTCGTCGCTGATGCGATTCGTGGCCACCAAGGGCTCGATCTGCCTCAACGGGGTCAGTCTTACCGTCAACAAGGTCGAGGGCGAGCGATTCGATGTGAACATCATTCCGCACACGCATGCGGTCACGACGCTCGGCGAGCTTCGGGTCGGCGATGAGGTCAATGTCGAGATCGACGTCGTAGCCCGATACCTTGATCGACTTATGCCGTCGTCCCGTTAATTAGCGCCTCCAAGTCGGGCTACAATAGCGATCTTGACCACTGCCTAAGGCGATCCATGGCCCTCAACACGATCGATGAAATTCTCGAAGACCTGCGCCGCGGGAAGATGGCGGTCATCATGGACGACGAAGACCGGGAAAATGAGGGTGATCTGATCATGGCCGCCGAATGCGTGCGCGCCGAGGATGTGAATTTCATGGCGCGTTACGGCCGGGGGCTCATTTGCCTGACGCTGACCCGTGACCGCTGCCGCCAGCTTCGCCTGCCGCTCATGGTGAGCGACACTGACCACACGCATCGCACCAACTTCACCTTGTCAATCGAGGCGGCCGAGGGCGTGACCACGGGAATTTCCGCGCACGACCGCGCGCACACCGTCAAGACCGCCGTGGCGCCGAATGCGCGGCCCGAAGATCTGCGCCAACCCGGGCATATTTTCCCGTTAATGGCGCAGCCCGGCGGCGTGTTGACGCGTGCCGGCCACACGGAAGCCGGATGCGACTTGACGCGCCTGTCCGGTTTTTCAGCGGCCGCCATGATCGTGGAGATTTTGAATGACGACGGCACCATGGCGCGCCGCCCTGATCTCGAAAAATTTGCCAAGGCACACGGGCTGAAGATCGGCACCATCGCGGATCTGATTCGCTACCGCTTGAAAAATGAGCGCTCGGTCGAGAGGATCTATGATGAGCCGGTGGACACGGAGTACGGCCCTTTCCAACTTTGCTGCTATGAGGATCACGTCAACAAAACCGTGCACATCGCGCTGGTGAAGGGCGATTTGAACTCGGCGCTGCCGCCGTTGGTGCGCGTGCATGTCAAGGACACGTTGCGGGATGTGGTGGGCGTCATCAATGAGAAGCTCGGCTGGCCTCTGCGCGCGGCGATGCAGCGGGTGGCGAAAGAGGAGTCCGGTGTGGTCGTCATATTGCGTCCGGAAGAGTCGCCGCGGGAGTTTATGGACAGCGTGCGCTTGTTGGATGCCAAGCCCTCTCGCCAGCAAGTGGGCACCGTGGTGCGAACCTACGGCATCGGCGCCCAGATACTCAAGGATCTTGGGTTGAAGCGCATGCGCGTCTTGAGCGCCAGGAAACAGCTGCAGGGGCTGGCCGCTTTCGATCTGGAAATAACCAGTTACGTGGACGGCGATGACTGAGCGCTGCTTCAGCTTATACTTGCGGTCTGCCAATGCGAGGAGCGACTTGTGCCGAATGATCAGCCAAAAATAATCGAGGGAGAATTGCTGGCGCGCGATTTGCGGTTCGCGCTCATTGCGGCGCGCTTCAACGAGTTTGTGGTGGAGCCGTTGGTGCGCGGGGCGCTCGATGCGTTGAAGCGCCATGGAGTGGGTGAGAAGCAAATCGACATCGTGCGCGTACCGGGAGCGTTCGATATTCCAGTCGTTGCACGCAAGCTGGCGCTGTCCCAACGCTATGAAGCGCTCATTGCCCTGGGCGCCGTGATTCGCGGTCAAACACCGCATTTTGACTACGTTGCGGGCGAGTGCGCTGGGGGGATTGCGAGAATTGCGCTCGAGTCCGGCGTGCCGATCGCCTTTGGTGTCCTCACCACCGATACGGTGGAACAGGCAGTCGACCGTGCGGGCGGCAAGGCCGGCAACAAAGGTGCGGATGCCGCACTGGTGGCGCTCGAGATGGCAAACCTATTGCGCCGCCTGGACAATTAAGTGGCTTCGGGGGCCCCTGCCCATCGAGCCCGAAGTCTGGCGCGCCGGTTGGCGCTGCAAGCTCTCTACCAGATCCAGCTCAACCCGCTTCCGTGGCAGGACATCCAGAAGCAATTCGCCGATGACCCTGAGGCCGAGCGCGTCGATCGCGAATATTTTCGAGCGCTCATCGAGGCCATCGCGCCCAATCGCGAGGCGCTGGATTTGCGGTTGTCAGGACTGTCCGAGATCGCGCCTGCGGAGCTGGATCCGATCGAGCATGCCGTCCTGTGGCTGGGCCTGCATGAACTCGAGTCGCACCCGGAGTTGCCTTACCGGGTGGCGCTGTCGGAGGCCGTGGAACTGACCAAGCAGTTCGGTGCGACCGACGGGTACAAATTCGTCAATGCGGTCTTGGATCGCGCCGCGCAGGAATCGCGGCCGCATGAATATGGAACCTGAACTCGGCGAGTTTGAGCTGATCCGTCGATTCTTTCTCACGCCGGCAGCGGCTCGGCGCGATTCCGGCGTGATTCTCGGCATTGGCGATGACGCCGCGCTGCTTGATTTGCCCCACGGGACCGAGCTGGTGGCCTCGGTGGACACCATTGTCTCAGGGCGGCATTTCCTGCAGGGCGCCGACGCGCGGGCGATCGGGCACCGCGCACTCGCGGTCAACTTGAGCGACATGGCCGCCATGGGCGCAACGCCGGCTTGGGCGACTCTGGCGCTGACCGTCCCTGACGCGGATTCGGGCTGGCTCGAGAAATTTTCGGCAGGTTTTCTCGCGCTTGCGGATGCACACGCGGTTGCGCTGGTGGGCGGCGACATGACCCGCGGTCCGCTCACCATCAGTGTGCAAATCCTGGGGCATGTGCCGCGCGGCGCATCTTTGCGCCGGAGCGGCGCAAAGGCCGGCGACCTCTTGGCGGTCAGCGGTACATTGGGCGATGCGGCCGCGGGCCTCGCGTTTCTGAAGGAGCCCCCGGCAATGCCGTCTGGCGCGGTGGATGCATTGGTGCGGCGTTTTGACTATCCGACGCCCAGGGTGCAGCTTGGCATCGCCGCGCGCGGAATCGCGACCGCTGCCATGGATCTGTCTGACGGGCTGATCGGTGACCTGCCAAAACTCGCACACGCCAGCGGCCTCGCCGCGCACGTGAGCGTTGATCAATTGCCCACATCCCAGGGCATGCGCGATGCGGTGGGTTTGAGCCAGGCACGAGATTGGGCGCTCGCCGGGGGGGATGACTACGAGTTGCTGTTGGCCGTGCCTCCCAACCGCTTCGCAGAATTGGCCGCGGCTGCGGATCAATTGAACTTAACGTTGACCCCGATTGGTGAACTGCGTGCCGGAGCGGGCGTCACATGGTCGCTCAATGGTGCGGATTTCCTGCCCGGCGTCTCTGGTTACGACCACTTCGCCCAAGCCTCGACCCAAATCACAGTTTAGCTCCTGCCGGCCCAGTATCCTCGCGTCATTGAAGTCGAATGACGCCCCGCAGCGCACGGTTACCCTTGACCAATACTCGCTCCAATAGTCTTGCGAAAGCCCAGGCGGGCCGTGGATCGTTGCCGGAGAAAATCGGCAAGTACGTCATCATCAATGAGGTCGGGCGCGGCAGCACCGGCGTGGTGTACCTGTCGCACGATCCCTACTACGGCCGCGATGTGGCCATCAAGGTCTATAACGTCGATGCCAGCGGCGACGAAAATCGCAAAAAGATCGCTCGCAAGATGTTCTTGTCGGAAGCACACATGGTCGGCATGCTGCAGCATCCGAACATCCTGCCGATCTACGACGCGGGCGAAGAGAACGGCCACTGCTATATCGTGACCGAGCACGTGCACGGCGCACGCACCCTGGCTGCCTACTGTCGTCCTGATAATTTGCTGCGCATCGACGATGTCGTCGAGCTCGTCTACAAGGCGGCCCGGGCGCTGCACTACGCGCATAGCCGCGGCGTGATTCACCGCGACATCAAGCCCAGCAACATCATGCTCACGCTCGACAGCGACGTGCGCATCATCGATTTTGGCATCGCGCTGGTTGCCGACTCCGAGATCTCGCGAATCGAAGGCATCGCGGGCAGCCCTTCCTATATGTCCCCGGAGCAGGTGCAATCGATTGAATTGACCAATCGCTCGGACCTGTATTCGCTGGGCGCCGTCATGTACGAACTGTTGACGGGCACCCGGCCGTTCCGCGCCGGAAACCTCCAGAAGCTGCTGCATCAAATTGTCTTTGCCACGCCGCCGCCGATCCATACCCTGCGCCCGGAGATTCCCGAGGAGCTCGAGAATGTAACGGCCATGGCGCTGCAGAAGGATCCGGAGAAGCGCTACAAGACGGGCCTCGATTTCGCGGCGGAATTGACGCGCGTGCACCAGAAGCTGCGTGCGCAGTACAACCGGATCGATCAGCAGGAGCAGTTCAGCCTGCTGCGCAAGCTGAAGTTCTTTCATGAGTTTTCCCACGGCGAAATCTGGGAAGTGCTGCGCGCCAGCAGCTGGCAGGACTATGCCGATGCGGAGGAAATCGTCAAGGAAGGCGAGATGGATGACCGCTTCTACATCATCGTTCAGGGCCGGGTCGGCGTGCAGCGTAACAGCAAGGCGCTCGGCTACCTGGAAACCGGCGACTGTTTCGGTGAAACCAGCTATGTGCGCGGTGCGAAGCGCACGGCCACGATCTTCGCATCGGGTTCCGTGACCGTCATGAAAGTGAGCTCCACCCTTCTCGAGCAGGTCTCGGC
>DASYIN010000007.1:0-2109 GCA_035997505.1 Steroidobacteraceae bacterium | reverse complement strand
CTGAAATCGCAGATCGCGCGCCCCTGCGTGTATGAGAGACTCGAACCCGATCGTCCCTACACCATTTTCGGCGCCGCCTGGGCGGGCGACACCGATGTCGCCGAAATCTGGATTAGCCTTGACGGAGGCGCGTCGTGGGCTCAGGGCGAATTCCTCGACCCGATGAACCGGCACGCATGGCGTCGCTGGAAATACGATTGGACTACGCCGGCCCAGTCGGGCCGCTATACGCTATTGGCGCGCGCGACCGGAGCAGACCAACGTGCCCAGCCGGACGGTCACAATCCAAATTTCGGCAGCTATGTGATCGATCACCCGTTGCCAATTGAGATCTTTGTTGCTGCACTTTGAATTGCAGCGTACGCCGAGCGCTCCGAGACTTGGAGAAAGATGGGACGCAAACACCACAAACCACAACTCGCCGATCCCACTGCCAACGCTTGCCGCTATTCGTTAGATCGCGTGCACGAGCGCGGCAGGTTGAGGCAAAGCGGGCCCAATCGCAGCAATCCGGATAGAGCGGTTTTCTATCCAACAGGTACAGTTCTGCCCCATAGAGCCCACAGGCACGCCCGCTTGGGAGACTTGCATGAACTATGACGTGTTTTTTTGCCACCGCCTTGAGCCGGCTGAGGAATGAGCAGCGCTATCGCGTCTTCGCGGATCTTGAGCGGATCGCTGGTCGCTTCCCGCACGCCATCTGGCACTCTCCGGCCGGTCGGCGCGAAGTGGTGATCTGGTGCTCGAACGATTATCTCGGGATGGGCCAGCACCCGCAGGTGATCGAGGCCATGGTAGCGACGGCAGGACGCCTGGGCGCCGGCGCCGGCGGCACGCGAAACATCGCCGGGACCAATCATCCCGTGGTCGAGTTGGAGCAGGAACTCGCCGATTTGCACCGCAAGGAAGCGGCACTCGTTTTTAGTTCAGGCTATGTGTCAAACCAGACCGGAATCGCGACCATCGCCAAGCTCATTCCGGACTGCCTGATCCTGTCCGATGAGCTCAACCACAATTCGATGATCGAAGGCGTGCGCCAATCCGGTTGCGAGAAGCAGATCTGGCGCCACAACGACGTCGATCACCTCGAACGATTGCTGCAGGCGGCCGGGCAAAGTCGGCCGAAACTGATCGCATTCGAGACCATCTATTCCATGGATGGCGACCTGGCGCCGATGCATCGCATCTGCGATCTGGCTGAGCGCTATGGCGCCATGACCTATGCGGACGAGGTGCACGCCGTCGGCATGTACGGCGCGCGTGGCGCCGGCATAGCGGAGCGCGACAGCGTGATGGACCGGATTGGCGTGCTGGAAGGCACGCTCGCCAAGGCATTCGGCTGCATGGGCGGATACATTGCGGGGAGCAGCGCCCTGATCGACGCGGTGCGTTCCTATGCGCCGGGATTCATCTTTACGACCGCCTTGCCGCCGCCCATCTGCGCTGCTGCCACCGCCGCCATCCGTCACTTGAAAGCGTCGAATTGGGAACGCGAACGACATCAGGAACGAGCCGCACGAGTCAAAGCCGTAGTCAACGCAGCTGCGCTGCCGGTGATGCCGAGCGACACCCACATCGTGCCGGTCCTGGTTGGGGATCCGGAGAGGTGCAAGGCGGCGAGCGATCTGTTGCTCACGGAGCACGGCATTTACATTCAGCCGATCAATTATCCTACCGTACCGCGCGGAACAGAGCGGCTGCGGATCACGCCAAGCCCCTACCACGACGACGCGCTCGTGGATGCTCTCGCCGAGGCCCTCGTGGATGTGTGGGCAAGGCTCGGGCTTGCGCCGAAGCGCTGGGCGGTGGCAGCTGAATAGCTTCCGGCTTCCAGAGATTGGCGCAAGACCGGTGCAATCACAGCAATAGAACCAAAGTCACTGCGAAGCGGATGGATACATTCCATTCGCGCCCGGCTGGCATCGATCACGGCACCGGCCCGTCCGACCACCGTGATGATCCATTCAACCATATGACCATAGGAGCCATCCAATGAACGATCAATCCAATCGACCGCCCCTGGCCCATGCATCAGGCACGCCGGTCACGGACAATTTCAACATCCAGACGGCCGGGCCGCGCGGTCCTGCTCTGCTGCAGGATGTCTGG
>DASYIN010000006.1:0-10853 GCA_035997505.1 Steroidobacteraceae bacterium | reverse complement strand
CGGTACAGATTTTCATCCTCACAATGAGGGCATTTGATCGCGGTCAATTGATCATCGAAATCTGTTAGCGCTTTGGCGGCGGGTGGTGTCGACGCAATTGCGATCACTCGCCCGCACGATCGGTTCTTACACAGCCACCCTACGTAGGCCTCGCCCGGCACCATCTGTTGCGGCGCCCTGACGTCGACGTGGCGCAGCGGTGCTGCTGCGACTGCTTTGTGTGATGGCGCACCCTTACTTTTTGATGGACGTTTGATCGCCATTATCGCCTCCCGGCTGATGCAACAGGTTAGAGCCTCGGCCACTCTGCAAATACAGGATTCCGAGGCGCCTTCGGACGCCCCACCGCTCCCTTTCGATGGCGGGTCCGGCTCCTCACTCTACGCCAGGGTACGGGCGCAGGCGAGAAGCGCGCGGGCAAATGGTTGATCGTTCGCTCCGCAGGCCTCAGGGGAAAATGAGATAACAGTTGCTCCGCTTTATCGCGTAGCGAGGTGCTCCGCCAAAAAGGTGAAGTTCATCGTGGTGCCCGCCGGCACGGTCTGCAGCGCATCCCATACGCGCGTCTGAAGATCCGTGCCGCAAATATCCACAGGCAGCTCTAACGCCTGCTCCGGCCGCTCAATCAGGTCCACGACTTTCGCGACCAGTTCCGTATCGCCGTTCTCGATGATCTCAAAGGCATCGTTCGGAAACTGATGCTGCAAATCGCTCATCAGCATCTCAGGGTCATCCCCCACAATGATCGAGCGAATCAAATGCTCGGACACGGCAATGATGACGAAGCCTAAGGAACACGGCGCAACCGCAAATCCAATGGTCGCAGCCGCCCGGATCAGCGGAATGAGCACGTCGCCCTTTGCGCCTTCTGCAAAATGTAGATCGAATGTCTGTGCATACATATCTTCTCCTTAAGCACCGCGCCTGCGCGCGATCAGTTCTGGTTAAATCGTTCACCGACCATTTCTTCGCTCTTCTGCCACAGCGCTTGTGCGCGTTGTGGATCAAGGGCATAAGGTCGGACACCCGCGCGCAGGCCAGGCGTGGTGACGACCTCGGCGACGTGACAGTCTTCGCAATAGCGGCCGCCAATCGTGTCGGCATCGGCGACACAACCGGCCCACACAGAGGTCGCCGCGCCTTGCGGAATGGTTTTATAGGTGAAGGGCGCAGCCCCCTTGGGCTGACTGGCACTGATTTCCGCAATCAATTTCTGCAACACGTCCGGCGTCAAGTGGCGACTGAGTTCGGTTCTGATACCTCCCGGATGCACCGCCGTCGCCCGCACTCCACGCGCTTTGTGCCGCCGATCGAAGTCGACTGCAAACAACACATTAGCGGTCTTGGAGCGACCGTAGGCGATGAACTCCTCGTACGGTGTGTGCTCAAAGTTCGGATCCTCCAGATCGACGTCCGCATATCGGTGGCCCACCGAAGACAGATTCACCAACCGCGAACCGGCCTTGAGCAGCGAAGCGATGCGGTTCACCAAAACAAAATGCCCGAGATGGTTGGTGCCGAACTGCGTCTCAAAGCCATCAACCGTGGTGCCCTTGGGGCACGCCATGACACCGGCGTTGGCAATGATCAGATCAAAAGGCTTACTCGCGGCAAGCAACCCATCGGCGCAGCGGCGCACACTCTCGAGCGATGCCAGATCGAGCTGGACCAGTTCGAGAGAACCACCGCTCGCCGCTTGCTCTCGGACCGGTTGCGTGGCTGCTTGGGCCTTGGACAGATCGCGCGCGGCGCCGGTGACTTGTGCCCCGTGCGCCGCCAATGTGCGCGCGGTCTCAACGCCGAGACCGGCGGAGACTCCGGTGACGAGCACCCGCTTTCCGGTCAAATTGATGCCTCGCAGCACCTCGTCAGTGATCGACGCGGCTCCAAAAGAATGGGTCATGATCAAATCCTCGCTGTTTTGCACACCGCTCTACCGCGACAAGCGGTAAACGTGCTCTAATTGACAAGTGGAGGCCACCTCCGCTTAATATACGGAGGTAGCCTCCGTTTTGCAAGCGCCATGTCAGGAGCAGATCAAATAGACGTGAAACGCAAGCCGACACCTCGGGTGCGCAAACCGCGCGCCGACAGCGCCCGCAATCGACAATTGCTGATCGACGCCGCCAAGGCGGCGTTTGCGGAAGTTGGACTGAATGTGAGCCTGGAAGAAATTGCGCGCCGCGCCGGCGTGGGCATCGGCACGCTCTATCGGCATTTCCCAACCAGAGAGGCCGTGGTTGAAGCGGTTTACCGGCGCGAAGTCGAGCAGCTGGCCGAAGCCGTGCCACAGCTACTCGAGACCTGGCCAGCGGGCGAAGCGTTGCACAAATGGATGCACCTGTTCATTGACTACATCGCCACCAAGCGCCTGATCGCGCCATCGTTGGGAGCGGCGGTGGCCCGCAAGTCCACACTGCACACAACTTCTGTGGAACTGATTACCGGCGCGATCTCGACGCTCGTAGGGCGCGCGATCGCCAGCGGTGCTGTGCGCAAGGACATCGATCCATCTGACTTGCTGCGTGCGATGGTCGGAGTGAGCTATGGAAATCCCGACGCGGGTTGGCAAGCGAGCGCGCGGCGCCTCATCGACATTCTAATGGATGGGCTGCGGCGTAAGAGTCGATGACAACCACGTCGGAGCGAGAAACTGGACTGGGCGGCCTTTTGCGATTGCCCGTACTCCTTACATATAGAGTATTTGGTCTTTTTCGTCGGCCGGGCGGTGTACTCTTTTTGAGCAATATCTGCACCATTCTATTTCCGGAATGCCCGTAGCCTCCTCAAGGATGCGCGCCGCTCTCGTTCGATCGTTGCTTGCCTCTTGCTGCTGCGGCTTGAGCTTTGGCTGCACTTGGATGCTGGTCGCAAACGCCGCGCCCACTGGAGCAGTACCCACCCTTGAGAGCGCTCTGTTTCAACTGCAAAACGGCGATGCAACAGGCGCCGCGAGGTCGCTTAGAGCGATCACGTCTACCGATCCCACTAACGCCGCCGCTTGGCGGGCGCTCGGCGCGAGCGAAACTGCCCTGCGCCATTTCGATGCCGCCATCGGCGACTATCGCCGCGCGCTTAAGCTGCATCCGGATTCTCCGAAGATTTTCTACCAATTGGGGGTAGCCTATGCAGCGAATCACGATTCGCAACACGCATTCGAATGGCTGGGGCGCGCGCAGGCCAGCCATCGCTACGACATGACCGAAATTGCCGAGGACGTGCATCTAGCCGGCTTGCGCAAGGACTCACGCTTCAAAGCCTTGCTGCCGAGCGCTGCAGACTTCGAGCAACCCTTCATCGAGCCAGTCAAAATCATTCGCGAATGGCGAGGCGAGGCCGCCGGCGATCAGTTTGGCTGGATCGCCCGCAATATCGGCGATGTAGATGGCGATGGGATCACCGATATAGTTACCTCCGCCCCGACCCACGGTGGGCACGCGGGACGCATTTACGTGTATTCGGTCGGCAGCGGCCGGTTGCTCTGGAGCGCCGATGGCCAAGCCGGCGATGAATTGGGCTCCGGCGTCGAGGGCATCGGCGATGCTGACGGCGACACAATTCCTGACGTAGCTGCCAGCGGGCCTTCGGGGTTGGGCGTTGCTTACATCTATTCGGGTAAAGACGGCCACATCTTGCAGTCTTTTAAATCGGTGCGAAGCGATGAGCTGTTCGGCAACCATATCTCTGGCATCGGGGACATCGACGGCGACGGCCACGCCGATCTCATCATCGGCGCGCCGGGCAAGGAAGGCGAATCCACGAACGTCGGCCACGCATATATTTATTCGGGTAAGGATGGTCGGCTGCTCTACACGCTCTCGGGCGAACGACTCGGCGACGGCTTTGGCAGCGCTGTCGCCGGATACTCCAAGGGCAAAGAGCATTATTTGGTCATTGGAGCACCGCTCGCGGGCTCAGATCACCATGGTCGCGTCTACGCATATCGCAAGCCGTCGGAGCAGCCGAAGTTCGTCATCGATGCGGATGCCACGGGAAATGCGCTCGGTGCGATGTTTGTCTCGATCATGGGAAACACCGACGGCAGTGCGCACAATATCTTTGTCTCGGACTGGACCAACGCCGCGAAAGGCCCTTCCACTGGGCGTATCTACCTGTACTCCGGCCGCACCGGCGAGCGTCTATTGACCCTCACCGGCGAGATCGCTGGAGAGGGCTTCGGCACCAGCAAATCAACGGCGGGCGATGTGGACGGCGACGGCATTGAGGATCTCATCGTCGGCGCTTGGCAGTATGGTGAGGTCGCGGCCTCCGCCGGACGCGCCTATCTGTATTCCGGCAGGGACGGCCATCTCATCAAGACTTTCACCTGCCGCACGCCCGGAGATACATTCGGCTTCGACGCCGTCGGCTTGGGCGATGTCGACGGTGATGGCACAACTGACTTGCTGATCACTTCAGGCTGGAGCGGCGTCAGCGGCCGTCACTCCGGCCGCGTTTTCATCATTTCCAGCGGCGTGAAACTCGGCAAGATCTGAAACTCCGCGAGTGCTCGGGGCCTGTAGCGTCAGCGGCGTTAACAGGAACGCTCCATGAGACTCATTGATCGCATCATTCAATGCCGCGCGCCGTTCATCGTCGAAAGCACTGTAGACGGCAGCTGTTCGCGCCTTTCCGGCGCAATCGACGCAGCCGCAGATCTCGAGCGTTGCCCGATTCGCTACGTGCTGGACGATGCGTTGACCTCTCTATGCACAGATCTGGCCTACTCAAATGGCGTCACTGTCATGGCCTGCGCAGATCTGATTCGAGTGCCGGCGGAAAACGTCTGGGTCGAGTGGTGCAACAAACCGTGGCTGCAAGCGCTGAGCCGCAATGGCATGAATGCCGATGTCAACGAGGATTCGCCGGTTGGACACTGCGGCATGTTGATACGTTCGACGACCGATGGACGCACCGGTCTGATGCGCGCCTTCTGGTCCGTTGGCGACAGCGATTTGGATGTCCACGCCAGCGCCGCTCAGGCGCGCTTTTATCTTGACGCTCCGGTGCCGCCCGCTCCGCTCGACGCGCCCGGGGTGCTTCGAGTCGCCGCGACGGCAATCGATCCTGACGGAATACTCAGCCGCCGCTTCCATTTCGAGTTCGAAGACTCCTGGGCGAACTACTATCGAGATGCCGCACCCAACGCTTCACGTCAAAAAGAGATCCTGCATCAATCCATCGGTTGCATAGCGTTGGCGGTGCCCGTGCTGCTGGCTTTCTTTCTATTGCTCATGACTCGCGACGGATTGCCGCAGCACGCGACTCGACTCGAACGTCTCAATCGCGCACGCATCGCGCGCGGGCGCATGCCGCTCGCCGATCATATCGAGGTGAGCGCACCCTTCCTGCCCCCATACCGTGAGGCTCAGATCGAAAGGGCGTCCGCTGGCGCGCGTCGCCATCCGCGGCTGCACCATGTCCGTGGACATCTCGTGCGCCGCAGCGACCGTTTGATCTGGCGAGTCCCGCACCTGCGCGGGAAAGCAGCTGAGGGCGTCATCAAATCGCGTACGGTCGAGTGGCGCTTCGAGAAAAGCGCGGCTCACAGCCGGGAGCGCAGCGCCCTGGGTTCCACGCCGTAGTGACTCCGTAAGTGGCGGTACATGCTGGTACGGCTGCCGAAACCCACGTGCTCCGCGATTTCATTCATGGACCACGCCGATTCCCTCAGCAACCGCAGCGCGGCGGCGGAGCGCTTGCGGCTCAAGTATTCGCTAGGGCTTATGCGATACACGGTCTTAAATACCCTAAGGAAGTGAAACGGAGACAAATGCGCGGCTGCGGCGATGTCTTTAAGCAGAACCGTATCGCGATAGCGGCTCTGCATGAAATCAAGCCCTAAGCTCAAGCGCCTCATCAATTCGTGCCGCGTCGAGGCTTTGCGCGAGGGCACGACCGCTTCGACGCGCATGCTCGAGTGCTGCAGCCGCAGCATTCGGCTCACGAGAAACAACAACTGCTCTTCCAGCCAGGCATCGTCCACCGGCCCTGCGTCCACGGCCCGGCGAATATGCCGCAGCACCGGGCTGACCAGGTTCTCATGCTCGTACAATCGCTCCGCAAATTCACCCGGTGTCAATTCGGCCCCGGCGCCATCGTCCAGGGCGCTCGCCGATCGCGCCAGGGAATGCCACGCCTGCGCAGTCACCTCTCGATCGAAGAAAATGCAAAATGAATGCACCGGTCGCAGCGACTCGATGTGGCTGGCATACACGCGGTCCTGATTAAAGATGGCAAAGGTATCGTCATCGACCGTGATGCGCCGTCCGTCGATAAAATAATTCTCGGCTCCCCCCGCCACTGTCTTGATCGACAGCAGTTGCTTGAACTCCGGATACTCGACCCGGCGCGTGCGCGCGGAAATGACTGCGCTCTCGTGTCCCCAGCGCTCATAGAAGGAGCGCCGGAACTGCGGATCCCACACGGCTGGCATGGCGCGGTAAATCATTTACACCTTCTAAAAGATCTGATCCTTCGGATATTGCACTGTAATCCCAGATCTCGCTCGGACAGTTGCAAAACTTGCTAAATTGCGCGCACCGATGCGGCGCCAGCGCCACATTTTTGCGGCCATTTTATGTTCAACCAGTCCCATGGTGCCGCCGCGAAACAACAATAGTTGGCAACAACTGCACCTTGCTCGAACGTAGTGATTCCTACACTGACTCCATTTGGGGCCTCCCGGCTCACAACATCTGGGGATCACACATGGGTCATTCGTCTCGCCTTGCCGCATGCGTCTTGCTCGCGATCAGCTTCATGGCAGGGATGGCACCCCCCGCCTTTTCGCAGAATACGCCGGCCGCCGCGAGCGCCGATCCCGGCCTTACCGAAATCGTCGTGACTGGCTCGCGCATCGCGCTGCCCAATGTTACCAGCACCAGCCCAATCCAAGTGGTCACGGCAAAGGACATCGAGACCTCCGGCAAGATCGATGTCAGCGACGTGCTGCTGCAGATGCCGCAGAACTTCAACAATTCCTTCACCGACTTCAACAACCGCACCTCCGCACTCACCGTTGCGGGCGGTCTTTCGACCGCGGATCTTCGCGGTTTGGGGCCGCAGCGCACGTTGGTGTTGGTGAACGGCCGGCGCTTGGGCTCGGCGGACGCCAATACCGCGAATCCCAATCCGGCACCCGACCTCGACCAAATTCCGACGGCGCTGATCGAGCGCATCGACGTGGTCACCGGCGGCGCCTCGGCCACCTACGGCTCCGATGCCATCGCCGGGGTCATCAATTTCGTGATGAAGCGCAACTTCGAGGGCTTCCAGATCGGCGGACAAATCGGCGAGAACTGGCACAGCCAGCACAACTCGCTAACGCAGAATCTGGAAACGAGCGATGGCATCACGCCGCCCACCGGCGACATTCATGATGGCAAGAACAAGACCTTCGATCTGATTTTCGGCGCAAGTCTCGCCGAGGGCAGAGGCAACGTCACGGCCTATTTCACCTATCTGCAAGCAGATCCAGTGCCAAGCGGCAATCGCGACTTCGGCGCCTGCCAGTTGATTGCGCAGCCGAACGCCGCCGGCACGGCGTACACAGACGCTGTTTGTTCGGGCTCCGGCAATTCTAATTTCTTCCAATTGGGCGGCACCGTGCCAATCTATTCGGTGCTCGGTAATCAGTTCGTTCCCAGAGGATCCGTTCCCACCAGCCCACCCGCGGTGTTCAACTCGCAGCCCTACATCTACAACGGCCGCGATGACCTGCGCTACACGGCCGGCTTCATGGCGCACATCGACGTGAGCGACTTCATCAAGCCCTACGCTGAGTTTGGCTTCATGAACGATCGCACCGACCAGAAGATCGCGCCCTCGGGGCTGTTCGCCGGCTCCAATCCGTTGGACCCGACCCAAAACGGCAACTACAACGTCAACTGCGACAATCCGCTCCTGAGCGCGCAGCAAGCCTCGATCTTGTGCACGCCGGCGCAATTGGCCTATATTGGCGCCAACCCCGGCGCTGCCTGCTCCTTTACCGCGACCGGCGCATCGCCCAACTGCGCCAACGTGAACATCGGCCGGCGCAACATCGAAGGCGGCGGTCGCGAGTCCTATTATGAGCACAGCAACTATCGCGCCGTGGTTGGCGCGCAGGGTGATCTGGGTGCGGCATGGAAATACGATGCCTACGGCCAGTACTACTACACCACCTTTTTCAATATCAACAAGCAATACCTGAACTTCAACGGCATCACCAACGCCCTGCAGGTCACGGGTACCGCGGCGAATCCCGCCTGCATCAGCGGGCCGCCCTGCGTGCCGTACAACATCTTCAGTGACGGCAGCGTGACCCAGACGGCACTGCAGTACCTGTATCTGAACGGCTCGTCATACGGCACCAACTCTCAGCGCATCGCGCATGCGGATCTGACCGGCGATCTTGGCAAGTACGGTGTCAAGTCGCCCTTCGCCACCGACGGCTTTTCCGTCAATGTGGGCTACGAGCATCGCGCCGAGCAGCAAGCATTCGATCCCGATTCCGGCGAGCAAAGCGGCTTGCTGTCAGGCTTCGGCGGCGCCACCGCGCCGATTCACCAAGGCTTCCATGTCAGCGAAGAGTTCATCGAATTCGGGGGCGCCCTGGTGCAGGACAAGCCCGGCGTCGCGAATTTACTGGTGGACACCGGCTTTCGCCATTCGGACTACTCAACCACCGGCAGCGTCAACACCGGCAAGTTCGAAGTGCAATATCAGCCGGTGAGCGATATCCGCATTCGCGGCTCGTTTCAACGCGCCATCCGCGCACCGAATCTGATCGAACTGTATAACCCCGCAATCGTCGGGCTGGTCACTGCCGGCGAGGATCCTTGCGCACCCAGTGCGTTCACGGGTCTGATCGTTGCGACGCTGCAGCAGTGCATGCGCACGGGCGTCACTGCCGCGCAGTACAACTCAGGCTCCATTCCACAGGGTACTGGCAGTCAGCTCTCGCAGCTACAAGGCGGCAACTTGCAGTTGAAACCGGAAAAGGCCAATACCTACAGCGTCGGGGTCACGTACACGCCGGCCTCGGTGCCGGGATTATCGGCCAGCATTGACTACTACCAAATCAAGGTGACGGACGAGATCACCGCCATTCCTCCCGCCCTCCTGCTGCAGCAGTGCCTCAACACCGCGGATCCGCTCTTCTGCGGCAAGATCGTGCGCAATGTCGCCAACGGCGGTCTTACGGGCTCAACCATCGCCGGCGGCGGCTACTTCGTGCAAACCGCGCTCAACATCGGCGCCCAAACGCTCGACGGCATCGACGTGCAGGGCACATACCGCCAAGCGCTGCCCGACGGCTTCGGCTCGCTCAGCTTTGCCTTGAACGGCGCCCTGCTTCTCAAGAGCCAAACTCAGTCCTTCCCGGGCGGCCCCAGTTATAATTGCGCCGGACTCTTCGGCGTCATTTGCGCCACGGTCGACCCGCGCTGGCGCCACAACCTGCGGACCACGTGGACCATGCCGTGGAATCTCGAGTTGGCCGCGACGTGGCGCTTCATCGGCAAGGTCTCACTCGACAATAACGATTCGAACCCACAGCTCTACGGTCACACCTATCGGAATCAGAACACAGGCGGCCCGGCCTTCAATTATTTCGATGCCCGAATCCCGAACTTCAGCTACTTAGACCTCGCCGCCACCTGGCACGCCTACAAGGGAATCGAAATCCGCGCCGGCGTCAACAATGTGCTGGACAAGGATCCACCGCTCGTCACCTCCGAAATCACCGGGAGCGGCGCGAACAATACTTACGAGACCTACGACACCTTGGGCAGGCAGCTCTTCGTCGCCTTTACAGCGAAATTCTAGTTTGCAATTCCGGTGTCTCGCACTACACGATGACACCCGGAGGCTATGCATGCCTCCGGGTTTAAGACCGCCCGGAGCTCAATTTGGAGGCGCGCTAACCAATCCAACCAGTGACGCCCGACCAAGAGCGGTTTTTGAAAGCAATGCAGTCAATGTCGTCGCCTTCTGGTCATTGGCCAAAGAGACTTCAAGGGTCGGTAACGCCCATATCGTGAACTCGTAGTGATGTATGCCGGTTCCCTTCGGCGGACAAGGGCCCGCATAGGCGGCATCGCCGAAGTTGCTCACGATGGCCTTGGCGCCGGCAGGCAGCGACGTTGCGCCGCGCGGCAGAGAGCTCACACTCGCCGGCAAACCAACTACAACCCAGTGAGACCACGCGTCCGGCTTCACATCGACGTCAATCATCGTGAGGACCAAGCTCTTGGTGCCGCTGGGCGCGCCGCTCCAAGAGAGTACCGGTGAGATATTCTCACCACCGCATCGCGGATAAATGTGCGCGACCGGAATGACGGCACCCGGCCGTATGTCCGTGCTGGTTAAGCTCATCGCCGCCGACGCCGTGCCGGCCAGCAGTGCGAGCAGCATTGACACACCCACAGCTGGTTTACTCATAGACCATCTCCCGAGGCGCCCGCGGTAATGGACACTTTGCCGCACAATGCACAACCAATGCAATGGGCCTCTCGGCGCTAGTATTGGCCACACTGGGCGGGACGCGCGGGGGTCCTTTAGGCTATACACTTCGCGTGGCAACGGCCGGAGAGATGGATGCGGCCCGGCGGGCCGGCACCAGCACCGCCAGCAGCCCCACGATCCATAGCAACAGCACGCCGCCCACTAAGTAGTACAGCGGCAGGCGTGCCATTTCGTACGTGCTGCTGAGTTTTATGCCGGCAGCGATCGGGGATGAGATTGAAACCCTGAAAGATGAAGCCAATCTTCTCGTTGCGAATGCGTGAGCGTTCGTTGTCGTTCAGACGACTGACATCTTGGCCATCCAGTGTGTAACTACCGGCGTCGAACTCCTCGAGCAGACCAGC
>DASYIN010000005.1:0-46900 GCA_035997505.1 Steroidobacteraceae bacterium | reverse complement strand
GGCTTTCTCGGCACTTCGGATGTCGATCTGCGCCTGGCTTATGCCATTATGTTTTCCGCCGCCGCCGTGATGTTTACTCTGGCGGTAACCCTGTTGAACCGCGGCACCGGTATCCGCGAATAGAGGAGAAGTGAGTGCAGTTTACGATTCCGCGCATTTCAAGCGCCTTGATCGCCGCGGCCGCCGGACTCGGCCTGGCCGGCATGGTCGCCGCCGATGCACCGGCGGCCACCGATATCGAAGGGTTTTCCAGCGCCGCGGCCTCGGTCGAGACGCAGCTGGAACAGCGCTTCGATGCCGACCTGTCGGCGTCGGACTTGCGCGAATGGCTGAAGCAGATGACCTCGGCGCCGAATCATGTGGGATCACCGCACGACAAGGCCAATGCCGAATTTCAGCTCGCGAAATTTAAGGAATGGGGCTGGGATGCTGCCATCGAAACGTTCTCGGTGCTGTACCCGACTCCCAAAGAAGTATCCGTGGAGCTCATCGCGCCCACCCACTTCAAGGCGCGCCTGAGCGAGCCGGCGATCGAGGGCGACAGCACCTCGACGCAGACCAAGGATGAGCTGCCGCCTTACAACGTCTATGGCGCCGACGGCGATGTGACCGCGGAGCTGGTGTATGTCAATCAAGGTATGCCCGACGACTACAAGGAACTCGAGCGCGAAGGCATCAGCGTCAAGGGCAAAATTGCGCTGACGCGATACGGCGGCGGCTGGCGCGGCCTCAAGCCCAAGCTGGCCTATGAGCATGGCGCCGTCGGCTGCTTGATCTATTCCGATCCCCGCGACGATGGCTATGGCGCCGGCGACGTCTATCCGAAGGGCGGCTACCGGCCCCCCGATGCCGTGCAGCGCGGCTCGGTGCAGGATCTGACCTTGTACAGCGGCGATCCGCTGACTCCCGGTGTGGGAGCGGTTCCCGGAGCGAAGCGGCTGGCTCTGAAAGACGCCAAGACCTTGTTGAAAATTCCCGTATTGCCGATTTCGTACGCGGATGCGCAACCCTTGCTCGCGGCACTGGGTGGGCGGATTGCGCCGGCGTCGTGGCGCGGCGGCTTGCCCCTTGCCTATCACGTGGGTCCCGGCCCGGCTCAGGTGCACATGAAAGTGCTGTCTGATTGGAGCCAGAAGCCGATCTACGATGTGGTGGCCAGAATTCGCGGCAGCGAAGCGCCGGACCAGTGGATCATTCGCGGCAATCATCACGATGGTTGGGTATTCGGTGCGTTGGATCCCTTGTCCGGTCAGGTCGCGCTGATGGCGGAAGCGAAGGCGATCGGCAAATTGGTCAAGGAAGGTTGGAAACCGCGCCGGACTTTGGTCTACGACAGCTGGGACGGCGAGGAACCGGGCTTGCTGGGTTCCACCGAATGGGCGGAGCAACATGCCGCGGAACTGAAATTGAAAGCGGTGCTCTATGTCAACTCCGATACCAACGGACGGGGATACTTGGAGGCCGAAGGCAGCCATGCCGTACAGCATTTCTTGAGCGAAGTGGCGCGCGATGTGAAGGATCCCGAGACGGGCGGCAGCGTACTGGCGCGATCGCTGGCCGAACGGCGTGTCTCGAGCTTTGAACCGGCTCGGGGCGAATCCGCTGCACGACCCAGCGTCAATGGAGACTTGCAATTGGGTGCGTTGGGATCGGGTTCTGACTACACGCCCTTTCTGCAGCACTTGGGGATAAATTCCATCAATCTTGGATTCGACGGAGAATCGCACTACGGCGTCTATCATTCCGCCTACGATTCATTCGACCATTTCAGCCGCTTCGTCGATCCGAAGTTCGAGTACGGGGTGACGTTGGCGAAAGTCGCGGGCCGGATCATGCTGCGGGCGGCGCAGGCCGACCTGATCCCGGTGCGCGAAAGCGATTTCGCCGCCTCGGTCGCGGGCTACAACGAGGAACTGCACAAGCTCGCCGACGGCATGCGCACAAAAACGGGCGAACTGACCAAGCTGCTGGACGACGAGTCTTACAAATTGACCGCGAACCCCGACACCCCGCGTGCTCCGCCGGCTCGCGTGAGCGAGGTGCCCTTTCTTAATTTTGCCGAACTCGACAATGCCGTGGTGAAGCTCGAGCAAAGCGCCAAGGCGTTCGACAAGGAATATGCGCGGCTGAATGCCGGCAATGATCCGTCAACCAAGGCGGCGCGCGACCGTGTGAATGCAGCCCTCGCCGTGCTCGAGCAGAGCCTGATGGATCCGCATGGTTTGCCGGGCCGGGAGTGGTATCAGCACATGATATATGCGCCGGGTCTGCATACTGGTTATGGCGTCAAGACCCTGCCGGGGATTCGCGAGGCCATCGAAGAGCGCCGCTGGGACGAGGCCAACCAATACATGGGGGTGGTCTCGCACGTTCTCAACGCCTACAGTGCGCGGATGGACCGCGCCATCGCGGCACCGTAGACTGCACAGATAATTTCAAGGAGTGGGTAAATGACCGACGAGAAACAGCAAAAATTCACGGCCAAAGTACGCCGCGGTTTGGTTTGGGTGCATTCCGTTGCAGCCGCGGAACTTGCCAAGAAAAAGGCGGAAGCCACCGGCGTCAGAATCGAGGGATTTACCGCGAGTGAGCTCGCCGATGTGGAATCCGCGTTGACCTGGATTTCCCAGAACAAGGAATCGCCGAGCGCCGAGCCGGCCGCATAACAATTGCTGGGGTTGTCCCGCCCAACCCCGGCAAGGCCAAGCCCCGCGTGCTCGTCGCGAATTCGCGACGAGCACGACGGCGGTCGCGCGGTGACTATCGTTTAAGGGACTGCGCTACACTAATCCAATGGCCCGAAAAAGCGCCTTAGTCGTCGACGATTCCAAATCGGCCCGCGTCATATTGAGCCGCATGCTCGAGAAGTACGACATCGAAGTCGACATGGCGGAGTCGGCCGAGCAAGCGATCGAATACTTAAAGAGCAACCGGCCCGATGCCATCTTCATGGACCATCTCATGCCCGGCATGGACGGATTGCAGGCGGTGAAGGCGATCAAGGGCAATCCGCAGACCGCGATGATCCCGATCATGATGTACACCTCGCAGGAAGGCGAACTGTACGTGGGTCAAGCGCGCGCCCTGGGTGCCATGGGCGTCTTGCCGAAGCAGGTGCGGCCCGTGGACGTGTCGAAGGTGTTGTACGAGCTGCATTTGTTGCCGGATCGTCGCGACATGGGCGAGCCTGCGCTGCATCCGGTGGAGATCGACTCCGGCATCGCGGCGGAGCGCACGCCGTCAAGGCCGGCCGGCCCGGGCCCGATCGATTGGGGACGGCGCCTCGAGACGGCGGTCAAGGACCAAGGAGTGGACATCCGTCGCTTCATCGTCGCCAGCTTGGACAGTTTTTCGACGCGCATCATCAGCGATGTCCGAAATAGCATGCCGATTGAGGGCGCCGATCCGATCGCGCCGCCTCCGCCGCCTCCGAAAGCGCCCTGGCCCTGGATCGCCGGCATCTTGGGCGCATGCCTCGTCGCCGTCGCGTTCGCCGCAAGCTGGGTCGCCACGCGCAACGAATTGGTGGCCGTGCGCGCCGAGCTCGCCGGTTTGAAATCCACCAATGCCGAACTGCAGCGATCGCGGCTCGACCTCGGCGCCACGGTCAAGGATCTCACCGCCGCACTGGCCGCCAACACCACTTCGCAATCGACCTCGCCGTTCGGCGCAGGCGCGACCTCGGGGGTAACGACGAAGATGGAGCCGGTGCCGTATGGTGAAATTGCTTTTGACCGCAGCCGCTTGGAAGTGCTGCGTGAATTATTGACCAAACTCGAAGCTCAGGGGTTTCACGGCACCGTCAAGATCACGAGCTCGGGAGGCATGTATTGCCTCACCGGAAATGCCACTGATGGCTATGCGCCGGCGGCTCCGACGCTGCCCGTCAGCCGCTGCGATCTGGTGGGCAACCCGTTGGACGATGCGCTGTCGGGCCAGCAACGCCAATCGCTGGCGTTTGCAAACCTGGTTGCCGCCGCGCGTCAACGCACCGCGGGTGCGATTACCGTGGCACTGGAAAGCACGGGGACCGCGCACCCCACCACGCCCTATCCCGCGCGCACCGAGGCCGTCACGGCCGGCGATTGGAACAAGGTCGCCGCCGCCAATAACCGGGTCGATTTCGCGGTCGAGCCCGTCACGCCGCCGCAATAGTTTCTAAAAGGCGATCCTGACGAAGAACTCGGGGCCCTTGGAGTTGAAATTGAAAAACCCCGCTTGTTTGGTCTGCGCGGAAGTCAGGTTCGCGCGAAACATCGTATAGCCCAGCGCGAAGGAGATGTTCGGCCGTAAACGGTACAGGGCATCGAGCTCGTAGATGCCGAGCGAACCGTCCAGGTCGTCGATGCGCACCCTCAGATACTGCGCGCGGCCGTCGACATAAAATCGCTTGCTCACCACATACGTGGCGTCCAACCCGATGGTCGGGACTGGGCCGGCTTGATCTTCGGTCTGATCCACGTGCCGCGTCGCCGTCTGGACACGCGCACGCGCAGAGATGTCCGTATCGGCGATGCCGATCGTTGCCGCCAGTTCGTACCTGTCGCTGTGCAGGAACGAATAACCGTACGTGATGCCGAAGGTGCGAATCGACAAGTCGGACTTCAATGGATCGCCAGGCTGCAGCGTCACGTCGCGGAACACGATGGGAGTGGTCACGCCGGTTTGGCCCGAACGATCCAAGGAGAAATAATCGAATCGCAGACGATGCCGTTCACCGGCGCGCACCATGGCCTGGATCTTTGCCTCGTAAACGGACTTGTCCAGTCCGAACTGATCTTCTGCGCTTATCGGCGTGCCGACCACACCCGTGCTGCTGTCGAGCCGGAAATCAGTTTGGTTCGAGAGGCGAACGACGCCCAGCGACAAGCGCACCCGCTCTTCGGTTGGACTGAGATAGTCCTCCGCGTGAACCAGCGTCGCGAACAACGCCAGTGCCGCGAGGCCAAAGCCATGTTTGTTCATGTCGGTCTCCTCAAAATCAACAGATCCGTATCGGCTCGCTTTACGCCGGCCGGCAAGGAGGGGCTGATACGCTGCATTACATGGGCCGCAGCCGCTCGCCACCCTGTCAGTTTGCCGCCATAGATACATAACACGCGCGGGCGTACGTCTCGATCCGTGGTGAATACGGTCTCGCGCGACCGGTCGAAGGCAGGCTGCGTGGCCGCGGGCAGGACTCGAAGCCCGGCGAAGCGTTCGGTGATGTCATCGCGGGTCAGGCCCTTCAAGGCCGGGAAATAGTGCCGCACTACCGCCAGCAGATATTCCTCCTCGGCGGGCAGGGGATGCACCTGGTCGGGCTCGCCGCGATACGGTGTCTCGGTGGTGCCGATCAGGGTTGCGCCGGCCCAGGGCATGACGAACACCGCACGTCCATCGGTCGGGCTTTCGACGTAATAAATGCCCGCGGTCAGGGGATGCGGAACGATGATGTGCGTGCCTTGCACCAGATCGACAGCCGGTATCGCGATGGCGGGATCAACGGCGCGCGCAACTGCCGTAGCCCAAGGGCCCGCGGCATTGATCAGCACTCGACACCGGCATTGCAACGCTGCACCCGCGACCGCATAGGTCACCGTCACGCCGTCATCGCCCAAAGCAGCACCCGTGAACGTCGCGGGCATCGCCAGTTCCGCGCCCAAGCCCTGCGCCGATTTCGCCACCGCGCGCGTCAGCAGCGCATCGTTCGTCTGTGCATCGTGATAGCGGATCACGGCGTCGAGCTCCTCGGTCTTGAGGCCGTCGAGTTGCGGCCACTCAGATTTGGGCACGCTGCCGAAGCGCGTGGCTTCATCGAAGCCGCCGAGCAATGCGTAAATCCAGAGCCCGATTTTCAACTGCCAGGGCCGTCGTCGGGTGTCGCGATACACGGGTATATAGAACGGTTTGAGCTGCACGAGCTCGGAGGCGATGCGCAGATGAATCGCGCGTTCGCGCAAACTCTCGCGCACCAGTGCAAATTGGCCGGATTCCAGGTAGCGCAGTCCGCCGTGAATCAACTTGCTGGATCGGCTCGACGTGCCCGCGGCCAGGCTCTTGCGCTCGATCAGCAAAGCGCGATAGCCGGCGGCCGCGGCGGCTTGCAGCACGCCGGCGCCATGAATGCCGCCGCCGATGATGACCACATCGTATTCTTTCATTTGCACTGAGGGTTGAATCGATCCCGCTAGAATGCGTGATTACGCGTGAACACACCAACTTTGAATCACTGTCGCCATTCGCGAACAGTGCCGCAGGAATTCAGGCGGCGTCGGCCTTGACGTCGCGCTTCTCTTCGAAACGCATCACAGGAGTGTCGGATGTGACTTCGATTTCTCCGTCGACAATGGCGCCTTTGGCGATGGCCACGGTGCGCGCGCTGACCTTGCCGCGAATGACCGCGGTGTAACCAATCTCCAGCTTATCCTTGACGATGAGGCCGCCTATGACGGTGCCGGCCACGATCGCCTGTTGCGCGCGGACTTGTCCGTGCCAGCTGCCGGAGGCGGACAAATTCAGCGCTCCGTCCAATTCCCCATCGCCATGAACTTCGCCGGATACGACGAATTGCCCCTTGCCGCGGATGTCGCCGACGAATACGGAATTTGCGCCGATGAAAGTGGGCGTGGACGAGCTGCTGTCCAGAAACCGGCGTTTTTGTTCGGTCATGACCCCTTCTTATCCCATTGGGGTGGCCTAATGATGTGACGAGCTTGGCGTCGCCGACAGGTGGCGAATGGCAGTAGAATGCGCAATCCTGCCAAACCCCCGTAGAGTGTGAAAATGGTCATCAAACAAGTGTTTTTGGTCCTGGGCTTGACTGCCGCGCTCGCCCTGTCCGCGTGCAGCCGCCAGCAGAGCGACTGGGAAAAAACCCGGGCCGCGAACACCACGGACGCATACGAACTGTTCTTGAAGAAATATCCCAGCGGGGAATTTTCGGCCCAAGCCCAAGCCCGCGCGAAGGAACTTTATGAGGAGCGGGATTGGCAAAAGGCACGCGACACCGACACGCTCGAAGCCTATCAGGCATTTCTGAAGCAGTACCCGGAAGGCAAGTGGACTGAAGAAGCACGCATCCGCGTCGAGAATTTCACGCTCGCCTCTGCGCCTCCGAACGCCGCGCCGGCCGGTGGCGAAGCCACGCCCGCCCAGATCGCACCGAACCCCGCGCCGAAGCCTGCACCGCCGCCAAAACCAGCTCTGGCAATGGCAATGAAGCCCGCGCCGTCGAAAACACCTGCCACTGCGCACGACTCGGGCAAACCGCAGGGATCCTTCGCCATACAACTGGGCGCATTCAAGTCCGGTGCCGAGGCGGCGAACAAGAGCTGGTCAAAACTCGATCAGGAATATCCCAAATTACTGTTGGGATTGTCGCCCACCGTCTCCCCAAAGAAGGGTGCGTCCGGCACTCTGTATCGATTGCAGGTTGCGAACCTAAGCGAAAAGCGCGCGAATTCTATTTGCGCGACGCTGAAGGCGCATTCGCAGGCCTGCGTTCTGATTCATCCTTAGGCCCGTTCCAAGGGCCCTCCATCGCGCGTCAGGGGCGTGGCGGTGCGCGTCAGCACTGGACAATTCGCGTCAGGTACCTTGGCGCTGCCGACAACGTAAGTTACTGATTTTTAAAGTATCCCCCGGCTGGCACGCGGCTTGCTCCTCAAGCTGTATGCAATCGAAAATCATTGCGTTGTTGGCTGCCGAGGGCAGCCGTGAAGCCACGCTGCTGGTGCGCCGTGGCAACGGCCAGTTCTCCCTAGCCAGAATTGACGCGCGGGTGGCATCCGCTGCGCGCCTCGCCGCTTGCTATGCGCCGGCAAATCGCGCATCGCTGGAGATCCCCGCCAAGCGATAGATTTTTTTAAGATTTTGGGTCAGCCCCAAGGCGCCGCGAAAGCTTCCCCCCTCCCGCTCGCGGCGCCTTTTTTTTATCTACGCGTCCGTAGACCTCGTCGGATCCGAAAGCTCGTCCAGTAGAAACGCGTATTCCATCGCGATCTCCCGGTACCGTTGGAATCGCCCGGACTTGCCGCCGTGGCCCGCATCCATTTCCACGTGCATCAGCAGTCGATTGCGATCGGATTTCAGCGCGCGCAGTTTGGCCACCCACTTGGCCGGTTCGTAATACTGGACCTGGCTGTCCCAGAGGCCGGTGGTGACGTAGATGGCGGGATAGTTCCTGCGGCTGACGTTGTCATACGGCGAGTACGAGAGCATGTAGTCGTAGTACGCGGCTTCATTCGGGTCGCCCCATTCGTCGTACTCGTTGGTGGTCAGCGGGATGCTTTCATCCAGCATGGTGGTGACCACATCGACGAACGGGACCTGCGCCACGATGCCGCGGTAGTCGCCGTCGCTCATGTTGGCAACCGCTCCCATGAGCAGGCCGCCGGCGCTGCCGCCCATCGCAAATACCTTGTCCTTGGCAGCATAGCCGCGCTCCACCAGCATGCGCGTGACTTCCAAGAAATCGTTGAAGGAGTTTTTCTTTTGCAATTTCCGTCCGGCGTCATACCACGCGCGGCCCAATTCCTGGCCACCGCGCACATGGGCGATGGCATACACGAAGCCGCGATCGAGGAGGCTCAAACGCGCCGACGAGAAGCTCGGGTCCATCGACAGCCCGTAGGCGCCGTAGCCATATTGCAGCAGCGGCGCTGCGCCATGCCGCACGAAGCCTTTGCGGTATACCAGCGACACCGGGATCGACGCGCCGTCGCGCGCCGGCGCCTGCAAAAATTCGGTGGCGTAGTCGGCGGGGTCAAAACTACCCAGCACCGGATCGCGTTTCAGCAGCGCCTGCTCGCCAGTGCGGACGTTGTAGTCGTATAGCGTAGCCGGCGTGGTGAGCGAAGAGTAGGCATAGCGCACGATCTCGGTGTTCAATTCCGGGTTGACGGATATCGAGGTGGTGTAGGCAGCCTCGTCGCTGGCGATGAAAAATTCCGTGCCATCGCCAAGCCGATGAATGCAGATTTTGCGCAGGCCCTCGCTGCGCACGGACACCGCGAGAAACTCTTGGAATACGTCGAACTCCTCGATGTAGGCAGCATCACGATGCGCTATGACATCGACCCAGGCGCCGCGGTCGGAGTGCGCGCCGATCGGTGCGCGCGCCAGACGGAAATTAAGCGCGCGCCAATTGGACCTGACGATGAAGGCGTCGCCGAGATGCTCGATATCGTATTCATGGTCCGCTTCGTGGGGCAGGAACACCTCGAAACGAAGCTGCGGATCGTCGGCTCGGGCGAAGCGCCACTCCGACGACAGCGTGCTTTCCATGTGCAGGAAAATGAAGGCGTCGGATTTTGATTTGGACACCCCGGTGTAGAAGCTTTTGTCGGTTTGTTCGAAGACCAACACATCATGCTTGGGATCCTCCCCGAGCACGTGCTTTTTGACGTAGATGCCGAGCAGCGTTTCCGGATCTTTCTCGACATAGAGCAGGGTTCGATTGTCATTCGCCCAGGCCAGGTCCGCTTCAACATCGGGGATGGCGACCTGCTGGATCTCGCCGTCCAGAAGGTTTTTGAATTTCAGGGTGAATTGGCGGCGGCCGGTCGTGTCCTCGCAATACGCCAGCCAGTTCGTATCGGGCGAGATGTCCATGGCGCCAATGCGATAGTAGGCATGTCCTGCGGCGTGCAGGTTCGCATCCAGCAGGATCTCCTCCGCCGCGTCGAGCGCGCCCTTGCGGCGCACAAATATCGGATGTTCCTTGCCCGGCTCGAAGCGCGTGCTATACCAATAGCCATCCTTGCGATACGGTACGGTGGAGTCGTCCTGCTTCAGCCGGGCGATGATTTCGTCATACAGGGCATCTTCCAGCGGCTTGGCGTGGAGCATGCTGCGTTCGCGATAGGCATTTTCCGCCTTGAGGTAGGCCAGCACTTCCGGGTTGCTGCGAGCGTCGTCCCGCAGCCAGTAATAGGGGTCGTCGCGCACCCCGTTGGGCGAAACCACGGCGTGCGGCCGCGTGGCGGCGATGGGGGGATTCGGCTCGGATTCACGCATTTCTTTTTAAGTTGTCCTCGTTGGAGGCGCGAGTATAGTCAAGAGAACTGAGGGGCGTCCGATCGCGGCAATATCGGAGGTAAGTATGCAGACCGTCAATCAATTGCTTCAGGTCAAGGGCAGCCAGATTTTCTCCGTCGCGCCGACGGATTCGGTGTTGCGCGCGATCGAAATCATGGCGACGCGGCATGTGGGCGCCTTGCTGGTGATGCAGGAAGGCACATTGCTGGGGATCATCTCGGAGCGTGACTATGCCCGGAAGGTCATTTTGAAAAATCGCTCATCGCACGACACCCCGGTGAGCGACATCATGAGTTCGCCCGCGGTGAGCGTGACGCCCGACGATACCGTGCATCATTGCATGCAGCTCATGACCGACGGTCGATTCCGGCACCTGCCGGTGGTGAAGTCTGGCCGCGTGGTCGGCATGCTGTCCATCGGCGATCTCGTCAAAGCCGTCATCCAACAGCAGACCCAGCAGATCGAACAGTTGGAACGGTACATCGCCGGCTAACACGCTTGCCAATCGGGGCGCCCTCCATATAAGGTAAGTTCCATACACCGGCGCGCTTCGCGGCGATTACCCCTTGCCTTATGCGCACAAGATTTTTGTGCGCTGAGAACCGAGTTAAGTTCTTGTTTTAAAAGCTCCCTGCGTTCTACGCAGGGTTTTGGCTTCAGATTGGGCGCGCGACATGGCGATTAAAGACACCACGGCATTCAATACGCACCTCAATGGCGCCGATCCGCGTCGGGGCGATTGGGGCCTGTGCCGCGCCGCCCATGAAAAGGACTCCTGCGGCTTTGGATTGATCGCCAGCCTCGATGATCGAGCCAGCCACTGGGTTGTCGAGACCGCCATCAGCTCGTTGAACCGGTTGACGCACCGTGGCGCGATAGCGAACGACGGCAAGACCGGCGATGGCTGTGGATTGCTGATCAAACAACCGACCGCGTTCTTGAGAGCGGTGGGCGCGGAGGCGGGACTGGCGCCGGCGCCGATTTTTGCCGCAGGCCTCGTATTCTTGAATCGCGATGCCGCCAAGGCGGCGCAGGCCCGCGAGACGCTCGGCGCCGAGCTGCGGCTCGAAAATCTGCAACTTGCGGGATTTCGTGTGCTGCCCACGGATGCCGCTGCTTGCGGTGCGGAGGCCCTGAAAAGCTTGCCCGTCATTGAGCAGGTCTTCGTGAACGCGCACCAAGACATCGACGAGGCCGCCTTCAACCGAAAGCTGTTCATGGCTCGCCGGCGCTGCGAGAAAAAACTCGAGGCGGTGGATCCGCTTTTCTACATCCCGTCACTCTCGGCCAGCACCATCGTTTACAAGGGCATGGTCATGCCCCAGTTTCTGGCGCAGTTCTATCCCGATCTTCAGGATCCGCGCATGGAAGCCTCGGTGGTGGTATTTCACCAGCGTTTTTCCACCAACACGCTGCCGCAGTGGCGGCTTGCGCATCCATATCGGTACCTGGCGCACAACGGCGAGATCAACACGGTGCAAGGCAATCGCAGTTGGGCGGTCGCGCGAGGTCCGCTGTTCAAATCGCCTCTGCTTCCGGAATTGGGCGACATTCTGCCGCTGGTGTCGTTGACGGGTTCGGATTCCCAGTCGCTCGACAACATGCTGGAAGTTCTGCTCGCCGGCGGTCTGGATCCCATGCACGCGATGCGCATGCTGATACCGCCGGCCTGGCAGTCGGTGGACATGATTGATCCGGATTTGAAGGCCTTTTACGAGTACTACGCCACGCATATGGAGCCATGGGATGGTCCCGCCGGCATCGTGCTCACTGACGGCCGCTATGCCTGCTGCACGCTGGATCGCAACGGTCTGCGCCCGGCGCGCTGGGTCATCACTAAAAATCGGCATATCACCATCGCCTCGGAAGCAGGTGTGTGGGACTACGCGCCCGAGGATGTCGTCGACAAGGGCAAGCTCGGACCCGGCGAAATGCTGGCGCTCGACCTGAAAACCTCGGAGCTGATGAATACCCGTCGCATCGACGATCTTCTCAAGAGCCGCCATCCCTACAAGGTGTGGCTCAAGAAAGGGGTGCGCTATCTGCAAACCGATCTCATCGATCCGCGGCTCGCGGCCGAGCCCTTCGATCGCGAGGTCCTCGCGCAATATCAAAAAATGTTCAATGTATCGGCGGAAGAGCGCGATGAGATCATCCGGGTTCTAGCGGAGGACGAGAGCGAGGCGGTCGGCTCGATGGGCGACGACACGCCGATGCCGGTGCTGTCGAAGAAAGTGCGTTCCCTGTACGACTATTTTCGCCAGCAGTTCGCCCAAGTCACGAATCCGCCCATCGATAGCTTGCGCGAAAGCATTGTGATGTCGCTGCAGACCCAGATCGGCCCGGAGGCGAATATTTTCGTGCCGGCACCGAAGCATGCGGAGCAAATCGTCCTAAGCTCGCCGATTCTTTCGCAGCGCAAGCTGCGGCAAATCGTGGCGCTCGCCGAATCAGGCATCCCCAATGAATTCATCGATCTGCAATACGACGAACATTTGGATCTGAAAACCGCGTTGTCGAGAATATGCGACCACGCGGAAACCGCGGTGCGCTTGGGCAAGCTCGTGCTGCTGCTGTCGGATCGGTACCTGGTCAAAGGCAAGCTGCCGGTGCACGCTCTGCTGGCCACGGGCGCCGTGCATCATCGCCTGGTTGCAACCGGGCTGCGCTGCAAGTGCAACATCCTGGTCGAGACCGGCACGGCCCGCGATGCGCATCATTTTGCCTGCCTGATCGGCTACGGCGCCACCGCCGTGTATCCGTATCTCGCCTACCAGACCCTGTTCGACATGATGCGCAAGGGCGTGCTCAAGATGGAGGCGATTGCACGCCAGGAATTGGGCAGAAGCTATCGGCGTGGCATCCGCAAGGGCCTGTTCAAGATCATGTCCAAGATGGGCATCTGCACGGTGGCCAGCTATCGCAGCGCGCAGTTGTTCGAGATCGTGGGCTTGAGCGAGGACGTGGTGCGGCTGTGCTTTGAAGGCACCGAAAGCCGTATTCAAGGCGCCGACTTTGACGACCTCAAGGCGGATTCGCAATATCTGGCGAAGCGCGCCTGGGACAAGACTGAACCGGTGAGCCAGGGCGGTTTGCTCAAGTACATGCACAACGGCGAATACCACATGTACAACCCGGACGTGGTGGCCACGCTGCAATCAGCGGTCATGACGGGCAGCCAAGAGCAATACCGGGAGTTTGCGGGCCTGGTGAATGAGCGGCCCGTGTCCTGTATCCGCGATCTGCTGAAATTGAAAAGCGGCGCTGCGCCGATCCCGATCGAGGAGGTCGAACCGATCCCCGCCATTGTCGCGCGCTTCGACGGCGCCGGCATGTCGTTGGGCGCGCTCTCCCCCGAAGCGCATGAGGCGTTGGCGATCGCCATGAATCGATTGGGTGCGCGCTCGAATTCCGGCGAGGGCGGCGAAGATCCGGTGCGCTACGGCACCGAGAAGAACTCCAAGATCAAGCAGGTGGCGTCCGGCCGCTTCGGCGTAACGCCGGAATACCTGATCAATGCCGAGGTTTTGCAGATCAAAATCGCGCAGGGTGCAAAGCCGGGCGAGGGCGGCCAGCTTCCCGGCCACAAGGTCAATGACATGATCGCGCGGTTGCGGTTTGCACGGCCGGGCGTGGGCTTGATCTCGCCGCCGCCGCATCATGACATCTATTCGATCGAGGACCTGGCGCAGCTGATCTTCGACTTGAAGCAGGTCAATCCACAGGCGTTGGTATCGGTGAAGTTGGTGGCGGAGCCGGGTGTGGGCACGGTGGCAGCCGGCGTCGCAAAGGCGTATGCGGATCTCATCACCATATCAGGCTACGACGGCGGCACCGGCGCCAGCCCTCTATCGTCGATCAAGTACGCGGGCACGCCCTGGGAATTGGGACTGGCGGAAACCCATCAGACCCTGCGCGCCAATGAATTGCGCCATCGCGTGCGGCTGCAGACCGACGGCGGCCTGAAGACCGGGCTGGATGTGATCAAGGCTGCGCTGATAGGCGCCGAGAGCTTTGGATTCGGCACCGCGCCCATGGTCGCGTTGGGCTGCAAGTATCTGCGCATATGTCATTTGAACAATTGCGCCACCGGCGTCGCTACCCAGCACAACGTGCTGCGCAGCAAGTACTTCATCGGCTTGCCTGAGATGGTGATCAACTATTTCAAGTTCGTGGCGCAGGAATGCCGCGAGATCATGGCGTCCTTAGGAGCGCGCACCCTGGCCGAACTGATCGGGCGCACCGAACTGTTGGAAATCCTGCCCGGCGAAACCCCGAAGCAGCGCAAGCTGGATTTATCGCCGGTGTTGGCCAATGCCGCCTTGGTGTCGGACAAGCCGCAATACTGTCTCGATCCCCGGAATGCGCCCTTCGACAAAGGCCTGCTGGCGGAGAAGATGCTGCGCGACATGCGCGCGGCGATCGACGCTAAAACGGGCGGCAAATATTCTTACCGAGTGAACAATTTCAACCGCTCCATCGGCGCCCGAATTTCCGGCGAGATCGCACGACGGTGGGGCAATGCCGGTATGAGCGAGGCGCCCCTGCTCGTCGACTTGAAAGGGTCGGCCGGCCAGAGTTTCGGCGTTTGGAATGCGGGAGGCCTGCACCTGCGTCTCGAGGGAGAGGCTAACGACTATGTGGGCAAGGGAATGGCCGGCGGCAAAATCATCTTGAAACACCACGCTAAATCCAGCTTCGTGGCGCGCGACACCGTGATCATGGGCAACACCTGCCTCTATGGCGCCACGGGCGGCGAGCTTTACGCGGCGGGCCGCGCGGGCGAACGATTTGCCGTGCGTAATTCCGGCGCGCTCACGGTGGTGGAGGGCACCGGCGATCATTGCTGCGAATACATGACCGGCGGCGTGGTCTGCGTGCTGGGGACGACGGGCGTGAATTTCGGCGCCGGTTTCACCGGCGGCTTTGCCTATGTGCTCGACATGGAGCGGGATTTCGTCGACCGTTACAACCACGACCTCATCGACATTCACCGCGTGTCGCCCGAAGGCATGGGCACCCATGTCCAGCATTTGCGCGGCCTCATCGAAGCTCATGTCGAGGCCACGGGCAGCGAATGGGGCGCGCAATTGCTCAACGATTTCCGCACCTATATCGGCCGATTTTGGGTGGTCAAACCGAAGGCTTCCGCAATCGACTCGTTGCTGGAAAACCTGCGCCGCGCCGCATAAGGCGCGCGACGCGACGACATGGCCGACAAGCATCTGCAATTTCTCGATATCCCGCGCAAGGAACCGGACAAGCTGCCGGTCGAGGTGCGCACAGCGCAGTTTCGCGAGATCTACGCGCAATACAGCCCCGAATCCGCCGCTCAGCAAGCAGGTCGCTGCATCTCCTGCGGCAATCCATTTTGCGAATGGAAATGTCCGGTTCATAACTACATTCCCAATTGGCTGGCGCTGGTCAACGACGGCAAGCTGTTCGAAGCCGCGGAACTTTCGCATCAGACCAATTCGCTGCCGGAAATGTGCGGCCGCATCTGCCCGCAGGACCGGCTGTGCGAGGGTGCCTGTACCTTGAACGACGGCCTCGGCGCGGTGAGCATCGGCGCCATTGAGAAATACATCACCGACGAAGCGTTCCGGCAAGGCTGGAAGCCCGACATGTCGAATGTGGTGCGCACGAGCAAGCGCGTGGCGGTGGTGGGCGCGGGTCCGGCGGGGCTCGCCTGCGCCGACATTCTGGTGCGCAACGGCGTCAAACCGGTGGTGTTCGACCGCTACGCCAAGATCGGCGGCCTGCTGACCTTCGGCATACCGCCCTTCAAGCTTGAAAAAGAAGTGGTGGAAAAGCGCCGCGAAATCATGGAAACCATGGGCGTGGAATTTCGTCTGAACGTGGAAGTCGGACGCGACATCGAGTTCGAGCAGTTGGAGCGCGAATTCGATGCGGTGTTCTTGGGGATGGGCACCTACACCTACGTGAAGGGCGGTTTCGACGGCGAGGATTTGCCGGGCGTGCACGAGGCGCTGCCCTATCTGATTTCCAACATCAATCGCGAGCTTAAGCTCGAGAACGGCGCCGACTTCATCGACATGAAGGGCAAGAACGTGGTGGTCTTGGGCGGCGGCGATACCGGGATGGATTGCAATCGAACTGCGATACGACAGGGCGCCGCCAGCGTCACCTGCACCTATCGCCGCGATGAAGCCAACATGCCGGGATCTCGGCGCGACTACAAGAACAGCAAGGAAGAGGGCGTCGAATTTCTTTTCAATCGCCAGCCCATCGAAATCGTCGGTGTCGAGCGCGTGCAAGGCGTGAAGCTCGTGCAGACGCGTTTGGGAGTACCCGACGCGCGCGGACGCCGCGTGCCCGAGACCGTGCCCGGAACGGAGGAAACCATCGCCGCCGATGCGGTGATCATCGCCTTTGGTTTTCTACCGAGCCCGCCCGATTGGTTCCAAGCGCAGCGCATCGAGCTGCACGGTAACGGCCGTGTGCGCGTATCCGGCGCCGCGCATTCCCGCTTTCAAACCACCAATCCCAAAATCTTCGCCGGAGGCGACATGGTGCGAGGATCGGACCTGGTGGTGACGGCGGTGTTCGAAGGCCGCGAGGCCGCGCAGGGGATATTGCGGCATCTGGGATTGCACCGCGCGAATGCTTGACACGCGGTTCGCACGGCGCTCAAAGTTTGGCGATAGGAGTCCCCTGATGCCCGCCCAAACCGCCACCGATTTGGAAGTTTTGCAATCCCTCAATCGCGACTACATCAATTCGGTGCAGGCGGGAGATGTCCGAAGATTCAACGAACTGCTGGCCGAAGACTTTTTCTGCTCGAATCCCGACGGTTCGCTGGTGGATCGCAAGGGCTTCTTGGAACAAACGGCTAAACCGGTGACCATTGCCAATCTGTTCGCAGACAATGTGCTCATTCGATTTTTTGGCGACATTGCCATCATCCATGGCCGCACGCATTACAGCCTGCCCGATGGACGCCAGGCCCACGGCCGCTACACGGACGTCTGGGCCCGTCAAGGCAATACCTGGAAGACCATTTCAGCTCATGTAACCCGCGGTTGATCAAACGGAGAACACTATGTGTGAGAAGGACGATTTGGACGACATGTATGAAATTTCCCGCGCCCGCGATCTGTCTAGAAGGCAGTTCGGGGCGCTGACGTTGGGTGTGGGCTTGACCGCCATCCTGCCGCGGCTGGCCGACGCAGCCGACACCAAGGAATCAGAAGTCGAGATCAAAACTCCAGATGGGGCCTGCGATGCCTATCTGGTGCATCCGGTGAAGGGGAAGTATCCGGCGGTGTTGATCTGGCCGGACATCTTCGGTTTGCGTCCTACCTTCAGACAAATGGGCAAGCGTCTGGCCGAGTCGGGATATACCGTGCTCGTGATCAATCCATTTTATCGCACCAAAAAAGCACCGACCGCACCCGAACATCCGGATTTCAGCGATCCTGCGACGCGCCAGTCGCTCATGAGTCTGGCCGGCACGCTGTCGCCGGCCACCGCACTCACAGATGCCACGGCTTTTGTCGCCTATCTCGACAGCCAGCCGGCGGTGGACAAGAAGAAAAAAATGGGCACCACGGGTTATTGCATGGGCGGACCTTTTGTCATGCGAACCGCGGCCGCATTTCCCGATCGTGTCGGCGCCGGCGCGACCTTTCATGGCGGCGGACTTGCGACCGACAAGCCTGAAAGTCCGCATTTGCTGATTCCTACGATGAAGGCGCACTTTCTCATCGCCATTGCCGAAAATGATGATCAGAAAGAACCGCAGGCCAAAGACATGCTCAAGGAAGGTTTCGCCAAGGCTCATTTACCGGCTGAAGTCGAAGTGTATGCAGGCACCAAGCATGGTTGGTGTCCGCCGGATTCCCAGGTCTACAATGCCGATCAGGCCGAAAAAGCCTGGAGCCGCATGATGGTGCTATTCAAGACGGCACTGGCCTGAAAACACACGCAAAGGCTCAAACCTCACGCGCGCGGGCATATCGAGGTCCGAAAACGGCGAGTATTTAGCCTTGATAGGGGCTAATGTACCGTCATGGAACTCGATTCAAATGCTTGTTTTCGCGCGGTGAGGGCCCGCGATCGTCGCTTCGATGGCCATTTTTATGTAGCCATCACATCGACGCATATTTATTGCCGGCCGATTTGCACGGCGCGTCCGGCGAATCGCAAGAATATGCGTTTTTATTCCAATGCTGCGGCCGCTGAAGGCGCCGGTTTCAGACCCTGTCTGCGTTGCCGTCCGGAGCGAGCCCCTGGATTGGCTCCGGTCGATGCCCTCAGCCGATTGGTCGGCGCAGCCATGGCCGGCATCGAAGAGCATGCGCTGTCGAGCGCGCGAGTGGGGGATCTTGCCGCATCATTGGGCGTGAGCGACCGGCATTTGCGCCGCGTCACCGAATCGGAGCTGGGCGTTTCGCCGATTGAATTGGCCCAGACGCAACGCTTGCTGCTCGCCAAACGATTGCTTCGCGAGACCGCGCTGCATCTGACGGACATCGCTTTCGCCAGCGGTTTCGGCAGCGTGCGGCGCTTCAATGCACTGTTCAAATCACGATACGGCTTGAGCCCGCGCGCGATCCGCGGCAAGGCGATCGATACCGACACGTTGAGCGTCCAGCTGGAATTCAGACCGCCGCTGGCATGGAAGAGTCTGCTGGCCTACTTGCGCCTGCGGGCCATTCCGGGCGTTGAAATGGCGGACGACACGCACTATCGACGCACGGTTGCCATTGGCACCGCCAAGGGTTGGATCGCCGTGTCGATGCACTTAGGCGGCCATGCGCTGAATTTGGAGATCTCTCCGTCGCTGACGCCGGTCATCGGCGCCATCATCGGTCGGGTCAAGCAATTGTTCGATCTGGGCGCCGCCCCCGATTCGGTGCGGGCGGTGCTGCGGCGGGACGAGATTCTCGCCGCCACGGTGAAGAGACTCCCCGGATTGCGCGTTGCCGGGGCCTTCGACGGATTCGAGCTGGCCGTGCGCACGGTGCTCGGACAACAGGTATCGGTGAAGGGTGCGAGTACGATTGCCGGGCGCTGGGCTAAAGCCTTCGGCGAGCCCATCGCGACCCCCTATGCGCAGCTCAATCGATTGGCGCCGACCGCGGATCAGATGGCTGCCGTGGGCGCCGAGCAAATCGCCGCGCTGGGAATGGTGGGCGCCCGCGCCCGGTGTTTGGTGGGCCTTGCGCAAGCGGTCTCGCAACGTAAGATCGTGCTGGCATTTGCATCCAATGTCGAAGAGCAAATAGAGAGCTTGATGAGCTTGCCGGGCATCGGTCATTGGACGGCGAATTACATCGCCATGCGCGCGCTGCATTGGCCCGATGCATTTCCCACCGGCGATCTGGTGTTGATGCGCGCGGCCGGTGCGAATCAGAAACAATTGCAGCGGCGCTCAGAAGCCTGGCGCCCGTGGCGTGCCTATGCGGCACATTATCTTTGGCAATCATCAGGAGTTGCGCCATGAACGCTTTTTGTTATGTCGATAGCCCCATCGGACGCTTGATGCTCACCACCGATGGCACCGCACTGACCGGCTTGTACATGAATTTGTATCGCAACAAGCCGACCAAGCTGCCAGACTTGAGCGATGACTGGGTGCAGAATGCCACCATCGACCCGCTGCCGGCCGCGGCGCGTCAGCTGAAAGAATACTTCGCGGGCAAGCGGCGCGAATTCAATCTGCCGCTGCGCATGCAGGGCACGGAGTTTCAACAGCGCGTTTGGCGCGAGCTGACCAAAATTCCATTCGGCGAAACGCGCAGCTACGGCGAACTCGCCAAACTTTTGAACAACCCCAACGGTTCGCGGGCCGTCGGCCTGGCGAACGGCCGCAATCCCATCGCCGTCATCGTACCCTGTCATCGGGTGATCGGCGCCGACGGCTCGTTGACGGGCTTTGGCGGCGGAATCGATCGCAAGGAGTGGCTGCTGTCCCATGAGGGGCATCCCGGTACGGGCGAACTGGCATTGGGCGAACCCGTGGGCGCGGCTCGCTTTAAACCGTCAAGGCCTGGAGCAGCCGCTTAACCGTCAGATGAGCGGCAGCATGATGGTGAAGATCACGCCGCCGCCATCTTCCCGATTGCCGGCAACGGCCGTGCCGCCGTGGAATTCGGCGACGAGCCGCACGATGTACAGCCCTAAGCCGAAATGCGGCCTGTCATCCGCTCCGTCGCGCTGCTCGAACAAGGATTCGAACAGGCGGCCCATGAGGGCCTGCGGGATCAACGGCCCGTCGTTGATGACCTGCAGGGAATAATTGGCCTCCACGCGCTCCAAACGCACCGTGATCTTGCCGCCCGCCGGACAAAAATCCACGGCGTTCTCGATGAGCTTGTCGAGTAGTTGCACCATGAGATCGGGCGCGCCGCGCGCGAAGCAAGGGTCGGCAGGCACCTCGAGGATGAATTCGCTCGAGGCGAATCCATCGCGATAGGCGGCCACCGCGGAGATCAGCAGCTCGCGTAGATCGAAACTCACGCGTTCGGATTGCTTGATGCTCTCTTCGACCCGCGCCGCAGCACCCAGCGCGCTCAAGATGGACTGCAGCCGCTGCGTGCCTTCGCGGGCCCGGGTTATATAGAGGCGCTGATCGTCGCGCAGGCCTTCCGACTCGAGATTATCCAAGGAAGAACGCACGATGGTGAGGGGCGTGCGAAGCTCGTGCGATAGCTTGCCGCCCAACGTCCGAAGATATTGAGTGTGTTCGTTGAGCCGCTCCAGCAGCCTCTCGAAGCCGCGCGACAGGGAACCGATTTCATCGGCACTGGCCGACTCCGGCATTGTCAGTTGAATTCTGCCGTCGCTTCCCACCGCGGAATCGGCTGCGTCGCGCAACCGTCCGATGCGCACGCTGATCCAGGTGGCGAAGGCGAACATGATGATGACGGCGGCCGCGGTGGCGATCAGGGTGAGATTGAACAAGCGGCTGAGCGCACGGTCGCGCAGCGCCAGGAGTTGATCGGCGGCCTGTTCCAGGAAAACCGCGCCATGCAGCTGCCCGTCGATGACGATCGGCGCCGCGGCCGTCAACAGCATCTCGCGCAATCGACCGGTGAGCACCCATTGAGCATGCGGTTGTCCTTTGAGCGCCGAGTCGACGCTGTCGCCGCTCAAGCGGTCCGGTGCGGAGGCGAGCATGGGCATGTTGGAAGTATCGACGCCCATCAGGTAGCGATACCAGATGGGTTCTGATTCCTCGGCCTCATAGCGCTTTTTGGAGAATATATTTCCGGCGGTGCCGAGCTTCAGCGCGTTCGCGTCAATGACGGTGGCGCGAGTGCCGTCCCCGATGAAGCTCTGCAGCAGCGTATCGAGCCCGGCGGTCGCAAAAAACAAGCGGCCGCCCTTGGAATCGGCTGCGCCAAAGCCGGCGCGGCCCTTGCCGCGGCCATCGACTGCCTCGACCCAGAGGTGACGACCGACAAAGCTCAAAGGTATGCGCGCCTCCAGACGATAGCCGGCGGCGGTCTGCAGCCAGAATGCCTGAATGCGCGGTTCCGAGACCACCCGCTCCGTGCCGTCCTCGCCCTTGACGACGGCTTGCGCCGCGATCAATCCCGGCGCGTCCGTGCCGAAAAAATACGCCGCCGTTCCATTCGGCCCTTCGAGAGTCAGGTTCACCCGATCGAAGCGATCCTTGTCGGGCTGGACGTTGTGGGGTTGCGCATCAAAATGCGTGTCATTGACCTCGATGAATAAATACAGGAAGCGTTCGCCCGAGCCCGCCTGCACGCGCGCGCGATAGCCGCTCTGGGTGGGCAGCGAGGTCGGCTCGGCCGGGACGTCCCAATCCTCGCGATAGCCGTCGAGCAACGGCTGCGCGACCAGCGGATAGACGTAGAGATCGCCCGCGGCCGCCGAAAATGCCTGGGCATCGCCGGCGTCGTGAAATACCCGCTGCGGTTGCGCCGAAAGCGCATTCGCGATGGTGCCGGCGCTGGCCAAAAGCGATTGCTCCTGCGAGCTGCGCAGCGCGGTTTCGAGCTCGCGGGCGTATTGGCATCCGGCCCAGGGCAACACCAGCGTGGTGAGCGCGACAATCAGCAATTGAAGTCGAATACTCACTCGACCCAGCGATAACCCATTCCGTACACGGTCTGAATGGCATCAAAAGTCGGGTCGACGTGCTGAAACTTGCGCCGCATCCGCTTGATGTGCGAGGTGATGGTGTTGTCGTCCAACACCACGTTGGCGGCGTCCATCAATTGCTGGCGGTTCTTGACGTGCCCGGGATTGCGCGCGAGCGCATGCACGATCCAAAATTCAGTCAAAGAGAGAGTCACGGGCGAGCCATTCCAGGTGGTCTGCATCTTTTCGCCGTCGATCGACAGTGGGCCGCGTCGGATGATCTCCGCGGCATTGTCGGGCCGGCGCAAGGCATCGATGCGCCGGAACAGCGCCGCCACCCGTGCCGCCAGGTGCGGCAGGCTGACATCCTTGGTCAGAAAATCATCGGCGCCCAGGCGCAATCCCGACACTGCGTCGAGCTCGCTGTCCCTTGCGGTCAGAAAGATGATGGGCAGTTCCGCCGAAAGCGCCCGTAGATCGCGGCACAGATCAAACCCGCCCTCGGCCTCATCCTCGAGCGAGATGTCGATGATGGCAAGATCAGGCAGGCGGGTGGTGAAAGCCTGCATGGCGGTGCGGCGATTACCGTAGGTCTTGATCGAATAGCCGTGGCGCGCGAGTGCAGCGGCGTAATTCTCGCGCAGCGCGGGCTCATCCTCGACGACGGCAATCTGCTTTTTCATGTCGGAATCATAGCTTAATCAGGGAGTTCGGCGCGGCGGCCTGGAAGGCATTGCCATGATTGGTCAGATTTGGCCCGCGCATTGCCCGCTTTGCGTCTTCGAAGCACTGCGCTTCGCATCGGACACTTAGCCTCGTACCACCCACGAGGAGACCCCCATGAACACCCCGACGTTTAACTGCCAACCCGCATCATTCTGGTCTTCGCGGCGCGAGGCGTCTCTTAATTGGCTGGCGCTCGGACTGTTGCTCGCCGCGTGGAACGCATCCAGCAATAATGACGCGGCGGCTAGTACGCGGCCCAGGCCGGAAGCGCTGCGCGGCTATCCTTACGTCTCAGTGCGAGCGGCGAATCGCATCGCAGCGGTGGATCGGTAACGGAGCGCAGTCAAGAAATCGTCACAGTACTGTAATCCCCAAAGCCTCTAATGCAGAGGCGCATGGAAGTCGTCGCGAGTCAAAAGCAGATCTTGATTGTCGATCGGGACGTCGCAACCGTCGAACCGCTGCGTGAGCAGCTGAAGCAGGCCGGCTTTTTGGTGCTGGCCATCACCGATGGAGCGGCGGCGGCCAGCGTCATCGCGGAACGCCCGCCGCAGTTGATCATCGTCGATTGGAACATGCCCGGCCTCGCGGTACTCCAGTTGATCGAGCGCGTGCAGGCTGCGCGCCGCCTGCAACCGTTGCGGCTGATCATCCTGTCGGGCCTGTCGGGTGAACAGGACGTCGTGTCGGGGTTGAACATGGGCGCTGACGATTACATTACGAAGCCGTTTTCGCTTCGCGAAGCGGTCGCCCGGATTCGCGCCGTATTGCGCACGCACCCACCCGGCAGCAACGGGGCCCTGAACTTTGAACGCTTGATGCTCAACACAGCGACGAATCGCGTGACGGCGCAGGGCGTGCTGTTGAATGTGCGCGGCGCAGAATACCGCCTCCTGGAATTTCTCATGTCGCATCCAGGCAGGACGTTCAACCGCACCCAGCTGCTGGCCCAAGTGTGGGCAGGTGATCAGGACATCGACGAGCGCACGGTCGACGTCAATGTGCAGCGCCTGAGAAAGATCTTGGCCAAGCCCGGCTATGAGGCCTGCATACAAACCGTGCGGGGCTTTGGCTACCGGTTTATCGAGAGATAGGTCACGTTTCTATTGTTTCACGCGACGTTCCACGGCTAACCCTCTTTTTTGTAAGCAAATCTTCTCTTTCGAGTCACGGATTCGTAACACCAAGCCGCGAAGGTGTCGGGTAACGAGTTCGGATACTTGGGAGGAAGACATGATGGACCGCAACCCACCGACGCTGCGATTGCGCACTGTCTTCATTTCGGACATTCATCTCGGCTTCAAAGGATGCAGCGCCGATCTGCTGCTCGACTTCCTTCACCATGTCGAAATGGACACGCTGTTCTTGGTCGGCGACATCATCGACGTGTGGAGCATGCAAAGATCGATGTTTTGGCCGCAGGCGCACAACAATGTGCTGCGCACGATCTTGGGCAAGGCCAAGCGCGGTACCAAGGTGATTTTCGTGCCCGGGAATCATGACGAGGTGTTTCGCGAATTCGACGGCGCCGTGTTCGGAAATCTGGAAATTCATCGCGAGTACATCCATCGTGGCGCCGACGGCAAACAAATGCTGGTGCTGCATGGCGATGAATTCGACAGCGTGGTGAAATGCAGCCCCTGGCTTGCGAAGCTCGGCAGCAACATCTACGACCTCCTACTGGCCGCGAATCCCTATATCAACTGGTTCCGGCGCAAACTCAATCTGCCGCACTGGTCGCTATCCATGTATCTCAAGCACAAGGCGAAGACCGCGGTGCAATACATCGGCAGCTTCGAGGAAGCTGTGGCCCAGGCCGCGCGCAAGCGCGGCGTCGACACCGTGGTGTGCGGCCACATTCACCATGCCGAGATTCGGGACATCGACGGTATCCGCTACTGCAACGACGGCGACTGGGTTGAAAGCTGCACCTCTTTGGTCGAGGACATGAATGGCCAAATGCGTCTGATTGACTGGCCCAAGCTGCGGGCGCAGGTTCAGGATCTACCCGTTGCGCTGCCGCTTGGGCAGGCTGCTTGATGAACGACGTGTGCGGCATCTGGAGTTCACCCTGGCGCACGCTTCACCGCAGTGCCCCGCCCGCGCCGGCCGCGGCCGCGCGGCAACAAGCAGTTCGGCACGCGGCGCTGTGGCAAGAGGGCGTGACCGGCAACGGCTCGTGGCTTCGGCGGGCACGCACGGTCGCCTCCCTAAAAACGAGGTTCAGGTTCGCAACGACAGCCGCGCTCTAGAAGATTCGCCGCAGCTGTCCATCAATCGTCACATTGGCGAGGCAAGATCGTGGCTCCACCCATCGGGAGGAGCTGACCATGAGCAGTCTTGATCTGGAACTCGACGGCAGAATGGACGATATGGAACTTGAATGGCGCGAGGCACGCGAGGCGAGCCTCATCGCGCGTGCCGAGTATCTGGCGCTCGGAGCCGATGTTGAGGCCAACGCCGCCCTCATCGGTGCCGCGCGCGATCGCGTGCGCCGCGCCGAAACGCGCGAGGCGCGGATCTACTCAAAAATCGAGCTGCTCGAAGACAGCATGCTCGGATTGACTTAACCGATGAGGATCGTTTGCGCCGATCGCGAATCAGAAGCGGCCAGCGAAGTCCTCGAGCGGCGGTGGTTTGCGCTCTTGTCCGCCATCCGCAGCTTGCAAACCGAATGCAGCGTCCTGCTGGAAGCCTCGAAGCTGGCGGACGTTGCGTGGCGACGTGCCTGCATACAGCTTGCGGAATTCGAGGCGCTTCGGGATGCGCTTGAAGATCAGATGTCCGTCAGGACACCTACTGCCGATGAGACAAACGACGTCCGCTTGGATGTCTCGCTTAGGCGCGAGACGAGAAGCGAATTCCCAGCGACCGGTAGACGTTGGACAGCAGCCACATCGGTCCGATGAGGAGAAATTGCACATCCTTGAAGAAGGAGGGGCGCTTCTTCTCGATGGCATGGCCGATGAATTGGCCGATCCACGCCAGAACAAACAGGGTCACGCAAATGAGCCACAGCGGCGCAAAGCTGTTGCCGCTGAGCGCATTGATCGACCACAGCATCAACGCCAATAGCGGCACGATGCCTAGCGCCAGCGGCAGCGACAGAAAGGCGTAGTAGACGACCGCGAGCAGCGCAATGAGGGTGGCCCAATTGGCCGCCGGGACCGAGCCGCGAATACTGGCGGGAAAGGGAACGGTCCAAAGAAGGCCGAGCACGCACCACAGGATTACGGGTACGCAAATCCAATGCAGCGCCTCATTGGTCGGATTGCGATGGCTGGACCCGTATTCGGCCAGCCATTGGTCGGCGGTGCGCATAATGTGGACCGTACGCCTGCGCGGCTGCCAATTCAAATCGGCTTACGGATTGAAGGGAGTCTTCGCGCCCTTCGACGGCATGCTATTGAGTTGGTCGATCTCGCGCTGCTGCTGCGCCTCCATCCGGTCGAGCTGGTCAGCCGTATAGCAGGTGGTGTCGCGCTGGATGCGGGAAGTCGTGATGAAATTGGATCGGCAGAACAATTGCTGCCCATCCTTGCTGACCACCTTGAGGTTGAGGTTTCTGGCCTGGGCCAATCGCTGAGCCTGGATATCATCGGTTGGAGCTGCCGCTGCCGGACTCGAGGGCGGGGTCGAGGGCTGACCTGCGCATCCAGCAATTATCATCGCCGTCCCGAGCATCAGTGCACGCATACCGAATATCCCTTGGCCGAATGAGTCGGAAACCCAAGCCTAGCGCATCGATCATCGTAGGACCAGGAATTGGTTCACCCGGTGGTGAACACCCATAAAAAAGCCGCCGAACAATCGGCGGCTTGAATGCCTCAATCAGGAAATTTTAAGCAGCCGCCATCAATCCTTTGAGCTTGCTGATGGCGTTCGACTCGACCTGCCGCACGCGTTCCGCCGAGATGCCGTACTCGTCGGCGAGTTCGTGCAACGTTGCCTTATCGTCGGTCATCCAGCGCCGCTTCAAGATGCTGCGGCTGCGCTCATCGAGTTTCTCCAGCGCCAGTTCCAAGCGATCGGAAGAATCTTCTTCCCATTCCGCTCGCTCGACCTCGACGGCCGGATCGGCATTGCTGGCCGGCAGATACATGGCCGGCGAGTAAGCTTCCTCTTCGTCGCTTTCCGGGGTCGGATCGAAGGACATGTCGCGAGCGGACAGCCGTTGCTCCATCTCACGCACGTCGGCGACATCGACGCCCAGATCGCGCGCCACTGCGGCCGTTTCCGCCTCCGACAGCCATGCCAGGTTCTTCTTCATCTTGCGCAGATTGAAGAACAGCTTGCGCTGCGATTTGGTGGTGGCCACCTTCACCAGCCGCCAATTGCGCAGCACGTACTCGTGAATCTCGGCACGGATCCAATGCACGGCGAACGACACCAGACGAACGCCCACGGTCGGATCGAAGCGCTTCACCGCCTTCATCAGACCCACATTGCCCTCTTGCACCAAATCGCCCATGGGCAGGCCATAGCCTAGGTAGCCGCGTGCGATGTGCACGACGAACCTCAAGTGCGAGAGCACGAGTTGCCGGGCCGCGTCCAAATCGGCCTCGGAACGGAACCTCGTCGCCAGTGCGACCTCATCTTCCTTCGACAGAACCGGGATCTGGGATACGCGGTCTATATAAGAGTCCAGGCTCCCGACGGGGCCCGCGAACACCATTCCAGTTTGCTTTGCGACTAGAGCAGCAGACATTTACACCTACCTCCCAATCAAATCTTTCGCCTAAATTGATGTGAGCAATAATAGCACTCCTGGGATTAGAGTGCTAACGCCGCCCAGAGTTCTGCGCGACAGCAAAGTATTTAAAAACATATACTTATGCCGGTTCGATAGCTCGGATATGGCGCGTTGCAGCAAGCCAGGAACCCAGCCAGGACAGCCCAACCGCGAGGCCTAAAACTGCCGCTGCAGTGGCGATTTTCAGGCCCTGCAAACTGAAGGTGCTGCCATACAAGAAGGCCAGCTGCGCGACCGGCCGAGCCAGCACAGCCGAGGCCACGATCACCAGCATCAGCGCCAGCAACCCGCCCCCCAACCCGTACCAGATCCCACTGTAGAGAAACGGCCGTCGGGTAAATCCGTCCGAGGCGCCCACCAGCTTCATCACCTCGATCTCGGCCCGGCGGTTCAAGATATCGAGCCGGATGGTATTGCTGACGATGAGCACGATACCCGCCCCCAACAGGGCGCCGGTCAACAACACCACCCGCCGCAAAAGATCGATCATGGCGTGCAGTCGCTTCACCCATTCGGTGTCGATCTGCACGGTTTGCACATCGCCCATTCCTGCAATCGCGCTCTTGAGGGTCTCCGTACCCTGCGGCGTGCTCGATGCCAAGGTCGGGGTCACGACCAGGGTATCCGGCAGTGGATTGTCCGCCAAGACATCGAGCGCGGTGCCAAACCCGGAATCGCGGCGAAACTCGATGAGCGCCTGCTCGGCGCTGATGATGCGCACGGCAGCGACATCGCTGCGCTGGCGCAACTGCTTGGCAAGGGATTGCGCGCGCGCGCCGCCGGCCTTCTTCTCCATATAGACCGACAAGTCATAGGCTTCGTTCCAATTACCGGTGGCCGTGCGCGCGTTTTGCAGCAGCAGGCTCAAGAACAGGGGCAGCGCCAATGCCACCGCGATCACGCCCATGGTCATCAGGGTCGCAAACGGCTGATGCACGATGCGCCCCAGCGAACCGATCAGCACCTGCGCGTGACGGGAAAAGTAGGCGCTGATACTCATGTGGTACGGATGCTCATGCCGGCGCTTCGCCCACGACCCGGCCGCCGCTCAAGACGATGCGGTGCGCGCCGACCTGATCGATTAGATGCACATCGTGGCTCGCGACCACCACCGTCACGCCAACCTCACTGAAGCGCTTGAACAGCATCATCACCTCGAGCGCGAGTTCGGGATCGAGATTGCCGGTCGGCTCATCCGCAATGAGCAGGGTCGGTTTTGCCACCACGGCCCTGGCGATGCCTACGCGCTGCTGCTCGCCGGTCGACAACTCCAGGGGAAGGGATTTCTCCCTGCCCAGCAAACCGACTTGATCCAGCGCCGCACGAACGCGCTTATCGATCTCGCGCCGCGGCACGCCGGCGATGACCAGTGGCAGTGCGACATTGTCGGCGACGGGCCGATCGTGCAGCAGCTTATGGTCCTGAAAAACCACCCCCAACTGCCTGCGAAAATGCGGTATGCCGCGCGGCTTCACCCCCGATGTGTTCTGGCTGTTGACGATGACCTGACCGCGGGTGGGCCGCTCGATCAGCGCAATGAGCTTGAGAACACTGCTTTTGCCGGCACCGGAGTGCCCGGTAAGAAAGGTCAGCGCGCCGCTCTCGATGTTGAACGACACGCCGGACAACGCCTCGCGGCCATTGGGATAACGCTTGTGAACCTGATCAAAGCGAATCATGCGGCCGCGTCGCGCGGTTCCGATTTCAACAGCGCCGAGACGAACTCCGACGCATTGAAGATTCCGAAGTCCTCGGATTGCTCGCCCACACCGATGAACCGAATCGGAATCTTCAGACGTTGCGCGATGGCGAGCACCACGCCGCCCTTGGCGGTGCCGTCCAGTTTGGTGATGACCAAGCCCGTCACACCGAGCCCCTTGTTGAATTCTTCGGCCTGGGCCACGGCATTTTGGCCGATGGTTCCGTCGAGCACCAACAGCACTTCGTGAGGTGCCGCGGGATCCAATCGCGCCAGCACGCGCTTGACCTTTTTGAGCTCATCCATGAGATGCGTCTGTGTGTGCAGACGGCCGGCGGTATCGGCAATGAGCACATCGATATTGCGCGCGCGCGCCGCGCTCATGGCATCGAAGATCACCGCGGCGGGTTCCGAGCCGGCTTGCTGCGCGATGACGGAGACACCGTTTCGCTCGCCCCAGACCTCCAATTGTTCGCGCGCCGCCGCGCGGAAAGTATCACCGGCGGCGAGCATGACGCTCTTGCCCTCCGCGAGCAGCCTGTGGCTCAACTTGCCGATGGTGGTCGTTTTCCCGGCGCCGTTGATTCCCACCACCAGAATCACAAAGGGTTTGCACTTCGGATCGATGGCGAGCGCCTGTTGCACGGGCGTCAGGATCTGGGACATGGCCTCCTGCAGGGCCTTGAGCAGGGCATCGACGTCGTTCAATTCCTTGCGCGCCACGCGCCGGCGCAGCTCGTCGAGAATCCGTGATGAGGCCTCGACACCCACGTCAGCCGTAATCAGCCGCGTCTCGAGTTCATCCAGGATCTCGGCGTCGATTTTGCGTCCCGGCAGCAACTCGGTAATGTCCGTGGTCAGCCACGCGGGGCCTTGATTTAACTTAGCGCGTAGGCGCTTGAAAAATCCGCGCACACCCGGCTTGTCAGCTTCGTTCGTCATGGGGCGGTATGATACCGGCAGTGGCTACTTCCAAGACGGAATTACCGGTGCCGACGGCGCGCAATTCGGTGCGCATCATCGCCGGCGCTTGGCGCGGTCGGCGGGTGCACTTTCCGGACGTGCCGGAGCTGCGTCCGACGCCGGATCGAGTCCGCGAAACCCTGTTCAATTGGCTGCAGCATTCCATTGCCGGCGCGCGCTGTCTGGATTTATTCGCAGGCTCGGGCGCGTTGGGTCTCGAGGCCCTGTCCCGCGGAGCCAGGAACGTGGTGTTCATCGAGCAATTCCAGCCTGCGGCGCGCAGCCTGGAGGAACAGCTGATCCGCTTTGGCGGGGCCGCCAAGGGCCGCGTCATGACGATGGGTGCGGCCCGCTTCCTGCGCACACTCGCAGAGCCCTTCCAAGTCGTATTTCTTGATCCCCCATTCGGAAAAGATGCCTTGGCGGAATACATCCCCATGCTCGATCAGGGCAACTGGCTGACAGTCGGGTCCCTGGTTTACCTGGAGAATGAGCGGGTTGCGGGCGTTCCGGCCATGCCTAAGCACTGGGAGCTGCTCAAATCGAAGTCGGCCGGCGAGGTGGGGTATCATCTGGCGCGCGTCAACGGACGGAAATAGCAATGCACAAAAGAAATGCCGTCTACCCAGGGACTTTCGATCCCATCACCAATGGGCATACGGATTTGGTCAAGCGGGCGGCTTCGATATTCGATCGCGTGGTGGTCGCGATTGCGGCGAACCCGAACAAGGCGCCGATGTTCACCCTCGAGCAGCGTGTGGAAATGGCAAGCCGCGTGCTGGCCGATGTGCACAACGTGGAGGTGAAGGGCTATTCGGGATTGACTACGAATTTCGCCCGGCAGAATGGCCTTACCGTGATCGTGCGCGGGCTGCGCGCCGTGTCGGACTTCGAATTTGAATTTCAATTGGCTAATATGAGCCGACATCTCACGCCTGAAATTGAATCGGTATTCATGACCCCGCAAGAGCAGTACACATTCATATCATCGACCTTGGTGCGAGAAATCGCCGTGCTGGGAGGCGATGTCTCCGAGTTCGTGCATCCGATCGTGGAGATCGAGCTGAAACGGCATCGCAAGCCTTGATCTCGCAAAACACACCGCGCGCCCGGCGAATCGCCGGCCCCCTGTTTTCGATCACTGCGGCCGCACTGATTTTCTGCGGCGCCCCGGGCGCGCGGGCCGATGCGGCTCGTTCCGCCGTTGCGCACAAAGGCGCTGTTGCCAGCGCCTATCCACTCGCGAGCCAGGCGGGCCGGGAAATTTTGGCGGCCGGAGGCAATGCATTCGATGCGGCCGTGGCGGTGGCCGCGGCGTTGGCGGTGGTCGAACCCAGCAGTTCCGGCGTGGGCGGCGGCGGATTCTTCTTGCTGCATCGGCAGTCCGATGGCTTCGAAACCATGGTCGACGCGCGCGAGAAGGCGCCGGGTGCCGCGACGAAGGACATGTATCTGGATAAGGCGGGCAACGAAACCAAGGGTTCGACCGACGGACCGATATCTGCGGCCATTCCCGGAGAGCCTGCCGCATTCGAATATCTGGCGCGCAAATACGGCAAACTGCCGTTGAAGCAAAGCTTGCAGCCGGCCATCCGGCTCGCGCGAGACGGATTCCCGCTGTATCTGCGGCTGCAATTCGCCATCAAGGCGAAACGCGAAATTTTGGCGCGCTCGCCGGATGCCGCGAAGGCATTTTTAACGGCCGACGGCAACGCGCCTGAAGTCGGCACGATCATCAAGCAGCCGGAGCTGGCCAATACCCTCGAGGCAATGGCAGCCCAGGGCGCCAAGGGATTTTATGAAGGCCGTGTAGCCGAGCAGCTCGTCGCCGGCGTGCGTGCGGGCGGCGGCATCTGGACGCTCGCGGATCTCAAAAATTACCGCGTCGTCGAACGCAAGCCGCTGATCGGCGAATATCACGGCGCGCGCATCGTAACGGCGCCGCCGCCCTCATCGGGCGGTATCGCCGTCCTGGATTCGCTCAATATCCTTGCCGGATTCGATTTCCATGACGTGGACTCCGCCACGCGCAAACATCTCATCGTCGAGGCCATGCGCCGTGCATATCGCGACCGCGCAATTTTCCTGGGCGATCCGGATTTCATCAAGATGCCGCTGCAGCAATTGATGAGCGCCGACTACGCAGCCGGCCAGCGCAGCAGCATTCGCGCCGACAAGGCGATGCCCTCCGACTTGTTGCCGGGCATCGAGTCGGAGCCGAAGGGCATGAATACGACGCATTTTTCCGTGCTCGACGCAGCGGGAAACCGTGCGGCCGTCACGATCACGGTGAATCTGTTCTTCGGCAACGGCTACATGCCGACGGGGACCGGCGTGCTGCTCAACAACGAAATGGATGATTTTTCCGCCAAGCCCGGCACGCCGAACGCCTTCGGACTGATCGGGAACACGGCCAACTCGATCGCACCCAATAAGCGCAGTTTGTCGAGCATGTCACCCACGTTCGTCGAGACGCCCTCGGGGCTGATGATCATCGGCTCGCCCGGCGGAAGCACCATCATCAGCCAGGTGCTGCTGGGGGTCTTGAACTACGTCGACGGCATGGCCGCTGCGGACATCGTCATGTATCCGCACTACCATCACCAATACATGCCCGACGAAATCGGTTATGAACCGGGTGCGCTCACCGACGCGGAAATTGCCAAGCTGCAATCGATCGGACACAAACTGCGGCTGTCCACCCGGCAGTGGGGCAACATGCAAGTCGTCACCTGGGATTTTGCGAGCGGAAAGGTCGAAGCTGCGTCAGATCCGCGCGGCGAGGGCGAGGGACTGGTTTACTAGCCCGCGGTTTTGCTTCGGCGCGCTCAGCGCTGGCAGGTGGAACACCAGTAGGTGGATCGCTGGCCCTGGGTAAATTGCTTGACGGTCGCCTTGCACACGCGACAGCGCGCTCCGGCGCGTTCGTAGACGAACAATTTCTGCCGAAAATATCCGGGCGCACCGTCGGCGTTGACGTAGTCGCGCAAGGTGGTGCCGCCGATCTTGATCGCGTCCTTGAGCACGGCCTTGATGGAGCGGGATAATTTCAAAGCCTCGTCCTTCGTCACGCGCCGCGCCGCGCGGCGCGGCGAAATCCCCGAACGGAACAACGCCTCGCTGGCGTAGATGTTGCCCACGCCGACGACGAGCTGGGAATTCATGATGAGCTGCTTGATTGCAACCGCGCGCCGGCGCGTGACGCGGTGGAGATACTCGGCGTTGAACGCGGCGCTCAAGGGTTCCGGAGCGAGCTTCTTGAGGAGTGTATGCTGCAGAGGATCCTCTTCAGTCCAGTGCAGGCTGCCGAACCGGCGCGGATCGTGAAATCTCAAGGCCTGGCCGCTGTCGAGGACCAGATCCCAATGGTCATGCGATTTGGGCGGTGTTTTGGCGCCGATGAGACGCAAGCTCCCCGACATGCCCAAATGCACGATGAGCGAACCGGACTCGAGGCGGATGAGCAGGTATTTCGCGCGCCGCTCGACAGCGCGGACCACCTGGCCTCGAATGGCTGCCTCGAGTTTCGTCGCAATCGGCCAGCGCAGGCGCCGGTCGCGGACGATCATATCGACAACGCAATGCCCAACAAGCGCGGGCGCAATGCCGCGTCTCGTGGTTTCTACTTCAGGAAGCTCGGGCAGCTTCGCCTAAGCCTATTTGATCTTCGATTCTTTGTAGGCGACGTGCTTGCGCACCACGGGATCGAATTTCTTCGTCTCAAGCTTGTCCGGATGCAGGCGCTTATTCTTGGTGGTCGTGTAGTAGTGACCCGTGCCGGCGGAAGATACCAATTTGATTTTGTCACGCATGACGGCCCCTTAAACCTTGACGCCCTTGGATCGCAGGTCCGCAACCACCACATCCACGCCGCGCTTTTCGATCGTGCGCAGACCGCGAGTGCTCACGCGCAGGCTGATGAAACGCTTCTCGGTTTCCGACCAAAATCGGTGGCTGTGCAAATTAGGCAGAAAGCGGCGGCGCTTGCGATTGTTCGCGTGCGAAACCGTGTTACCCGTTTTGGGGCCTTTGCCCGTGACTTGGCAAACTCGCGACATGGCTAAACCTTTGAAATGGAAGCTTTAGGAGAGCCGGGCTTTATACCAGGGTCGGTAGGGCGCGGCAAGGCCTATCGATAAATATCATCTCATATTCAAGGAGTTGCGTGTACCTTCGAGACCTAAGGAACGGCGGCGCTTCCCCTGCCCGCCACTTTGCCTAACGTTCCCAATGGCCTGGCACGTAACGCCACTGGCTGCCCGTCGGCTCCCACTGATCGGCGATCCAATGCGCCTTACCGTGCTCGATGATCCAGCTGCCCGATACCCAGCGATAGGCGTGACCATTCCATTCCCAGTGCCCGGCGGCCCAGACATAGCCATCACGCGGGTGGCCCATGTTTTCGGCGCGCGGTGGAGGTGGTGCAACATCGGTAATGATCTCAGAGGCGAACGCCGGCACTGATTTGAGCAGCAGGATGCCATCGGCAAGGCAGACGGCAACCAACAAGGCTATGCGGGCTAGGCTCATGACTCGTTCTCCCAACCATACGATATGAACGAATCATACCCCTATCGTATAGTTAGTCAACAGAGTTAAGTTAAATGCACGTTTGCCAGAGGCCTCCGATCATTCAGTTCGGGCGCGCGAGAACGCGGGCGCCCGCAAGATAAGCGCGGGCAAATGCGCCGACTTCGGCTTCCATTTGGGCGGTGGTCTCGCTGCGGCTGGCGAGCGGTGCGCTGCCGAAATACAGGGCGCGCGAAAGCTGCTCTGCATTGGCTGCAAGTTGCGGATCTTCGGTCATGGCGGCACGAAACATGTCCAGCATTTCCACGTCCAACTTGGCGAAAATCTCCCCGGCCATGCTGTGCGTGTAAGAGAACAATTCCGCCGCGTGCGGCGATGCGCGCACCAGCGTAAACACAGGGCGATGTTTGGCGACCGCTGCGTCAGCCAGACGCTCGTCCAGAGGTGTGTCAGGCTTCATCAATGCCTGTTCGACCGACCCGCGCAGAATGCGCGCCATCCGCGCGCACACCTCAACGTAGAGTTCATCCTTATTCTTGAAGTAGCTATAGAGCGTCGCCTTCGCCACATTGGCCTCGCGCGCCACCAATTCCATGGTGACAGCACGAAATCCCACCTTCTTGAACAATTCCTCGGCGGTGCGAATCACCCGTTTGTAGCGGGCGCTCTCGTCGGTCAGCGCGTCCTGTGTTGTGCTGGACATGAACGAATCATACGGTAAGTGTGCAAATTGCCCTAGCCAACCTTTGCCTCCACCACCGTCCACGCCGAAGCGGAGTCGTAGAAGAATCGTTCTTGCGAGATTCGATCACCCCGCCAACGCGGCTGGGCATCGGTATCCCTTTAGGTCACGCGCGCATGCGCGATGTGCGAAGAGGTGGGTTGTCCCAAACCGTGCTTGCCCGCGCTGTCATAGCGCGCGGCGATTGCAGCGCCGTTCAGGTCTTCGACCAGCTCAAGACCGCAAACCGCCAGATCCGCGCCCAGCGCAGCGGGATCAAAGCCTGACAGGAACGGCTCGCCGATGGCGGCCACTCTTTTCTCCAACTCGCGAAATGATTCCGACTGCGTCTGAAAGAGGCGCTCATCGAAATAGGTAAAGACCAGTTCGCTTCGGGCAGGCGCGCAAGACGCAATCGATTTGAGCGTGGCGATATTCGCGGCACGCGTCAGATACATCGTGACGCCCAGCCAGGAGAAAAACGTCAATTGGCCGGCCTGGAACGGCGAACGCGCCAGCGCCGCCGCCACGCTTTCTTCGGAAAGATCCGCGGGGATGAAGTGCACGCAATCCGGCAGCGCAATGTCACACGCCTTGATACGTTCGAGCTTCAGCGTCTGCGTGGACGGAAAGTCGATCTCGAAGATCTGCAAATCCTTTGCGAAGGCCGGGCCCCGCAACGCGAAACTGTCAAAGCCCGCGCCGATCAAGACGTACTGACGAATGCCTCGGGCAACGGCCGCCTGCAGCGCGTCCTCGGCGTATCGCGTTCGAGTGATGACATTCGGGTAGGCGCGGCTGTGCAGCAGTGCTTCATCGGACAGCGAGGCGTCCGGAATCAATACATCGCCCCAGGGATCCTCGATCAGCGGCGCAGGATCCAGGCGCGTATGCGCCGCGCGCATCAGGGATGTGGCGATCGCGGTTCTGCTGGCTGCTAGTCTTTCCATCGGGTTCCCCGCATGGCTTGTCAGAAGGCATACTGGCGCCGGGTTTTCCAAACCAAGACCATTATATGAACGCTGGTCGGATTTGAAACGATTTCTCGGCAGAACGGCATTGGTGACGGGGGCATCGCGGGGTATCGGCGCCGCAGTGGCCTGCATGATGGCGGAGCAGGGCGCGGATGTCGTCATCAACTATCGCAGCAAGGGATCCCGAGCCGAACAAGTCGCGGTCCAGGTTGAGACCTTGGGAAGGCGCGCATTGCTGGCACAAGCCGACCTTACCGAGGCCGGCAGCGTCGAGGCGATGGCACGCGCCGTTCAGGATACATTTGGACATCTCGACATCCTGGTCCTGAATGCGAGCGGTGGTCTCGAAAAGGGCAAACCCGCGTCCTATGCGATGGAACTGAACCTCACGGCGCAGGTGCGCATGCTGGAAGCGGCGCTGCCGATGATGCGTGACGGTGGCTGCGTGATCTTCGTCACCAGCCACTTGGCCCATTTCTACGGCCGCAAGCCGGTGTATGCGTCCTACGAAGCGATTGCCGCCAGCAAGAAGGCGGGCGAGGACGCGCTGCGCAGGAGATTGTCCGACTTCAAGAGCCGGGGATTGCGCCTGGCGATCGTGAGCGGCGACATGATCGAGGGAACCATCACGCCGAAGCTCCTCGAACGCACCTCGCGCGGATTGATCGAGACCCGGCGCGGACAGGCCGGCGTGCTGCCCACCGTGCAGGAATTCGCCGCGGCGATCGTCGATGCCGCGGCTGATATACACAGTCCGAGTGGACACGTCTCTTTCGTCGGTTCCATCGACTGACGGCGCTTTATGACGCACACTCTGCCCCGCACTCAACAGGATATCGCCGCATGACCCAAGGTGAAGCACGCGAGCTCAAGCGCAGTATCGGCCCTCGGCAGCTGAGCATGATCGCCATCGGCGGCGCGATCGGCACGGGCCTGTTCTTTGCCAGCGGTGCGGCGATTGCTCAAGCCGGCCCCGGCGGGGCGCTGCTGGCGTACGCGACGATGGGCCTGGCGGTGTATTGCATGATGCAGTCGTTGGGCGAGATGGCGACCCAGTTGCCGATCCCCGGTTCGTTCGAAGCCTATGCTGAGCGTTTCGTCGATCCCTCGCTTGCCTTTGCCGTAGGCTGGAACTATTGGTTTAGCTGGGCCATTACCCTCGCAGCCGAATTGGTCGCAGGCGCATTGATCGTCCAGTTTTGGTTTCCGCACTCGAATTCCGCGTACTGGGCCATGGGATTCTTCGTGGTGCTGCTCGCCTTGAATTTGTTGTCGGTGAAGGCGTATGCCGAAGCCGAATACTGGTTCGCCGGCATCAAAGTCGTCACAGTGATCATTTTCGTGGCGGTCGGGCTCCTGATGATCGCCGGCATGCTGGGCAACCACAGCAGCGGTTTTCATAATTGGACCCTGAGCGATTCGAAGACCGGCACCCATGCTCCTTTCGTGGGCGGCTTCACCGCGATGCTGGGGGTGTTCTTGGTGGCCGGGTTTTCGTTTCAGGGCACCGAGGGCGTGGGCCTCGCCGCCGCTGAGACCGCCGATCCCAGCAAAAACGTTCCGAAGGCGATCAGAAACGTGTTCTGGCGCATTCTCTTGTTTTATATCGGTGCGATCTTCGTTGCCGGCACGCTGATCGCCTACACGGATCCGAATCTGCTCAACGCCGATGAGAGTCACATCGCCTATTCGCCGTTCACCATGGTGCTGCAGCAGCTGCCGACGGTCGGCTACTACGCGTCCAATCTCATGAACGCCGTCATCCTGTCCTCGGTGTTGTCTTGCGGAAACTCATCCATGTACGTGGCGTCGCGCATGCTGCATGCCATGGCCCACAGCCGCAAAGCGCCGAAAATGTTCGGGGTGCTCAACCGGCGCGGCGTGCCGGTGCTGGCGCTGCTGGCGACCGGCTCGGTCAGCGCCATGGCGTTCTTCTCGACGGTCGTGGGCGACAAGAAGATTTATCAGCTGCTCTACAACGCTTCGAGCTTGAGCGGATTTCTCATCTGGCTAGGAATAGCCGTCTGCCATTTGCGATTCCGCAAGGCCTGGGTGGCGCAGGGCCGCAGCGTGAATGATTTGAAGTTCAAGTCCAAGTTCTTTCCATACGGTCCGTGGCTCGCGTTGGTGTTGTTTCTTGTCGTGCTGTTCGGCGCCAATATCGGCGTATTTCAAACCGAGGTGTTTTCCTGGTTCGATTTCGTCACTGACTACCTCATCATTCCTACGGTCATCGTCCTGTATCTGGGCCACAAGATTTGGAACAAGACGCATCTGGTGCCCTTGAAGGAGTGCAATTTCGACCCGGGCTGAAGTTGAATCGTAGGGAGCGTCGATAATGGGATCACTGAACACCGCGCTCATGCAACACGGCTACTCGATTCTGGCCGTCATCGTCTTTCTCGAGGCAATCGGCGTGCCGGTACCCGCCGCCGTGGCACTGCTGATTGCCGGCGGCGCCGCGGCGCACAGAGTATTGCAAACCCAGTATGTTTTGGGCATCGCGCTCGCTGCGATGCTCGCCGGCGATACGTTGATGTTCCTGCTCGGCCGGTACACGGGTTGGTGGCTGTTGGGGTTGCTCTGCCGTATCTCGCTCAATCCCGAGGCATGCATCTTGAGATCGGCCGATTCCTTCTATCGTCGCGGCCGCACGCTCCTGGTCATCGCCAAGTTCATTCCCGGCATCAATACGATGGCGCCGCCGCTGGCCGGAAGCATGAATATGCGGCTCATGACATTTCTGCGTTTGGACCTGGCCGGCGCAGCGCTGTACACCGGCTCCTACTTTCTGGTCGGCTTCATTTTCAGCGGCGCATTGGAAGTGGTCACGCGAGGTTACGACTCGGCGGGCCGGATCGTGGGTTGGATCGTGCTGGCGCTTGTCATCGCCTATTTGTTGTTTCGCGTGTGGCTGTGGGCAAAGGCGCGCGCATTGACGGCCGTGCCCTTCGCCAATCCGGACGAAGCCGCGCTGGCAATGGCTGGCGGTGCTTCGGTGTACGACGTTCGCAGCCATGGTTATTTTGATCCCAAGGCAACGCGTATCCAAGGATCGCGGCGGCTCGATCCGAATGCCATCCATCAGCCCGACGCGGGCCTACCCGAGGGACCTGTGGTATTCGTATACTGCACCTGTGTCCGCCAGGCCACGAGCGTACGTGTGGCTCAGGAGCTGCAAAAACTGCTGGACACCAAGAGGGTGCGCGTCACGGTGATTCGAGGCGGGCTGCGTGCCTGGGTGAAGGCGGGGCTGCCGGTGGAAGGCGTGCCGCCCGAGGAAGTCGCGAGCCTTCCGGTATTCGACTGATTTAACGATAATCGTCGAGCGAAGTGCGACGGGGGTTTGCGCTCGGCAGGTTGCCGTATGTCTAAATTGAACGCGGATTACAGGCTGGAGAGCGTCCATGTCCGACGAATTCTTTCGCAAAACATTCGGCGATGCCGAGCCGACGCACATCGGCAGCGGCTGGATCAGTGGAGTCTGCGGCGTCTTCTTGGGATTGCTCGCCCTGGGCGGCACGCTGTGCCTTCGCTTCCCTCAGTTGCTTACTCTGCCGGAAGCGCGCGCAAAATATCCGATCGAGATCATGCGTGTGCTCATCCAGGTAATAATCTTCGCCGCCTTCGTGTTCGCTGCGGCGTCCGCGATCATGCGTCAGCGCAAGGTTCTCGCGCTGACCGGAGCCGCTCTTGCGCTCGCAGCGGCCTGCCTCGGTGGCGGCACCGTCCCTCTGCCGCAGGAAATCGGCACCAAGTACGGGATCGGGCTCGACTGGTTTCTGTTGGACCTGCTCGTCATGACCATTGTCTTCGTTCCGCTGGAGCGAATTTGGCCGCTGCATCCGGGGCAGGGGACATTCCGCGCGGAGTGGACCACGGACTCATTCTATTTCATCGCCACGCATCTTCCCGCGCAACTGTTGACCTTCTTGATGCTGGCGCCCGCCGCCTTGGCCGCGCCGTGGCTCGCGATCCCAAAGCTACAGGCGGTTGTCGGTAGCTGGCCGTTCGTCGTCCAGCTCTTGTTGGTCATTTTGGTTGCGGACCTGTCGCAGTACATCATTCATCGCGCGTTTCACAAGATTCCCATGTTGTGGCGGTTTCATGCCGTGCATCACTCGATACGCTCGATGGATTGGATCGCGGGCTCGCGCTCTCACTTTTTTGACATCATCGTCACGCGGGGTTTGATCATGATCCCGCTGGCGCTGTGCGGATTCTCGCAAGGTGCCATCGTCGGCTACATCCTCTTCGTCTCTTTCCATGCTACGTTTTCGCACCTGGATTTTCGCCCGCGCACCATGTGGCTGGAAAATTACCTGGTCATGCCGCGCTACCACCACTGGCATCACTCGGCTGAAGACGAAGCGATCGATTGCAACTTTGCCATCCACTTTCCGTGGATCGATCGTTTGTTCGGGACACAGCATTTCCCGAAGGACCGTTGGCCGAAAAGTTACGGCTTGAGCGGAACCTCGGTGCGTCCCGGTTTCTTCAAGCAGTTTGTCGATCCATTCATGGGTCGCTAGCGCAACGAGGCAGCAATGGCGAGCAAACGCCCCACCACGATCGCCGAATATATCCAGGCCGCGCCGCGCGAGGCTCAGCCGCATTTGCGCGAGCTGTATGTGATTCTTAAAGGAGTCGCGCCGGACGCCCAGGAGACGATCAAGTGGGGGAATCCTTTCTTCGTGGAGCCACGATTCCTGTTCGCGTTCTCAGCTCACAAGGCACATTTGAACTTCTCGCCTTCAGTGGCGGTATTGGCGCAATTTCGCAAAGAACTGGAAAAGCACCAGACAACCAAGAGCTTCCTACAGGTTCCCTACGACAAGCCCATGCCGGCGGCTCTCATTCGCAGGATCGCGAAGCACGCTCTGAAGACTGTCAGTGAACGGCGGAACGACTCTTTCTTTTCAGGCTAGAGACCGAGTTCCAACTGCCTCAAATCCGCGGGCCTGACGTTTCCCGTCCTCGAAGGTTTAACGAGGCCCAGCGCAGCCATCGCTTTCACCGTTGTGAAACCAAAGTCGAACTCCATGTCGGAGTGAGAAAGTCTGAGCAGGTGAGGGTAGTGGTGGTGATTGTTTTGCAGGCATGCGCTGAAGGTCGCCATCACGGGCAGCCATTCGCCGATATTCATCGCGTTGTCGCCATCAGCGTAGCGGCGGGTGCCGAAGCGCCGATCGTGAGTCCAGTAGTTCTGGATCAGATTCACCCACAGAGCGAACACGCGGATGCCCGCCCAGAGCGCGAGTGCGTACTTCCAGTCGCGCACCAGGACCCAAACGAAGGCGTAGCTGATGAACTGAGCCAACACCGCGAAGGCGGGGTGCCCCACCATCGAGAAAGGCCAGGACTTCAAGATATCGTCGCGAGCCATGTCTTGTTCGCAGCGGTACGGGAACAGACACAAATACGTCGTCTTCCAAAAGCCGTCGCTGGAAAGCTTGTTCGGATCGCCCGCGTGGTCGGCGAAGCGATGGTGATTGCGGTGGCGATTGACCCAACTGACCGGATCGACGTAGATGCCAATCGTGTTGTTGAGAAGCACGAGCGTCTTGATGAACCACGGCTTATAGTCCAACGCCTGATGCGTTACTCCCATGTGAATAACGTCCGAAAGATAAAGTCCCGCGAGAAACCAGACGAACAGAATGTAGAGGACTCCGGCAGCCATGCCCACCCATGGGCCCCAGGTGCCGGGCGCCAGAAGTGCGAATGACGCTACGCATGCGGCCAGTATCGCGAATCCGACGGCGTTATAGCTTTTCATCGATATTCCTCTTCCCCAGGTTACGAGCGAGCAAATGGTGCCGCGTCCACTGATCGGGGTCAACGACGGCGGGAACGCGAGAATCCCCGCTGTATTGATCCCAGCCCTGCTTGGCTGCAGCATCGCCCACGCTGCGCCTCCCTGTCAGGACATGGCCGACAAAGTAGCCAAAGAGTTCGCCGCCGAGAAGAAGATGAGCGACCTCGACAAGCCGGCCAAGTGCAGAGCGATCTATAAAATAATCTCCGACCTGAGTGACATGGCGACCCAGTGCGGGGCAGATACGAAATTTATCGACGGAACGTATAAGCCGTTGGCGAAGGCAGTGGGGGACGAAGCGCCGAACGTCTGTAAAGGATAGGCTACAGCAGCCCCCGCTCCGCGAGCGATACGCACGCCCCGTCGCCGACGATGATGTGATCGAGCAGGCGGATGTCCACGAGCGCCAGCGCTTCTTTGACCCGCTGCGTAATGAATTCGTCGGCCTGCGAAGGCTCGGCCACACCGCTCGGATGATTGTGCGCGATGATCACCGCCGCGGAATTCCGCTGCAGCGCCAATTTCACGATTTCCCGCGGGTGAACGCTGGCGCCATCGATGGTGCCGCGAAATAATTCTTCGAATTGAATCAGCCGGTGGCGCTTGTCCAGGTATAGGCAACAAAATACCTCGTGCTCCAAATCACGCAGGCGCGCGGAGAGAAAATCCCGGGTGGCTCGCGGGCTGGATAGGGAAGGGCCGGCGCGCAAGGTCTCCGACAGTTGCCGCCTTGCGATCTCGACCGAGGCCTGTAATTCGGCATAGCGGGCGGGTCCAAGGCCCGGCTCAGCGCAGAAGCGCTGGCGATCGGAGGCGATGAGCTTGCGCAGCGAGTGAAAGCTCTTCAGAACATCGCGCGCCAGATCGAGCGCCGAATGGCCCGGTGTCCCGGTGCGCAGCAAAATGGCGAGCAGCTCGGCGTCGGACAGGGCCGCGGCGCCTTTCTCCAGCAGTTTTTCCCGCGGCCGTTCATCGCTGGGCCAATCCCGAATTGCCATACGCCAGCATGACGAGGGCTCCCGGCCGCGGCCAGCCGCATTTCACGGCTGATAGCGGCGAAATGTCTAGCCGTGTCCCGAGCTGCCGAATCCGCCCGTGCCGCGCGCCGTGGCGGAAAAATCCTCGACCACTTCGAATGCCACCTGCACCACGGGCACGATCACCATCTGCGCGATGCGATCGCCCGGGTTGATGGTGAAGGCCTGCAGGGCCCGATTCCAGACCGAGACCATGAGCGGTCCCTGATAGTCGGAGTCGATCAAGCCGACCAGATTTCCCAGCACGATGCCGTTCTTGTGGCCCAAGCCGGAGCGCGGCAACAGCATCGCGGCAAGACCAGGGTCGCCGATGTAAATCGACACCCCCGTCGGAATCAGTTCCGCGCTGCCGGGTTGCAATATCAGGGGCGCGTCGATGCAGGCGCGCAAGTCCATGCCCGCGGAACCCGCGGTGGCGTGTTGAGGCAGCGGAAATTCGCGTCCGATGCGCGGATCCAGGATCCGCAGCTTGACGGTGTGCGCCACGCTAGACCCGTCGCGGGCGGCGGCCGCGCACCCGATCGCGCGGCACGGCAGCGGTGGTTCTACGTTTGCGCGAGCGCCGCGGACTGCCGTCGCGCGGCGGCAGGCGCTTGGCGATAAGCGCGATCAGTTCGCGCGCCACATCGATTTTGGGCCCGCGCGCGATTTCCATTTTTCCGCCCGGCCAGATGACGGTCAGGGCATTGTCTTCGCAATCGAACGCGATGCCGTCGCCGACCTCGTTCGCGGCGATCATGTCGAGCTTTTTGCGCTTGAGCTTGATGCGTGCATTGTCCTCCACGTCGTTGGTTTCGGCGGCGAAGCCGACGACGAAAGGGCGCTTCGGCATATCCGCCACGGACTTGATGATGTCGGGCGCGGGCTCGAGCTCCAGCTTCACCGAACCGCCTTGCTTCTTGATCTTCTGCTTGGCCACGGTCACGGGCTGGAAGTCGGCAACCGCCGCCGCGGCAATGAAGATGTCGGTATCACCGACCTGGCGGTGAACCGCCGCATACATGTCGCGCGCGCTCTCCACGTTGATGCGCGTGACACCCGTCGGGGTCTGCAATTGAACAGGGCCGCTCACCACCGTCACGTGTGCGCCGGCTTCGCGCGCCGCCTCAGCCACGGCGAAACCCATCTTTCCAGAGCTGCGGTTGGTGAGATAGCGCACCGGATCGAGGCGTTCGCGCGTGGGACCGGCGGTGATCAGCACATTCATGCCGGCGAGCAGTCCCGCGTTGGCCGGTGCCGCGAGCACGGTTTCCGCCAGCTGCGCGGCTTCCCACATGCGGCCGGCGCCGACCTCACCGCAAGCCTGGTTGCCCGACGCCGGCCCGAGCATGCGGATGCCCCGCGAAACCAGCGTTGTAACATTGGCCTGCGTCGCCTTGTTGGCCCACATGACCCGGTTCATTGCCGGCGCCAACATGATGGGTGCGTCGGTTGCCAGGCACAGGGTGCACAGAAGATCATCGGCGCGCCCGGCTGCCATGCGCGCAATGAAATCCGCACTGGCGGGGGCAATCAAGACGATCTGCGCCCAGCGAGCCAATTCAATATGGCCCATCGCAGCTTCGGCGGCGCTGTCCCATAAGTCGCTGCGAGTGGGGCGGCCGGAGACGGCCTGGAAAGTCATGGGCGAGACGAAACGTTGCGCAGCGGATGTCATCACTACCTGCACATCGGCGCCGCGTTCAATCAAGCGGCGCACCAGATCCGGACTTTTATAGGCGGCGATGCCGCCGGTAACACCCAGCAGAACTCGGGTCTTCGGCGTCATTGAATGTGCTTCAGCTCTTTGAAACGGTCGATGTCGCTCTCGAATTGAATGCTCATCGTCGACTCTTCGCTGCGCTTCTGCTTCAGATTCTGTTGTTGTGTGCGTACATCGGTGGTCAGGCGCACCAGATCCTCCGCCACTTGATCCGGCATGCTGGGCGCCTTGGCGTCGCTGCTGTACGGCCTGAAGCGCTGGCTGTCGGCGCGCATTTTCTTCATCCGGCCGTTGAGGGTGTCGAGAAACTGATTGGTCACCTTGATTTGATCGGCCAACAAGGTGAGGCGCTGGTCCCGCAGCCGTTCGATTTCCTGCACCGAGGCATACGTGCTCAGCAGGTTCTTGTCGCGAATTTGACGCTGTTCCGCGTCGAGACGCTTCTGATCGTCGGCCGCCATTTGCTCGGCGCTCTTCTGCGCATCTTGATGCCGTATCTCATAGCCCTCTGAGTTCAGGACATGCTGCTCCTGGCTTGCGTACTCCGGCGGTACATGATCGCCGTAGTGGGTTACGCCATCCTTGTCGACCCATTTATAGAGTATGCGGCCACTATTGGAGGGCCGGGGGGCGGTGGGAGCGCTTTGTGCAAAGCCCCAGCCCAGCAGCGCACAAAGGCACAAAATCCAAGCGACATTCTTCAAGAATCTATCCTCAAGATGAAGCGGCCGCCATTGTGAGCGAGCCCAAGGGCGTTTTCTAGGGGCAATTCCTCAGTCTGCGAGCCCATACCGCTCGCGGTAGGTCCGCATGCTCGACAGATCGCTCGCCAGGCCCGCCTTGGAAACATGCTGCATCAGATCGGCCAGATTTATCACCGAAACGACCGGTATTTGGAACTGACTGCGGACCTCCTGTACTGCCGAAAAATCGCTGCCCGAGGCCCGCTCCTGGCGATCCAGCGCCAGAAGCACCCCCGCCGGCGTCGCACCTGCCGCCCGAATAATATCAATGGACTCGCGGATCGCCGTTCCGGCCGTAATCACATCGTCGACGATCAGCACGCGGCCCATCAGCGGGCTGCCGACGATACGGCCCCCTTCGCCATGATCCTTGGTCTCCTTGCGGTTGAAGGCAAAGGGCACGTTGCGCTGATGCCTCTCCGCCAGCGCCGCGGCCGCGATGGTCACGAGCGGGATGCCCTTGTAGGCAGGACCGAACAGCATGTCGAATTTCAAGTCTGAGGCCGCGAGTGCGGCGGCGTACGCACGGCCCGCCGCAACGATGGCATCGCCGGTGTTAAATAAGCCCGCATTGAAAAAATACGGACTTTCGCGGCCTGATTTGAGCGTAAAGCTGCCGAAGCGCAACACGCCCAAGCGCACGCACAAGTCGATGAATTCACTTTGATACGCCGCAGTCATGAGACTGATATTATCTTGCGCGATGCACATCGTCACGACCACCGCCTTCCTTTGACCGAATCACCCAAGCCCACACTCCGCCAGGCGCTGGGCGACAAGCGCATCATGGCCGTGCTGTTGATGAGCTTCGCCTCGGGATTGCCCTTCAATCTGTCCGGCTCCGGATTTGCCTTTCAGGCCTGGCTGGCTTCCGAAGGCGTCAATCTGAAGGCCATCGGCTTCTACTCGCTGGTGGGTCTGCCTTACATCTTCAAATTCTTGTGGGCGCCCTTGCTCGATCGCTACCTGCCGCCACTTCTCGGCCGCCGCCGCGGTTGGATCGTGGTCTTTCAGGCTTGTCTTGCGGTGGCCATCGGCGTGATGGGCTTCAGTTCGCCGACCGAGGCCCCGTATTTCTTGGCCTCCATTGCGTTGCTCGTGGTGTTTTTGTCCTCCTCGCAGGACATCGTCATCGATGC
>DASYIN010000004.1:0-12770 GCA_035997505.1 Steroidobacteraceae bacterium | reverse complement strand
TCTTGTTACGTGCAAGATTGCCGTGCAAGATCAACGAGACATGGGACTCAAAGAGTAGCCAACACGTCTTGCTTGAAATGTATCAGCTCGTAGCGTTGCCGACACAAAAAAGTGCCTGGCGTGTATGTCAGGCAACTTGGTTTCCCTTCATGCAACCACAGCCCGCCCACCTAACACTCCTCCGCCATCTGGCTCGTCCCGCGCGTGGCGGGGCGGCGGCGGTCGTCATAGTCTTTGCCTTCCTGCTCGTCATAGCGGCTAAAGGCAGGCTGGTTGGCATTCCGCTCGCCTTGCTCGTCATGTCCTGGTTTTTCAAGTACGCCTACATCCTGTTTGACCATACCGTGCGTGGCTTCGATGAGCCGCCGACGCTCGCCATCGAAATGGTGAATCCCGTCAACGAGCAGCGGCCCTTGGGCCAGGTTCTGATTTTAGGGCTGCTTCTTTTCGCATTGAAGCTCGCGCAAGACTATCTGGGTACCCCTGCCGCCATTGCTTTAGGCGTCATTCTCCTGTTCTTTCTCCCCGCCTCGGTCGCGGTTCTGGGGCTCGAGAGCAACATTCTAAAAGCCGCTTACCCGGTGGCCTGGTTTCATCTCGTCCGTGGCTTGGGGCTCCTGTACGGCGCGGTGCTGCTGGTCATCTTTGTGGTGTGCTTAGGCTTGGGGCTCCTGTGGAAGCTCGACCTCTGGGAACCCCTTGAAATCGCCTTGGGGATGTTCGCGATCCTCTCGATTTTCAGCTTCCTGGGCGGCGCCATCTACGAGCGCCGCCACGAGCTCGGCATCGAAACCTGGGTATCGCCCGAGCGCACGGCGGAGCTCAAGAGCAAGGAGGAGTGGCGCGGGCATGAAAAATTGGCGATGGACGCCTACGGACTCATGCGCGCGGGCTCGCATATCAAGAGCTGGGAGATGCTCTTCGATTGGCTTAAGGGCCGCGGCTTTTCGCCCGAGGATTACCGCTGGCTCTGCGAACGCACCGTTAAATGGGACGATCCGCGCTACATCACCCGTCTCACCGAAGACTATGTCGCGCGGCTTCTGGTCTTGAAACGCACCGGCGAAGCCCTCGATGCGGTCGTGCAGCGTCTGAAACTCGACCCGAATTTTCGGCCTAAGTCCGCGGCAGATACCTTGAGTGTTGCGCAACTTGCCGGGCGCGGCGGTGGCGCATCGAGAGTGGCTCGAACCCTGCTCTCGGATTTCGCCTCGCGCTTCGCTGGCGATCCTCGCGTTGCCACGGCAGTGGCACTCTTAGATCACTTGGGACCCGTCGCGCCCTAATAGAGTGCAGGGCGCGCTTCTCCCGGGCGTTGCGGCCCCTGATTCCTTACTAGATGATTAAGGGTCCGCCGCCTGTCAGTTTCAGGCACGAGAGTTCATGCCTAAGACGCCGTACGACGAAATCTACTTGAGGGAGGGCGCTGTACGCGCCCACTACCTCCGCTATGCGCAGTGGCTGGGTGGCCAACCGGAGGATCGGCTTGCGCAGAAGCGCGCCGAGGCGGATGCGCTGTTTCACCGCGTCGGCATCACCTTCGCCGTTTATGGTGAGGACGAAGGTTTGGAACGGCTCATTCCCTTCGATATCGTACCGCGCGTGCTGCCGCGCGAAGAGTGGATTCAGCTCGAAACCGGCTTAAAACAGCGCGTGCGAGCGCTCAATTCCTTCATCCACGACATCTACCACGACCAGCAGATCCTAAAGGCCGGAGTCATCCCGGCGGAACAGGTGCTCTGCAACTCGCAATACCGGCCCGAGATGCAGGGCGTGGATGTGCCCAGCGGCATTTACGCTCACATCGCCGGCATCGACATCGTCCGCGACGACACGGGCGAGTTCAAGGTTTTGGAAGACAACCTGCGCGTACCCTCGGGCGTGTCCTACATGCTCGAGAACCGCAAAATGCTCATGCGTCTCTTTCCCGAGCTCTTTTCCTCGCATCGCGTCGCACCGGTCGATCACTACCCCGAGGTGCTGCTCGACAACCTGCGCAGCGTCGCGCCAACCGGCGTCGCAGATCCCACCGTAGTGCTGTTGACCGCAGGTGCGCACAACAGCGCCTACTTCGAACACGCCTTCCTGGCGCAGCAAATGGGCATCGAGCTGGTCGAGGGCCAGGATCTCTTCGTGCGCGACGAAGCGGTTTTCATGCGCACCACCCAAGGCCCGCAGCGCGTTGACGTCATTTACCGGCGCATCGACGATGACTTCATGGATCCGCTCGTGTTCCGGCCTGACTCCACGCTCGGCGTGCCGGGCCTCTTGACGGCCTATCGCGCCGGCCACGTCACCATCGCCAATGCCATCGGCACCGGCGTCGCCGACGACAAGTCCATCTACCCTTTTGTGCCGGAGATGATTCGTTTTTACCTGGGTCAAAGCCCCATCATCGGCAATGTGCATACCTGGATGCTTCGCAAGCCCGAAGACTTGGAGTACGTGCTCGCGCATTTACCCGAGCTGGTCGTCAAAGAGGTTCACGGCGCCGGCGGCTACGGCATGCTTATCGGTCCTGCCGCATCCAAGGCTGAGATCGAGAAATTTCGCGAGCAGATCATTGCCACGCCCGAGCGCTATATCGCGCAGCCCACACTCGCGCTGTCCACCTGTCCCACCTTCGTGGCTGCGGGCCTGGCGCCGCGCCACATCGACCTGCGGCCCTTTGTACTCTCAGGTACCGATGTCACCATCGTTCCCGGCGGCCTGACGCGCGTGGCGTTGCGCGAAGGCTCGCTGGTGGTCAATTCCTCGCAGGGTGGCGGCACCAAGGACACGTGGGTGCTGGAAACCTAATGCTCAGCCGCACCGCCGATCATTTGTACTGGATGTCGCGCTACATCGAGCGCGCGGAGAGTCTCGCGCGCATGGTCGACGCGCACTACCGCATGTCGCTTCTGCCGCATTCGCCCGAAGAACTGGCCGGATCGCTGCAGGCGACCATGAAGGCGCTGCACATGGTGGAGGCCTATGCCGAGCGCCAGGCGAGCATCGAACCCACGGCCGTATTCGAGTTTGTCTGCTTCGATCGCGATTACAGCGGCAGCATCTTCAGTTGCCTGCGATCCGCGCGCGACAATGCCCGCGCCGTGCGCGGCTCCCTGACCTCGGAGCTGTGGGAAACCTTGAACTCCACTTGGCTTGACGCGCGCGTGGCCGCAACGCGCCGCGCGGCAGGGGTGGGCGGGTTCGTCGAATGGGTAAAGGAACGCTCGCACCTCACGCGCGGCGTCACCATCGGCACCATGATGCGCGATGAAGCCTTTCACTTTACCCGCATCGGCACCTTTCTCGAACGCGCGGACAGCACCGCCCGCATCTTGACCGCGCATCAGAGCGACCTCATGCCCGGCGCGGATGCTGCGGTGGTGCCGGATCCGTATCAATGGAGTGTGCTATTACGGGCCCTGTCCGCGTTCGAAGTATATCGGCGCGTCTATCGCGATGTGATCACGCCCTCGCGCGTCGCTGAGCTGCTGATCCTGCGCGACGACATGCCGCGCTCGCTGCTGCGTTGCTGCAAGGAGGTGTACGGCAACGTGAAGGCCGTCGCCAATCAGCAATCTGCGGAAACCGTGCGGCGCGCCGGCGAAATGCATGCCATCCTGCATTTCGCGCGCATGGAGGAACTCCTGAGTGTGGGCTTGCCGCGCTTTTTGCAGCAATTCCTAGGCAGGCTCAACGATTTGGGCAGTCGCATCGGATGGGATTTCTTGGGTTCTCAGGCGGAGGCTTAACAGCATGCACATGCACATTCGGCACGAGACGCGCTATCGCTACGAGCACCCGGTCAAATACAGTGTACAGAGCCTGCATCTCACGCCGCGCCGGGATTTGAGCCAACGCGCGCTGAGCTGGAGCATCGTCGCGCCGGGCAGGCGCCTGGAACAGATCGATGCCTACGGCAATATTGCGCACCTTCTCACCATCGAGGAGCCGCACCGGGAAATCAGCATCGTAGTCCGCGGCGTCGTGGAAACCGCGGACACGGAGGCGCGCCAGGACGACGGGCCCTTATCGCCCTTAGCCTATCTTGCACCCACGAAACTGACCTTGCCGAACGAGGACATCAAAGCCTTCGCGAGCGCCGTGCTCGCGCGCGTCAGCGACCCCAAAGAGCGCGTTCATGCGCTCGCCGCAGCCGTAGTAGAGGCTGTGCGCTATAAGTCCGGCACCAGCGACGTGCAGGACAGCGCGGCCGTGGCATTCAAGAGCGGCGAAGGCGTGTGCCAGGATCATGCTCATGTGTTCATCGCTTTGGCGCGCGCGATCGGCATGCCGGCGCGCTACGTCAGCGGCTACCTGTATACCGGCGATACCAACGATGCCGCCAGCCACGCCTGGGTCGATGCGTGGCTGGGTGCGGAAATCGGCTGGCAGAGCATGGACGTGACGCACACGCGTCCTGCGGTGCGTAACTATTGCCGCCTCGCGGTCGGCCGCGACTACTTGGACGCCGCTCCCGTGCGCGGCATGCGCCAGGGTGGTGGCGGCGAGAAAATGGAAGCTAACGTGCTCATCGCGGAGTCGGCCCTGCAGCAGCAGTAAGGTACAATTTCGGCATGACTTACTGCGTCGGCTTACTGGTCGACACCGGTCTCGTGATGTTGTCGGACTCCCGAACCAACGCCGGCGTCGATCAGATCAATACTTTTCGCAAAATGGCCACGTTTCAGCACGCCCACGACCGCGTGCTGGTGCTGATGTCGGCGGGCAACCTCGGCATCACCCAGGCAGTGGTCAATTTACTGGAAGCCAACGACCTCCCTACGGAAAAGACCCGACTCGTAAGCTCCAGCAACATGTTCAATGCCGCGCGGGTGGTGGGCGATGCGCTGCGCGAGATCCACGAGCGCGACGCCGAAGACCTGCGCGCGCATGGCTACGATTTCAACGGCACTTTTATCTTGGGCGGCCAGATCAAGGGCGAGGAACCGCGCCTGTTTCACATTTATCCCGCCGGTAACTTCATCGAGTCCTCCATCGACACGCCCTACTTTCAGATCGGCGAGTCCAAGTACGGCAAACCCATCATTGACCGCGTGATCACCCGCAGCAGCAGCTTGGGCCAAGCCGTCAAATGCGCACTGGTGTCCATGGATGCCACCATGCGCTCAAATCTCACCGTGGGGCCGCCCCTGGATCTGGCCATCATCAAGCGCGACGAATTCAAGTTATCGACCCACATCAGCATCGACCTTGACAATGAGTACTTCAAGATGATCCGCGAACGCTGGGGATTCGCGCTGCAGGAAGTGTTCAGCGAACTCCCGAATCCCGACTGGAAGGAAACTTCATGAAACGACTCGTGCTCTGCGCTCTCGCCCTGTTTGGCGGCGTTGCCTTGGGCGAAACACATGGGCCCGATCTGGCCGGTATGGATACCGGCATCGCACCCGGCGATGATTTTTTTGCCTATGCCAACGGCGCGTGGATCAAGACCACCGAGATTCCCGCCGACCGCGCCGGCTACGGCAATTCCGCCATCCTCGCCGATCTGACCACGCAGCGGGTCAACGAGCTGCTCAAAGGCGCCGCCGCGCGATCCGGGCGCGCCGGCACCGAAGCGCAGCAGATCAGCGACTACTACTCGAGTTTCATGGACGAGGCTGCGATCGAGGCCAAAGGCGCCAGACCCTTGACCGACGCGCTCAAGCGCATCGACGAGATCTTCAGCCGCAGCGAGCTAGCCGCCGCCCTGGGCGAAACCGTGCGCGCCGATGTCGATGTGTTGAATTCCACCAATCTCTACACGCCGCATCTGTTCGGGCTGTGGGTCGCGCAGGACCTGAAGGATCCGAAGCGCTACTCACCCTTTCTGCTGCAGGGCGGATTGGGCATGCCGGATCGCGAGTACTATCTGAGTACTTCCCAAGCCATGGCGGCGATTCGCCCGAAGTACCAGGCGCACATTGCTTCAGTCCTGGCCCTGGCCGGGGTGGACCACCCGGTCGACCGCGCCGCCAGGATCTTCGAGCTCGAGCGGCGCATGGCCGAGGTGCACTGGACCCGCGCGGCCTCAGAACAGATCGACGCCGGCAACAATCACTGGGCGCGCACCCAATTCGACGCCAAGGCGCCGGATCTGGATTGGCGCGCGTTTTTCGCCGCCGCCGGTTTGGCGGGACAGAATGATTTCGTCGTCTGGCAGCCGAGCGCGCTCACGGGCCTTGCCCGGCTCACCGCCACCGAATCGCTCGACACCTGGAAGGACTATCTCAAGTTCCACGTCGTCGAGGACGCCGCACCCTACCTGTCCAAGGCCTTCGTCGAGGAAAGTTTCGCCTTCAATGGGCACGTGCTGTTCGGCATTCCCGAACTGCGGCCGCGCTGGAAACGCGCCGTGGCCGTGTGCGACACCGCGCTCGGCGATGCCGTCGGCAAGCTCTACGTCGAAAGATACTTCTCCCCGGCCGAGAAAAAGCGCGCCGAGGCCATGGTGCGCAATTTATTGGCCGCCTTCGACGCCCGCATCGACAAGCTCGACTGGATGGCGCCGCAAACCAAGGCCGTCGCCAAGGATAAGCTCAAGGCACTCAAGATCGGCGTTGGCTATCCCGACCACTGGCGCTCCTACGCCGGCATGAGAGTGGTGCGCGGCGATGCCTTCGGCAACTGGTCGCGCGCCGAAGAGTTCGAGTACAGGCGCAATCTCGCCAAGCTCGGACAGAACGTCGATCGCTCCGAATGGGTCATGAATGCCCAATTGGTCAACGCGGTGAATCTGCCCGCGATGAACGCCATCAACTTCCCCGCCGCCGTGCTGCAGCCGCCGTACTTCGATCCGAAGCAGCCGCTGTCCATGGATTACGGCGCCATCGGCGCCACTATTGGCCACGAGATCAGCCACAGCTTCGATGACCAGGGCGCGCTATTCGATGCGCAGGGCCGACTGAAGAACTGGTGGCAGCCGAACGATTTCGCGCACTTTCGCGCCTCAGGCGCACGGCTCGCCGCGCAGTTCGACGCCTATAAACCCTTCCCCGACTTGAGCCTCAACGGCACGCTAACCTTGAGCGAAAACATTGCCGACGTCGCCGGCCTGAACGCCGCCTACGACGCCTACCGCCTCGCGACGAAAGATGCGCCCGCCGAGAAGCTCTCAGGGTTCGACAACGACCAGTTGTTCTTTTTGAGCTACGCCCAGAGCTGGCGCGAGAAAAATCGCGATGCCGCGCTGCGCGACCAAGTCATCACCGACAGCCACTCTCCCGCGCAGTACCGCACCTACACCGTGCGCAATCTCGACGCCTGGTACGACGCCTTCCAGGTCAGGCCCGGGCAGACTTTATATCTGGCACCGAACGAACGCGTGCGCGTCTGGTAAGCGCCTCAATTGACCGCGCCGGGGGCGAAGTCGTAGCCGGTCAGGGATTTCGGTTTGCCCAGCAGGTAGCCTTGTGCGAAGTCGACGCCCAGGGAACGCACAGCCTGCAGTTCCACATCCGACTCCACCGATTCCGCCACCGTCTGCACGCCCAGGTCGCCCGCCATGCGCACAATCGCAGAGATCATCGCCCGCGCGACGCGGTCGGTGGGGGCGGCTTCGACCAAGGAGCTGTCGATCTTGAAATAGTGTGCGGGGACCGACCGAAGGTAGCCGTAGGACGGGGGGTTGGCGCCGAAATCATCCAGCGCGACCTCGCAGCCTAACGCCTCCAGCCGCTTCAGCGATTCGGACATCGTGATGCTGCCCGAGGCCGCAAAGCGTTCCGTGATGTCGAAACACAGCGCCTGCGGCGGCAGGCCGCTCTTGGTGACGCAGGCTTCAACGTAGCTCACGAAGCCATCGTCGGTCATGGACTGCGCCGACAGATTGATCGAGAACACCGAGGGCACGCGCGCCCACAGCTTGCGATTGTTGCTCAACCACAGGAGCAGGGTTCGCACCACCCAGCGATCGATGTTCGGCATCAGCCGCTGCTGCGCGGCGCGCGCCAGAAATTCCTTCGGTTCGATCAAGGTGCCGTTCGCGGTGCGCAAGCGCAGCAGCACCTCGTAGTGCGCCAGGCCCACATTGTCGTGCAGCGAGCAAATCGGCTGCAGGAACAATTCGAAGCGCTCGGCGTGCAGCGCGTTTTCGATCTGCGCGCCCTCCAGAGTATCCTCGCTGATCAGCAGGGGAAAACCCTGGCGACGCTCGAATTCCGCCGACAGGCACACGAACACCGGCGCGAGCTTCTGCTCCAGCGTCTCGTCCGTGCGCGTGTCCCTGACCGAGGCATCGACGCTCAGGCGCACCGCGCCGTTGATGGCGCCCTGCGAATCGCGCACCGGAATGGCGAGCGAATAATTACCATCCTCGCGCGGCGCGTATGAGACATCGAGATTGCCGCCCGAATCGCTGGAGAGCGAATCCTCCACCAGCTGATGGTCTTCCGGCAGCAGAAAATCCTCCGACAGCCACAGCGTGTCCGCTGCGAAATCGTGAAACGAGACGCTGGTTACTTCCGGCGCCAAGGCTCTGATGACCTGAGCCAACGCCTCCAGTGTTCTGCCCGAAGCGGCCTCGGCGGCGTAGGTAAGATTGGTCGTCACGCGCTTAACACCCACAGTGGATATGATGGCGTCATGGTACGGGTGCGATGCGCGCGGCGGCATGTCGCCAGCGACCGACGTAAGCGCCCGGCGACATTTTATTTTGCTTAAAGCGCCGGAAATCGCGGCATTTGCGCGCTGTTTGCGCCGCGCCGCTGTTTAAGTCAAAGCGCCTTAAGTTAAAGGCGCAAGCAAGGTCAATTTAATAATTCTTCCAGCACCGGCAGCGGGACCGCCCCCTCGCGCAGCGCGGCCTCGTGGAATTGCTTCAAGTTCATCGCTTCGCCATGCGTCGACTTGAAATGTTCGCGCGCCGCCAGCCAGCCCTTGTAGCCCGCATAGTAGGTGGGCAACTGGCAGGACGACAGCTTGGCGCGCTGCAGCTTGGCCGTGGCCTCTTCCATTTCCTGGTACGCGCCCTGGGTCATGAGATCGAGCGCGTCCGCATCCGTCATGTCCTGCGTCTGCAGGCGCACGTCCAGAATGGTGTTCGCCAGCACGCGCAGCATTTGCTTCGCCAGCGTCAGTTTGTAGCCTGGGGAATCGCTCAGGTAGCCCTCATCCGCCATGAGCTGCTGCGAATACACTGCCCAGCCCTCGACGTACGGCCCGTTGCCGAAGATGTCGCGCAGCAGGCGGCGCGCGCGCGGCTGCACATTGTTGGCGTATTCGGCCTGCACATAGTGTCCGGGCATGGCCTCGTGCACCGTCAGGTGCGCCAGACCCGAATCGTTGTACTCGCGCAATTTCGAATCGATGCGCGCCTGCGGCCAGGCGTCCGAGATCGGCGTCACCCAAAAAAATGCGCCCAGCTTCGGCTCGAGCGCCGGCGCCTGATTGAAGCCGCCCACCCCGTAGACACCGCGCATGAACACCGGCGTCTCGATCACCTGCAGATTTGCGTTCGGCGGCAGTGTCACCAGGTCCTTTTCGTGCACGAAGCTCGTCGCGGCCGCCAGGCTCTGCTTGGCCGCGGCCATGTAGGTGTGCGGAGTCGCGTGATGGGCCGCCACCTCCGCCAGCGCCTGCTCCACCGTCTTCGGCGCCGCCAGCTCGACCATCTCCTCGCGTGTCTTGGCGAGATCCGCCTCCGCTTCCTTCAGCAGCGCCTCGGGCGTCTTGCCGGTCGCCAGCACGTAGCTGAACTTCTTCGCGTACGCCACCTTGCCGATGCGCCAGTCGGAGGTTTTCTTGGCCAGCGTGCCTTCGAGAAAGCCGTTGAAGGCGCGCAGGGCGATGAGCGCCGTCCCCGCGGCCTGCGTGTAGGCGTGCGCCACAGACTTCGGACAACCTGCGCGCAGCACGCCATCGATCAGATCGATGTTGCCGGTGTTCTCCTCGCGCGCGACTTTATTCCAGATCTCCGGCGCATCGGTGAGGTTCTGCTCGGCCTGGCGGATGAGTTCCGGAATCCCGATCAGGCGCTGCACGATGTGCTTGTAGCGCTCCTCGGCCGGCGCATAGCGCAGCACATAGGGCGTGTACAGGGCATTGCCGATGAGTTCGACGTAGACGGTCGGGTTATGCCGGTAGCTCTGCACGCTCTCGACGTCGAGGCGTGCGGCATGGATGGCATCGAGCATAATTTCGACGTCGGCACGCTGCTCCGGCGTCAGCCACTTGGGATCGAGCTTGGCGATTCGCGCCTCGATGCCGCGCTGGAGCGTGAGCGAGGCCTTGAGTCCCGAGGCACTCAAATCATCCAGCTCATCCTCGAGCATGTCGCCTTTGTGCTGATGGTAGCCCACCGTGCTGGCGGTGACCGGCGAGAGCGCCAGCGAGCCAAACACGAAATCATCCACGACTTGATTGAATTGCAAATCGGAGGGCGCCGCCCGGGCGAGGTGCACCGTGCAGACGATGGCTGCGCCCAAGGCGCAACATGTAAGTTTCAGATGTTTCATCCCTCATCCTCTGACCCAAGGGCGTCGTCCTGCGCCCTCCCAACCTTGTTAAGATACTTGAGCCCATCGCGCCCGTCCAAAGGGGAGACAAAAAATAATGCCGTGGATTGCCCGCCTCGCCGCCGCCGCGTCGCTCGCGCTCGTTTTCCCCGCGCAGGCGGCCGATCTGCGCTCACAAGTCGAGCAATACCGTCGCTCGCATGAGTCCGCCATCGTGGCTGAGATCGATGCCTTGACGCGGCTCAAGAGCATCGCCGCCGACCCGGCCGGCCTGACCGCCACCGCCCAGGCGCTCGAGTCCGCACTAAAGACCCGCGGCTTCAAGGTGTCCGAGCTCGCCACCGCGCCGGGCTTCCCGCCGGCGGTATTCGGCTTGCTAATGACACCGCATGCCAAGCGCACCGTGGTGTTCTACGCGCACTACGACGGTCAGCCGGTGACGCCCGCGCAATGGAGTTCCGACCCCTTTGCGCCGGTGATGCGCTCGAATGCCCTGAGCGCGGATGCGCACGAAGTCGACTGGAAGCACACCGCCTCACCCTTCGATCCCGAGTGGCGTCTCTTCGGCCGCGCCGTCAGCGACGACAAGGCCTCGATCGCGGCCTTCCTGGCCGCCTTCGATGCACTGAAGGCCACCCACACCAGCCCTTCGGTCAACATCAAAGTGCTCTGGGAGGGCGAGGAAGAGGCCGGCTCCGGGCACTTGAGCCACGTGCTCAAGGAAAATCAAAAGGTCCTGAGCGCCGATTTGATTCTCATCGGCGATGGTCCCGTGCATCAGACTCGCAAACCCATGGTGTACTTCGGCGCGCGCGGGGTTTTGAGCCTCGACGCCACCATTTACGGACCGCTGCGTGCGCTGCATGACGGCCACTACGGCAACTGGGTGCCGAATCCCGCCGCCATGGCCGCGAACCTGATCGCGCAGATGCGCGACGATGAGGGCCACATTTTGATTCCCGGCTTCAGCGACAGCGTACGCGCCATCACGGCGGCGGAGCGATCCGCGCTCGAAGCCATGCCGCCGGTCGGCGATGCCCTCAAGAAGGAATACGGCATCGGCCGCTCCGAGGGCAGTGAAGATCTCCCCGCCAGCATCATGCGGCCCGCGCTCAACATCCGCGGCATTCGCGCCGGTCAAGTCGGCGACGCCGCAGCCAATGCCATTCCGACCACCGCGGTCCTGTCTGCGGACTTTCGCTTGGTTCCCGATCAAACGCCGGCCCTGGCGCGCGCGGCGGTCGAGCATTTTCTGACCGCGCACGGCTGGACCATCGTCAGCGAGGATCCTGATGCCGCCGCGCGACTGGCGCATCCGCGCATCATCAAGCTCACCTGGGATGGAGGCTACCCGGCCCTGCGCTCCGACATGTCCTCACCCGCGGCGAAGGCCGTGATTGCCGCCGCCACCAAGGCCGCCGGCGCGCCCGTCGTCGTGATGCCCATGTCCGGCGGCAGCGTGCCGCTCTATATGTTTGCCGATGTCTTCAGCGCGCCCATCGTCTGTTTGCCCATCGTCAATCACGACAACAACCAGCATGCCGCGAATGAAAACCTGCGCCTGCAAAACCTCTGGGACGGCATCAATACCTACGCGGCGCTGATGGCCGAACTCGACTGGTAGTTTCATGAAAATACTCAAGCGAACCTTAAGCGTGCTGTTGCTGTTGATCATCGTGGCGATGCTTTGGTTGTGGCTCAAGCCCCCGGCGCTGTTGCGCGTCGGCGCGAATTATTCCGCCAAGATCGTTTGCTCCAACGTCTTTCTGGCGGCGCGCGATCCGAAGGAGGTACTGGAAGTCGACGTGCAGGCGCCAGGCGTTTCGATCTTGAAATTCATGCGCGTTTCGGTCGACCGCGAGCACGGCGTGGTGCGTGCCGGATTCTTGGGCTTCATCGGCGGCGGTCTGGCGATGGCGCGGCCCGGCAGGGGCTGCACTGCGGTGCCGGATGGCAAGCTCGACTCCGTTGCCGCTGGTCCAACGCCCACGATGTCTGATCCACGGCCTTCTTTCCCACTCTCGGCTCCTCCTCTCTGGCCCAACGGCACAGGGGTCGAGACCAAGCCCGCGATCGATCAAGTGCTGCAAGACGCCGCACTCGCCGGCCCCGGTGCGCGCGCCATCGTGGTGGTCGATCACGGCCGCATCGTCGGCGAGCGCTACGCGGCCGGCTTTGCGCCCACCACACCCTTGCTCGGCTGGTCCATGACCAAGACCGTGACAGCTGGGGTGATCGGCATGCTCATCAAAGACGGCAAACTGTCGCTCGATCAAGCCGGATTCTGGCCGGGCAACGACGGCCGCGAAAAGATCCGCTTGAGCG
>DASYIN010000003.1:0-24460 GCA_035997505.1 Steroidobacteraceae bacterium | reverse complement strand
AGAAGAAAAATTTCGCGCCGAGGTGCGCGCATTTTTCGACGCCGAGCTGCCGACCGACATCCGCACCAAGCTGCAGTTAGGAAGGCGCCTCTCCAAGGAAGACATGGTGCGTTGGCAGAAAATCCTGTTCCGCAAAGGCTGGGGCGCGCCGAATTGGCCGAAGTCCTTCGGCGGCACGGGTTGGAACATCGTGCAGCAGCACATTTTCGAGGAAGAACGCGCGGATGCGTGCGCGCCGGGGCAGAATCCGTTTTCCCTGAAAATGCTGGCTCCGGTGATGCAGACCTTTGGCAATGCCGCGCAGCAGGAATACTTCCTGCCGCGAATTCTCTCCGGCGAAGACGGGTGGTGCCAGGGCTATTCCGAGCCCGGGTCAGGTTCGGATTTGGCCTCGCTGCGCACCAGCGCCGTGCGCCAGGGCGATCACTACATCGTCAATGGCCAGAAAACCTGGAACACCATGGGCCAGTATGCAGACTGGATTTTCTGTCTGGTGCGCACCAGCACCGAAGGCCGTCAGCAACAGGGCATCTCATTCCTGTTGATCGACATGAAGTCCCCCGGGATCACGGTTCGCCCGATCATCATGCTCGACGGCGAGCACGAGATTAACGACATCTTCTTCGACAATGTGAAAGTGCCGGTGCAGAACCTGATCGGCGAAGAGAACAAGGGGTGGACGTACGCGAAATTCCTGCTGACGCACGAGCGCAGCGGCAATGCGGGTGTCGGCATCTGCAAACGCGCGCTGAAGAAGCTCAAGGAGATCGCCACCGAACAGATGTCAAACGGCCGGCCGCTCATCGAGGACTCGCGCTTTCGCGATCGCATCGCCCAGGTGGAAATGGAATTGATGGCGTTGGAAATAACCAATTTGCGCGTGCTGTCGGCGACGGCGAACGAATCGCGCGCGCTGGGTCCGGAGGTTTCCGTGCTCAAGATCAAGGGTTCGGAAATCATTCAGCAGCTCGCGGAACTAAAAATGCACGCCTTGGGGCACGATGCCTTGCCCTATGTGCGAGAGGCGCTCGACATGGATTGGGTTGGGAATCCCTTGCTGGGCGCACACTATCGTTCCTATGCGCCGCCGATTTCGGGGCAGTATTTCAACCAGCGCAAGACCACCATTTACGCAGGGTCCACCGAGATTCAAAAAAATATCATCTCGCAGATGATTCTGGGATTGTAAAGAGCACATATGGAATTCAATTACAGCGAAGAACAACTGGCGCTGCAGGACACGCTGCAACGATTCATTTCACGCGACTATGACTTCGACAAGCGCCGCGCCTTTTCCGCCTCGCCCTATGGGTTTTCCCCGGAAGCCTGGAGCCAGTACGCCGAACTCGGATTGCTCGCGCTGCCCTTTCCGGAAGATTTCGGCGGCCTAAGCGGCACGGCCGTCGATACCATGTTGGTGATGGAACAATTCGGCAAGGGACTGTTGCTGGAGCCGTACTTGAGCACCGTGGTGACTTGTGGAGGTTTGATTCGCGACGCGGGTTCCGACTCCCTCAAGAAGCGGCTGCTGCCGGAAATTGGCGCCGGCAAGCTGAAGTTGGCGCTGGCCGGCTACGAGGCGGCGGGGCGGTATGACCTGGCATACGTGACTTGCACGGCGCAGGAGAGCGGCGGCAGCTGGCGCTTGTCCGGCCGTAAGACCGTCGTGCTTGACGGCGCCTCGGCCGACTATTTTCTGGTGTCGGCGCGCAGCGCCGGCAAGGTCTACGAGCGCGACGGCATATCGCTGTTTCTGGTGCCGAAGGATGCGAAGGGGCTCACCGTGGGCGCGTACCCCACGCAATCGGGGGCGCGCGCCGCCGACTTAGGGCTGGAGAATGTCGCGGTCGGCACCGACGCGTTGATCGGTGCGCCCGGACGTGCATTGCCCATCATCGAGCGGGCGGTCGACCGCGCCATCGCGGCGCTGTGCGCCGAGGCCATCGGCATCATCAATGCGCTGAATGAAGCCACCTTGAATTATTTAAAGACCCGCAAGCAATTTGGGGTTGCCATCGGGAGCTTTCAGGCACTGAAGCACAAAATGGCGGACATGCTGATCGCCGCGGAGCAGGCACAGTCGATGGCCATCATTGCCGCCGTTCACGCCGATTCGGAGGACGCGGCCGATCGGCGTCGCGCCATCTCGGCCGCCAAGGCCTATATCGGACAAGCAGGGCGCCTAGTCGGCCAACACGCTGTGCAGATGCACGGTGGCATGGGCGTGGTGGATGAACTCATCGTCAGTCACTACTTCAAGCGGCTGACGATGATCGACCTCACCTTTGGCGATGCCGACTACCATTTGGCGAGCTTCAGCGACACGTTGAGACCGACGGCTTAGTACCCGGCACCGCGATTTTGACCGGTTGCTCTAGCACGCCAGGGAGGGCAAGAAGACTCAAGGCACGAAGGCAACAGTGCCTCGAGTCTTCTTACCCTTCCCGGCGAGAACTCGAGCCGATCAAATTCACAGTGCTGAGGTACCAGGGATCGGCGGCCTTCAGGTCGTGTGCGCGAGTTCCTGCTTGCGCACGTCCTTGTCCATGGTTCGCGACGCTGCAAACAGCACCGCGGCCGCCGCCAACGCCAGTATTGGAATGATGTACATCGCGTTGTGCAGGCCGGTGGCTTTGAACGCCTCGGTCATGACGGTCGCGCCCGCGTCCGTCATGGCCTTGTGCGCGAAGTGATCGCTCAGGAATCCGGTGCCCACCGGACCCATGCTGGCACCCAGGATGTACATGAAGCAGAAGTACAGGGCGACCGCCGTGCCGCGCAAGCGTGGCTCGATGACGTCTTGAATCGCGGTATACACCGTCGCGTAGTACACGAACATGGTGATCGTGCCCAAGGTCATGAAGATGACGTAAGCGGTGATCGCTTCCTTGGGTTGATTGATCGCCATGAAAATGCAGGGCGCGGCAATAGCCATGGCGGCGGACGAGAGCACCAAGCGCCCATTGCGGCGTTTCGCGCTCATTTTGTCGGCCAGCCAGCCGCCGACGAGCAGGCCGATGGCGCCGACCGCACCCACCGAAATCGAGGAGACGTAGCTCGCATTGAGCAGGCTCATCTCGTGAAAGCGCTGCAGGAACGGCGTGTTGAACGAGTTGATGGCGTACATGTTGAAGTTGTGGAAAATGCCCGACATGATGATCCACCACATCGTCGGCAATCCCAGCACGGCCGCGAACGGGGATTTGACGGCATCCTTTGCGGTGGTCACCACCCGGCCCGGGTCCAACGCACCGCGTTTAGGCTCAGGTATGCGCAGCGCCATCAGCGCCAGGAGAATTCCCGGGATGCAAGCAAACCAGAAGGCCGCTCGCCAGCCAAATTTGGTGGCGATTGCGCCGGCGCTGATGTAGGCCAGGAATATACCCGCCGGCAGTCCGAGCATGAACACGCCCATGGCCTTGGCGCGCATGGTCGGCGGGAACAAATCGCCGATGAGCGATTGGCCGGCCGGGGCGCAGGTCGCTTCGCCGATGCCCACGCCGAGCCGTGCGACGAATATCTGCGCGTAATTTTGCGCGAAACCCGTGGCGGCCGTGAGCAGGCTCCAGAAGGCGGTGCCCAAGGCAATGAGTCGATTCCGGTACCACTTGTCGCTGAGCGCCCCGAGGGGCAAGCCTACGAAGGCATAGATGATCGTGAAAATCGTGCCCAAGAATCCCAGCGCGGTGTCGCTTAAGTGAAATTCGTGCCGGATCGGCTCGCCGAGCGCGCCCAGCAATTGGCGATCGAAAAAATTCAACAGGTTGATGGCGAATAACAGGAATAGGGCGTATTTCGCACCCGTGGCCGCCTTGGCAATGACGCCGGCCGGCTGATCGGCGGGGGCGCCCCCTTCGAGCGATTGCGGACTAACAGACATTTATTCTACTCCCCGAAGAAAAAGCCGGCTGCCGCCCGCTAGTTTGCCGCACAACGCCTTCAAACGCTGACATTTCAACCGAGCGGGCCGCCCGGCGGCGGCATGCGCTCCCAGAAGGCGCGAATTTCGCCGCGCGGATCGTTCTCCAGTTGGGTCGGCGTGCCGAAAATCATCGTCGCGCGCGCCTTGGCATCAAATGTCGGCCAGGGCGGTATGCGTGCATTGTTCGGATCGCCGGTTCGCGCGAACGCAACCCAACTCGAGGACAGTTGATCGGCGACGCGCGCAGCGTCGTTGCCGTCGCGCGCTTCGCGGAAAGATCCGGACACATCGAGCCCATGCACGGCCCCATAGCGGCCGCCGAAAGCGGGGGTTGGCCACTCCCATTGATACATGTAAACGGCACCCTGGCCCTGCGCCGCCTTCAATTCAGCCTGCTTGATCGCCGAGCGGCGAAAGCCCGCATCGGTGAGCATCATGGCCTGAACAAGATAGGGCGACTTCTCCGGGTAGTACTTGCGGTACATCGCGAGAATCTCGCCGCCCTTGTCCTTGTAGCGCTTGTCGATGAGGGCTTTGAGGTCGGCCTCAGTCAAATTGAAATTGGTCAGACTCAGCGCCGCGTCCTCCAGCGTGGTGGATACGATGAGCGGAACTTGAGCCGATTCCGGCGGCGCCGCCGGGTCGAACGCGTCATGGGTCAGATACTTGCCGTCGAGAACTGGACCGTTTCCCAAGCCCGGCGTCGTGGCGCTGACGGCGGCCTGCGCTTCGAGCAGTCGCTGCCAGGATATTTTCTGCAGGTCGGCGATGCGGGTTTTTGGAATCCCGAGCTGCTTGAGCAAAGCTTCCGTGTTCTGGGTCGCGCGGTCCCTCGGCACGAATTTCAGCAGCGATCCGCTCTGTACGGCGGCGCGATGAAACAAGCCCTTGGCGGCGGGCGTGGCCAGCATGGTGCTGGTCTCGCGCCGCCCCCCGACTGACCGAAGATCATCACATTGCCGGGGTTGCCGCCGAAATTTTCGATGTTTTCGCGTACCCACTCGAGCGAGGCGGTGAGATCCATGATGCCGGCCACGCCCGCGGAGGCAAATTCCGTCGGCGCGCCCAAGTCCGCCAGATGCGTATAGCCGAACGTGGCCAGGCGGTGATTGACGGTGACCACCACCACATCGCCAAAGCGCGCGAGCTGCGCGCCATCGTAACCAATCGCATTGCCGGATCCGGTGGTGAAACCGCCGCCGTGAAAGGACACGAGCACGGGACGCTTAGCGCCGTCTTTGAGGCCCGGTGTCCAGATGTTGAGCGACAGGCAATCCTCCCCCATGCCGCCGGGGTGGTAATCCCAGTGAATCATCATGGCGTAATCGGAGCGCAAATCCGCGGCTGCCTGCGGGCTGACTTGGCCGTGCGCCAAGCACTCGCGCACGCCCTTCCACGCCGCCGGTTTCTTCGGCGGCATGAAGCGATTGCGCCCCGCGGTCGAGGCGCCATAGGGGATGCCTTTGAACTGCTTGATGCCGGCGCTTTGAATGCCCTGCACCTTGCCGTAAGCCGTATCGGTCTCGACGAAAATGCCGCCGGTCGAGCTGCCTGCCATTGAGGGCGACGGCGACGGCGCCTGCGCTTCAGCCGAGTTCGTCGCGAGCGAGGTCACGCTTGCCGCGGCAAGCGTCAGCACCGAGGTTCTGAGAAATTCTCGACGGCTGGTCGATTGATCTTTTTGTTCACCGGAAGATTCATTGCTCATGGCAAGCCCTCATAACTTGAATTGCGCGATTCAAAAAAAACGGCGGGGTTTTTAAGGCCCGCCGTTATGATTTGTCAGTTTCCGAAGACTTTGAAGTTACTTGAATTTCACCCGAGCCGTGAGCCCGAAGGTCCGCGGAGCGCCCAGGTATGACGAGATGGTTTCGAACTGGAACGGAGAGTCGAACGCGACCGCGTAATAGTATTTATCCGCCAGATTCGCGCCCCATGCCTCGATCGACCAGGATTCATCCAGTGCGCCGAATCCGATGCGTGCGTTCAGCAAGCCAAAGCCTTCTTGGATTTTTCGCGGATCGAGGTCCGAACCCGTGTTGTAGGAGGAGTTGTACTTCTCTTCCACACTGGTGCGCAAACCCAGTGTTCCAAACGGTATCAGGTAGCTGGCCGAGAGCGCTGCGGACCACAACGGCGCAAAGGAAAGGCGATTGTTGTCGCGGGCCGTGCAGCCATTTCCCGGGCCGCCGCAGAAGTCGGACAGAGCGTTGCCGAAATTGTCGATGTTGGTCAGATCCTGGGTGACGCCGCCGGCAATGGTCAGGCCGGAGATCGGTGTTGCCCAGGCGAAATCCACGTCGACGCCTTTGGACACGACCTTATCGAGAGAAGTAACGACGAATTGAATACCGGTAAAGGTATTCAGTTGGAAGTCGGTGTACTTCTGATAGAAAACCGCCGCGTTGAGGCGCAGTGTCTTGTCGAACAGCGTGGTCTTGATGCCTACTTCGCCCGACACAACGGTTTCTCGCGGGAAATGGGTGTCGAAATTCGGTTCGAGACCGAGAGGATTCGTTCCGGTGGGGCCGGTTTGCGGAAGAGTTACCCGGGACAGATTGTAGCCGCCAGCCTTGTATCCATTCGCGGCCGAGGCGTACACCATCGCTTCTTCGTTAAACCGATACGACAGCTTGACCGTGCCGGATAAATTATTTTCAGTATTCGATTGGTCAAATCCATGACCGTTGATCAAGGGATTCAGACCGCTGAAGCATCCGTATCCGAGCAAGAACGCTTGCGCGTTGGTGCCGCCGATGCCGTTTGGGGGCCCTGGAGGTTGGCCCGGCGTTGGAGGCGTGTAAAGACCCGGCGCGTTCTGTGGGAGAAGCGCTGCGCAGCCCGGGCCGCCGCCGATGCCATTGAAGCTTGCCGTCGCGGATTTCTTCTCCTCGGTACCGCGCAAACCCACCGTCAGATCCAAGCCCTGCGTGATGTTATAGGTTTCGTTGGTGAACAAGGCAAAGCTTCTGGCTGTCTGTTGGTAATCGTCGTTGTAGCCGGTGCCGCCAAATGTCGCGCCCGGTGCGTTGCCCGTCAGCTGTGAAACCAGGAAAGGATTGAATGGCAAAGGGCCGGCTGTCTGCCCAATCGCCGAAGAGGCAACAGCGCTGATATAAGTTTCGAACTGATTTCCAATGGCGGCGAGAGTTCGCGTGGTCAAGATTTCATTGTTGAAGAACCCGCCCACCAGCCAGTTCAACGAGCCGGCCTGGCCGGCCAGGCGCAGTTCCTCGCTGAATTGCTTGAAGTCGGTGGAGTTGGCGCTGCCGTTATCCGGGTAGGTCAAAAGATCGATGCCGGTGTAGTCGACATCATTGCCCCCGGCGACCGTGTTGTCGCGCCAGGCGGTGATCGAGGTCAATTTGCCAAAGCCCAAATTCCAGTTCAGCTCTCCCGAGATGCCCATGTCGCGAACATGCTGGGTGATGATCTGGTTGTCATACGCCACATAGCTGCTGGGCAGGCGTACTACACCCGGTTGGCCGATAAGAGGCGAATCACCCAGCCCGCCGGGCCTGCCGCCCAAGGCCGGAATCGATGCGAACGCATTCACCAATCCTTGGAAGGGGCCGGGGTATTGCACGACGGCGCTGCAACAGGACTCATTGCGCTTCGCATAGTCGGCAATGAGCAAGAAATCCACCGTGTCGCTCGGCGTGATCAGCAGCTGGCCGCGGGCGTTATAGGCCTTGCGGTCGTTCGTGTTGTTTTGTTCGCTGGGCCCGACGCCGTTGACCACTTGCAGAAAACCGCTGTTCTGTTGATAGCCCACGTACAAGCGGCCCGCCATGATGTCGCTCAAAGGTCCCGTGACCGAAGTGCGGAATTCTCGATCATTGAAGTTTCCGCCCGTCACTTCCGCCATCGCGCCGAAAGTATTTGAAGGTCTCTTGGTGGTGACATTGATGACCCCGGCATCGTTGTTCTTGCCGAACAATTCGCCTTGCGGGCCGTAGAGGACTTCGATTTGTTCGATCTCTCCGAGATCGCCGAAGGCGACGCCGTTGCGCGGCCGATAAACGCCGTCGATGTTCACGCCAACGGAGGATTCCAGGCCCGGGTTGTCGCCGACCGTGCCGATGCCGCGTATGCGCGCAGTGGTGATGGCTTCGTTTCCCTCGGAGGTGACGGTGAGGCCCGGAGTCAGGATCGCGAGGTTCCTGATATCGGTGATGCCCCCGTCCTTGATCTGCTGCGCAGATATCGCGACCACCGAAATCGGAACGTCTTGAAGGTTTTGCGAGCGCTTTTCGGCTGTGACGATGATCTCATCCAACACCGGCGCATTCGAGGCGTCTGCCGCTAAGGCGTGCGCGCCGGCGAAAGCCCCGGACATTGCAAGGACGAGAGAAATCGCCCGTCGAGAGGTCAAAGATTGATTTGTCATTGGGTCTGGTACCTGGTTGATCGTGGTGTTTTGCGCAACTCGCCTGTGCTGCTACGCTTCGCCCGGATTAGGCGATTCCCTAGCGTCAGAAACTTAGGAGTTCTCTGCACAGCGCCATCCTTGAGACTATGGACGGACCCCCGCCAGTTGCGTATGTTGAGCCTACGGAAACCGTGGCGCAAGCACCACGCTTTGCGCGACATTTGATTGACAAACGGCGCCACGTGCTTGATTTGACCGCTAGGAAGACTTGGATTATTTAGTGGTTTAAAAGATACACCATGAGAAACCCAGACCCCTGGCAGCCGCGCGAACCTGAGCCTGATCCGCCTCCGGCCACGCGCCGGGCGGCGCTCATCGGCCTGGGATTGATCGTGATATTGGTGGTCGCAGGCTTGGCCCTGACGCATATCTTGGGAGGGATGACGCGTCTACAGGATTGCGCCCTGTCCGGGCGCTCGAATTGCTCCACCACACCTTAAGTTGAGGGCGGGTTCCGGCTCAGGCGGGAAGCACGCCCTTGGCCTTGGCCGTGTGCGTGGCGATCATGTCCATCAATGGCGGCGACAGGCAATCATAGGGTTCGAGTTTCAGCTCTTTGAGGCGCGAGCGGATCGCGCCCATCTGTTCGGGCTTGGTTCCGGACTCGATCACCGACGAAACAAATGCCGCGAACTCAGGTGCCGCCCAGCCTTGCGCGTCCAGCAATTCCGGGTGGATGAAATCGAAGCCGTAGATCGGATGAGCCTTGTTTTCGATGCGCCCGTACAGGTGCACGCCGCAGCCCGTGCAGGCGTGACGTTGGATCGCGGCATTCGCATCGACCACCTTCATTTTCTGCGCATTCGCCCCGACGGTTAATTTGTCCCGCGGCACGACGGCGACCAATGAAAACATGGCGCCCTGCGGCTTCCAGCACTTGGTGCAGCCGCATACGTGATTGAAGGCGACATTGCCGTTGATAGTGATGGTCACCGGCGCCTGCGCGCACTTGCACTTCAGAGTACCGCCGCCAAACGTTGCATTTCCCGGTTTGACGCCTTTGTCCACGGCAGGATGAATGGCTACGCTCATCTTTGTGCTCCTCGCTGAAGATTTTATTGTACCTGCGCCCCGACGCACGCCACAGTATACGCGGTCAAAACGCCCGATCGAATGCCACCTCGCCCTGAACGGCAACCTGGTAAGCCGATACCTTGCGCTCGAAGAAATTGGTCAGTTCCTGCACATCCTGTAACTCCATGAATGAGAATGGGTTGCGGGCACCAAAACGCGCGGGCAGTCCGAGCATCAGTAGCCGCTGATCGGCGACGTATTGGATGTACTGGCGCATCTCGATGCGGGTAAGCCCGATTACGCCTTCGCTCAACACGTCATCCGCAAAGCTTACCTCGCATTCCACCGCCTCCTCGATCATGGCGAGGACATCAATTGCCCAGCGGGCATCGAAGAGATCAGGTTCCTCCTGGCGCACCGTTCGCAATACTTCATAGGCAAAAGCCATGTGCGCGCTCTCATCGCGGAACACCCAGTTCGTGCCGGAGGCAAGGCCGGGCAGCAGGCCTCGCGATCTCAAGAAATACACATAGGCAAAGGCGCCAAAGAAGAACAGTCCCTCGATGCAGCTGGCGAAGCAGGTGAGGTTGAGCAAAAACTGCCGTTTATCGTGGTCGCCGTTGATGCGCTCGAGGCCGCCAACCGAATCGATCCAGCGTTGGCAAAACCGCGCCTTCTTGTTGATCGACGGAATATTGTCGATCGCCGCGAATGCGCGGGCGCGTTGCTCCTGATCGGGCACGTAGTTGTCCAGCAAGGTCAAATAGAACTGCACATGCAGGGCCTCCTCGTAGAGTTGGCGTGACAAATACATCCGCGCCTCGGGCGCGTTGATGTGCTTGTACAGGCTCAGCACGACATTGTTGGCGACGATCGAATCTCCTGTCGCAAAAAAAGCCACCAGCCGCTCGATCAGATGGCGGTCCGCAGCGTTCATGCGGCGCTGCAAATGGCCCAAGTCGATCTGAAAATCGATTTCCTCCACGCTCCAGGTGTTCTTGATCGCCGCCCGATACATCTCGTAAAACTTCGGGTAGCGCATGGGGCGCAGCGTGAGGTTGAATCCCGGATCCAGCAGCCGGCTCACTGGCAGGCCTCGCAACTTTGCGGATTTTCCAGCGAACAGGCGATGGCATCCGTCGAGGGCACGGTGGTTTTCGCAATGCGAGTGGCGGGGCGCGACCTTAAATAGTAGGTGGTCTTCAATCCGCATTTCCAGGCATACATGTACATGCTGGACAGCTGACCGATGTTCGGGCTGGCCATGAACAGGTTCAGCGATTGGCTCTGATCGATAAAGGCGCCGCGGTCCGCCGCCATTTCGATCACCGCTTTCATGGGCAGCTCCCAGGCTGTGCGGTATATCTGCCTCAGCTCCGCGGGAAGCCCCTCGAGTTCTTGCACCGAGCCGTCCGCCATTTTGATGGCATCGCGAATCTCAGGCCTCCACAGTCCCAAGAGCTTGAGTTCCTGTATCAGGTAGCTGTTGATCTGGATGAAATCGCCGGACAGGGTCTCGCGTTTGAATAAATTCGACAGCTGCGGCTCGATGCACTCATAGCAGCCGGCGATCGAGGCGATGGTGGCGGTTGGCGCGATCGCAATCAGCAGGCTGTTGCGCAGTCCATGCACTTGGATTTCGCGCCGCAGGTCCGCCCAGCGATCGGCGTTTTCCGGCGTAATTCCCCATGAGTCGAACTGCAGCTCGCCCTGAGCGGCGCGGGTTTCCGAAAAACTCGGATGGGATCCGCGCTCGCGCGCCAGTTCGCACGAGGCGCGCAGCGCATGAAAATACACGGCTTCCGAAATACGGCGCGACAACGAACGGGCGGCCTCGCCGTCGAAGGGCAGGCGCAGGCGGAAGAACACATCTTGCAGGCCCATCAGGCCCAATCCCACGGGGCGCCAGCGAAGGTTCGATGTTCTTGCGCTGGCCAACGGGTAGAAATTCATGTCGATGACGCGGTCCAATTGGCGCACGGCAAGCTCGACCGTCTGGGCCAGCTTGTCGAAATCAAATTCATTCGAGGTAACATGGCGCGCGAGATTGATGGATCCTAAGTTGCACACGGCGCTTTCGCCGGAACCGGTCACTTCCAGGATTTCGGTGCACAGGTTCGACAAATGCACCACCGCACCTCCTTGCGCGGTTTGATTGCAGGCCCGATTGGCCTTGTCCTTGAAAGTCATCCAACCGTTGCCGGTCTGCGCGAGCGTGCGCATCATGCGGCCGTATAATTCGCGCGCGGGGAGCTGCTTTCGCGCAAGCCCGCGGCCTTCGGCTTGAGTGTAAGCATCCGCGAATGCGTCGCCCCACAGGTCGGGAAGTTCCGGGACGTCCTTTGGATCGAACAGCGACCAGTTCTCGCCGCTCTCGACGCGCTTCATGAAAAGGTCCGGCACCCAATTCGCGAGATTCAAGTGATGCGTGCGTCGCGCATCGTCGCCGGTGTTATCGCGCAACTCCAGAAATGCCTCGATATCCGCGTGCCACGTCTCCAGGTACACGCAGGCGGCGCCCTTGCGCTTGCCGCCTTGATTGACCGCGGCCACAGAGGAGTCCAGCGTCTTGAGCCATGGCACGATGCCGTTAGAGAGGCCGTTGGTGGAGCGGATCAGCGAGCCCTCCGAGCGTACGCGGTGCCAGGCGACGCCGATGCCGCCGGAGAATTTCGACAACAGCGCAATGTCCTTGTATTTGTCATACACCGCTTCCAGCGAGTCGCCGGGCGAATCCAGCAAGAAGCAGCTCGAGAGCTGCTCGTGCAGCGTGCCCGCGTTGAACAACGTGGGCGAACTCGGCAGGTAGTCGAGCGAGGAAAACAGCTGGTACAGCTCGATCGCCTCATGCGCACTGGCGCTCAAGGCCACTGCCACCCGCATCCAAAAGTATTGCGGGGTCTCGACCACCTGACGCAACGTGGGGTGCTTCAGCAGGTAGCGGTCGTACAAGGTTCGGAGGCCGAAGTATTCGATACCGCGCGTGCGCTCGGTATCGATGGCATCGTTCAGCTTGCGGGCGTGGGATTCGACGAATTGCAGCAGCCGCTCATTGATGAGTCCCACATTGAAACCGACCCGAATGGCCTGCGAAAAAGAATAGATGCCCTGGGCTTCGACTTCCTTGTCGATGTAGGCCGACAGCAGGCGCGCGGCCAGTTTGGAGTAGGCGGGATCGTCCACCATGAAAGAAGACGCAGTGCGGATCGACAATTCATCCAGTTCGCGCGTGGTTGCGCCGTCATAAAGGCCGGCGATGGTCTTCAAGGCTATGCGCATCGGGTCCACATCTGGAATGCCTTCGCAGCAGCGGGTCACGGCACGCACGATCTTGTTCACATCGATGGGCTCGGGCAGACCAGAGCGCTTGGTAACCCGCATGGGATTACGAGCGGCCTGAGGAGGAATCAAATCAAAGGCGGGCTGGGTGGTTAGATTCATGTCGAGGATTCCGTTACGCGTTGTTGACCCTTTGGATCGGGATCAAACGAACGGAATGGCCTCGCCTTAGGAGCTGCCCCCAAGGCGATCACTCCGGCCGCTCCTCCCCACGAGAGCTCCAAAGCCGAGCAGCACCGCCACTTTTTTTTGGAGATGCAGATCGCGGCAGGTCTTCGGACTTCCGGGCGTGGGCCATTTGTGTATGGCCGTTTCTACTACCAGCCGCTTCCCAAGCCGCCTTCGAGGCTGGCTCAGTGCTTTGGGCTAGATTCGTTCCCGGTTACCGCTGCGGGACAGCTCCGGAATTGCACCGGATTCCCTCTTAGGTCTAGCTTTTGGGCCAGACACCGCAATGAACCACAAGATATTGTGTTTTTGTGACAGCGTCAACGATATAGCGGCCGAGTTTATGGCCTGCTATTATATACAGTCCCCCTGGTTTTTGGCCCACTCCATCGAGCAGCAATGAGCGTTCTCGACACTTTTCACCCTGCTGTTGCTGCGTGGTTCTCGCGCACATTCGATGCGCCGACGGAAGCGCAGCAGCGCGCGTGGCCGGCATTGGCAGCAGGTGAGAATGTGTTGGTGGCCGCACCCACCGGGTCTGGCAAAACTTTTGCCGCCTTTCTATCGGCGATCGATCAACTCGTCAAAGAGGGTTTGAGCGGTCCGCTGCCGGATGAGACGCGGGTCGTGTACGTGTCGCCGCTCAAGGCGCTGTCCAATGACATTCAGCGAAATCTCGAGGCACCGCTGAACGGCATTCGCGACGAGCTCATGGCGCTGGGGTTGCCGGATGTGGAGATCCGCGCGGTGGTGCGCACCGGAGATACCACGCAATCGGAGCGGGCCGGGATGCGGCGGCGAGCGCCGCATATCGTCGTGACCACGCCGGAATCGCTTTATATCTTGCTGGGCTCGCAGTCCGGGCGGGACATGCTTGCCACCTGCCGCACGCTCATCGTGGATGAGATTCATGCCATTGCCGGCAACAAACGCGGCGCGCACCTGGCCTTGTCGCTGGAGCGCCTGCAAGCGTTGACGGGCCGCTCGCTGACCCGAGTGGGGTTGTCGGCGACGCAAAAGCCGATTGAAGACGTGGCGAAGTTTTTGACCGGCGCGCATCCCGTGCCCTGCACCATTGTCGACAGCGGCCATGTGCGCCGCCGCGATCTGGCCTTGGAAGTGCCGCCAGCGCCGCTCGAGGCGGTGATGTCGGGCGAGGTCTGGACCCAGGTTTATGATCGTCTCGCGGCCCTGGTGCAAGAACATCGCACCACGTTGGTATTCGTGAATACGCGCAGGATGGTCGAACGCCTGGCGCGGCACTTGTCGGAACGGGTGGGCGAGGAGAACGTCGCCGCGCATCACGGCAGCCTGTCGAAGGAAAGGCGCTTCAACGCTGAGCAGCGCCTCAAGCAAGGCGACTTGAAAGTCCTGGTGGCGACCGCCTCGCTGGAGCTGGGTATCGACATCGGCGATGTGGACCTGGTCTGTCAAATAGGGTCGACCCGCTCCATCAATTCATTCCTGCAGCGGGTTGGGCGTGCCGGACACCAGGTCGGCGGCATCTCCAAAGGCCGCTTGTTTCCGCTGTCGCGCGACGAACTCATCGAGTGCGCCGCGCTGCTGCATGCGGTGCGCCGCGGGGAACTGGATCGGCTCAAGATTCCGGAAAACGCGCTCGATGTTTTGGCGCAGCAGATCACCGCCGAAGTGGCGGCCCGCGAGTGGTCCGAAGAAGAACTGTTTTCTTTGATGCGCGGTGCGTATCCCTACCGCAATCTGAAGCGCGAGGAATTCGATGAGTGCGTGAAAATGCTCGCCGAAGGATTCAGCACGCGGCGCGGCCGCCGTGCGGCGCTGCTGCATCACGATGCGATCAATAAAATGCTGCGACCTCGCAAGGGTGCCCGCTTGACCGCCATTACCTCGGGCGGCGCGATACCCGACAATGCCGACTATCGCGTGATGCTCGAGCCGGAATCCATCATCGTCGGCTCGGTGAACGAAGACTTCGCGGTCGAGAGTTTGCAGGGCGATATTTTCCAGCTCGGCAACACGTCCTATCGAATCCTGCGCGTGGAGCGCGGCACGGTGCGCGTCGAGGATGCCCACGGCCAGCCGCCGTCGATCCCGTTCTGGCTGGGCGAAGCGCCGGGACGAACCATGGAACTGTCCTCGGCGGTTTCGGATCTGCGCAAGGAGGTCGAACAGCGCCTGGGGAGCGATCCGCCAACGGCGCTCGAGTGGTTGATGGAAGCGGTGGGCCTCGATGAGGTCTCCGCGTTGCAAATCGTGCAGTACTTGAGCGCAGGCAAGGCTGCGCTCGGCACGCTGCCAACCTTGGATACGGTGGTGTTCGAGCGCTTCTTCGATGAATCCGGCGGCATGCAGCTCATCATCCACTCGCCGTTCGGTTCCCGTGTAAACCGGGCCTGGGGCCTCTCGCTGCGCAAACGCTTTTGCCGCACCTTCAATTTCGAGTTGCAGGCTGCGGCAACCGAAGACCATATCGTACTGTCGCTCACGCATGCCCACAGCTTTGAGCTGGCGGAGGCGGCGCGCTATTTGAATTCGAATTCGGTCCGTCAGGTGCTGATTCAGGCGCTGTGCGCCGCGCCCATGTTCGAGGTGCGCTGGCGCTGGGATGCGGGAATTGCGCTGGCACTGCCGCGTTTTCGCGGCGGCAAGAAAATTCCGCCGCAGATTGCGCGCATGAATGCCGAAGATCTGCTCGCTTCCGTGTTTCCGGATCAGGTCGCCTGCGCCGAGAACCTGCCCGGCGAGATCGAGGTGCCGGATCATCCCTTGGTGCGGCAGACGATTCGCGATTGTCTCGAAGATGCGATGGATATCGATGAATTCGAAACACTGCTGCGCCGGCTCGAGAACGGCGATATCAGTGTCGTCGCGAAGGACCTGACGGAACCGTCGCCCTTGGCGCTCGAGGCCCTCACTGCGCGGCCCTACGCCTACCTTGACGATGCACCGCTCGAGGAGCGGCGCACCCAGGCAGTCATGAGCCGCCGCTGGCTGGATCCCACCGACGCCGCCGACATCGGCAAGCTCGACCCGGAAGCGATCGCACGTGTCCGCGCCGAGGCGTGGCCGGATGCCGGCACGCCGGATGAACTGCACGACGCACTGCTGTGGCTGACTTTCATGACCGAGGAAGAGAGCCGGTCCAACGGCGCTTGGCCGGCATTGATGGAAGATCTCGCGCTGCAGAACCGGGTCGTGCGAATGCCGCTAAAGAGCGGCGCCGTGTGGGTGGCGGCCGAGAGGCGCGCGCTGTTCGAGTCGCTCGATGACTCGCTGGTCGAAGTCGTGCGCGGCCGGCTGGAAGGCCTAGGCCCTGTTACCGCAGGGCAGATCGCCGGCTCCTTGGGGTTAAGCGAATCTGTCGTGAACGGCGCGTTGATCGCTTTGGAGGCGGAAGGTTTCGCGATGCGCGGCCGATTCACCGGCGATTCTCCGCAAGAGGAGTGGTGCGAAAGGCGCTTGCTGGCGCGAATTCATCGCTACACCGTGAAGCGATTGCGGGCCGAGATCGAACCCGTACCGGCGCGCGATTTCCTGCGCTTCTTGTGCGAGTGGCAGCGCGTGCTGCCGGGTGCACGAATGCAGGGATCGGACGCATTGGCTGCGATCCTGGCGCAGCTCGAGGGATTCGAGTCCCCGGCCGGCGCGTGGGAAACCGAAGTGCTGCCCGCGAGAATCACCGAGTACGAGCCGCAATGGTTGGATGAACATTGCCGGTCCGGACGGTTCGTGTGGACGCGGTTGGCGCCTCGCGGCGGCACGCGCGGCGATGAGGCCGCCGTGCGCAGTGCGTCGCCGGTTCGCTCCACTCCCATAGTCTTGCTGGCACGACGCAATGTACCTTTTTGGTCGATGTTCGCGGATCAATCGGATTCGAAGCTGCTGACTTCCAGAGCCCAGGCTGTCGCGGATTTCATCCGCGAGCAGGGCGCTTCCTTCTTCGATGAGATCCAGGAACATGTGGGAATGCTGCCTTCCGAAGCCGAGGAAGCGCTGTCGGAATTGGTGGCGGTGGGCTTGGTGAACTCGGACAGCTTCGCGGGTCTGCGCGTGCTCCTGATGCCGAGCGGGCGGCGCGGCGGCCGATCAAATTCCTATGCCGCGCGCCACAAGCGGCGCTTGGCGCTGTTCGGTATGGCAGATGCGGGACGCTGGGCGCTGGTGCGTCGCCCAAGCGAGCAGTCTGCGGAGCGCAAGGATGAGGCGGTGGAGCAGATCGTGCGTACGCTGCTGCGCCGCTGGGGCGTGATTTTTTGGAAATTGCTCACGCGCGAAGCCGATTGGTTGCCGCCGTGGCGCGACATCTTGAGCTGCTGCCGCCGACTCGAAGCACGCGGCGAGATTCGCGGCGGCCGTTTCGTCGCCGGATTCTCCGGCGAGCAATTCGCGACGCCGGAAGCGATCGGACTGCTGCGCGATGTGCGCCGCAAGGCGCTGACCGACACCTATGTATCGTTCTCCGCGGCCGATCCGCTCAATTTGATCGGCATTCTCACGCCGGGTGCGCGGTTGGCGTCGCTTGCCGGCAATCGATTGCTGTTCAGAGACGGCTTGCCCGTGGCCACCCTGGCCGCCGGCGAAATTCAGTACCTGGAAGAAATGCAGCCGAAGGATCAGTGGGAGGCGCAAGTCGCGCTGCTGCGCCGTCACGTGCCGGTGGCGCTCGAGGAACTGGAATCGCCTGGTACGTCGGCGCTGTGAATTTGACCGGTTCGCATGTCCGTAGAACTTTCAAGCCGGACGCTCAATCTCTCGGTGACGGTGCTGGAGGACGAGCTTCGATATCGATTGGCCAACTACTCATCAGGGAGGGTAAGAGGACTCAAGGGCCTGTTGCCTTCGGGCCTTGAGTCTTCTTACCCTCCTTGGTAAGCACTAGACCAACCAATCAAAACCACTGGGCCGAGAAACTTATTTCGCGGTGGCCTGGGAGGCGTCCCAACCGCCGCCCAAGGCTTCGATCAGAGCGACGCTGGTCTGCAGGCGGGTCGACAGCACCGACAGGGCCGTTTCCTCCGCGGCCAATCGAGTTGTCTGCGCGGTGATGACGCTGCTGTAAGGGACCGTTCCGGCCTTGTATTGATTGAGCGTCAGCGCTTCGGCTTCGCGCGCCGCTTTGACAGTTTCATCTTCGATCGCGCCTTCCTGCTCGAGCACGCGCAGCGTCACGATTTGATCCTCGACCTGCTGAAAGCTCGCGAGCACAGTTTGCCGGTAGCTATCGACCGTTCCCTCGTAGGCCGCGCGCGCGCCGCGCACCTGGGCGCGCACCAGTCCGCCGTCGAACAAGGTTTCCGCCAGCGCCGGGCCCACGGACCAGACGCGATTGGAGTTTTGAATCAAGTGGGCGAACCTGCTGCTCGAATACTGATCCGAGCCGCTCAAAGTCAGGTCCGGAAAGTATCCGGCCTTGGCGACGCCGATTTGTGCGTTCGCTGCGGCCATCTTGCGCTCGGCTTCCGCGACGTCGGGCCGCCGTTCCAGCAGCGTGGAGGGCACGCCGGCAGGAACCGTGGGCACATCGTTGCGCATGGTCGAGGGCGCAAGAGAAAATTCCGCCGGCTGCTTGCCGATCAGCACCGCCACGGCGTGCTCGAGGATGGCCCGTTGAATCTTGGCATTCACCTGCTGCGCCTGGCTGCCCAGCAATTGAGTCTGTGCGGTGACGACATCGGCGCGCGCGGCAACGCCGAATTTGTAGCGGCTCTCCGTGATGTGCAGCGACTGGGTTTCCGCCACCACCGTATCGTCCAGCAGCTTTTGCAATTGATCCTGCGCACGCAACGCGAAGTAGTCCGTGGCAAGCTCTGCCTGCGCGGAAAGCCGCGCCGCGGCCAAGGCCGCGGAACTGGCTTGCGCAGAGGCGACATTGCTTTCGGTATTGCGCCGAATGCGGCCCCAGATGTCGATGTCCCAATTGGCCGACACGCCCGCCGAGACCGTGTTTTGAGTGTGTCCCGTCGTGCCGATGGGCACGCCCGAGGCGTTGGTCGTGAGCCCGGACGTACCCACACCGTCGCGCTGCGCCCCCACGCTCGCGGCAATCGTCGGCCAGAATCCGGCGCGCGCCTGCGAGACCAGCGCCCGCGACTGCTCGAAGGCGGCCTCGGCCGCTTTCACCGTTTGATTGGAAATGTCGACCTGTGCTTCCAGCCCATCCAGTACATCGTCATTGAAGACCTTCCACCACGGGCCGCGCGACAGCACGTCGTTCGGCTCGCTGGGCTTCCAGTCCGCCGCCTCCTTGAAATTCGCCGCCGTATCGACCTGTGGGCGATGATAGTCCGGACCCACCGCGCAAGCAGTGGCGAGCGCCGCTCCGAGGCCCGCGCAAAGAGCGCGTACGATCAGCCGGGTCACGTGGCGACTCCGAGCGAACCAAAGTCGCGTCCGCCGTCAGTCGGCTTCGTCGGCGGGGAATACTTACCCTCTTTCAGGTGCTTCCAATAGCGGCGGAAATACAAGTAGACCACCGGAGTGGTGTACACGGTCAGCAGCTGGCTCACCAGCAGGCCGCCCACGATGGCTATACCTAAGGGACGGCGCATCTCGGTCCCGTCTCCCGTGGCAACCGCCAGGGGCAGCGCGCCGGCAATGGCGGCGCAGGTCGTCATCATGATCGGCCTGAAGCGCAGTAAACAGGCGTGCTCGATGGCGTGCAACGGATCCATTCCCAGCGTGCGCTCCGCCTCCAACGCAAAATCCACGATCATAATGGCATTCTTCTTGACGATACCGATCAGCAACAGAATTCCCAGAAATGCGATCAGACTGAATTCGGTGCCGGTGGCCATCAAGGCCAGCAGGGCGCCGAGACCGGCCGAGGGCAGCGTTGAGAGTATCGTCAGCGGCTGTGAATAGCTTTCGTAGAGCACGCCGAGGACGATATAGATCGCAAAAATCGCGGCCAGGAGCAACAAGGGCGTGTTGCTATTGCTTTGCTGAAACAGCCTCGCAGTGCCGTAAGCGCCGCCGCGGATGCCCACCGGTACGTGGATGTCGACCATTTTCTTGGCGATCGCATCCTGTGCGGTGCCGATCGACACGCCCTCGGGCAGATTGTAGGCGATGGCTGTCGATACCGAAGTGCCGGTGTGATTGACCGATATCTGGGTGGTACCGGTGGTGAAATGGCTGAATGCCGAGAATGGCACGACCGTTTCCTGCGCAACGCTGACCGCCGATCCCGTCGAGGTATTGCCCCGTCCTGAGTTCGCCAGGGAATTCAGCGACAGGTTGCGCGCGACGTCCTGCGCCACCGATGTCTGGGATGCAGCCGTTGCCTTCTTGATCAGCGTGGTGCCCGCCACGGCCTGGGTCAACTGCGTTCCGGATGCGGCGCCCCCCGCGGTGCTGACGTACAACTCCTTGAGGATTTCCGGGTTCTGCCAATATTGCGGCGCCACTTCCATGACGACATGGTATTGCTGCGGGCTGAAGGGATTGTAGATGTTCGACACCTGCGCCTGGGCAAACGCGTCGCCCAAGGCGTTGTCGATCTGTACTTCGGACAAGCCCAGCCGCGACGCGCTGTCGCGGTCCACGATCAGATCGGTCTCGAGGCCCCCCGGCTGCAAATCCGTATCGACGTCGGTAATTTCGGGCATGTCCTGAAGCGCGGTGCGAAGCTTTTGCGACCAGGTGCGCAATTCCGTCAGATCGTCGCCTAGCAAGGTGTATTGATATTGGCTGTTCGCCGATCGGCCGCCGCCGCCGCCGAGATCCTGGACCGCCTGCAGGAAGACGTTCACCCCCGCGACCTGGGCAAGTCTTGGCCGCAGACGGGCGATGACCCGGTCGGCTGAGATACGGCGCTCCTTGAGCGGTTTGAGCGCGATGGTGAGATTGGCGCTGGCGCCTCCGCCGCCAAAGGGCCCGAAGCCGCCTGCGCCGACCGAGCCGGTCACGGTGTTGACGGCGGGATCGGCCTTGACGATGCCGGCAACCTCTTGAAGCTTGCCCTTCATCAGTTGAAACGAACTCGACGCGTCGCCGCGAATTCCGCCCTGCAATTGGCCGGTGTCCTGCTGCGGCAGGAAGCCTTTCGGAATCACGATGTACATGAAGACGTTGAGCGCAATGGTCGCCCAGAAGATGGAAATCATGATCCGCCGATGACGCAGTGCCCAATCCAAAGTTGCGCCGTAATTGCGGCGTAGCTGCGCAAAGCTGCGCTCGAAGGCTCTGCCAAGACGCGTGGACTTGTGTTCGCGCGCATTCTGCAGCAGCAAAGAACACATCATGGGCGTCGTGGTGAGAGAGATGACCAACGAGATCAAAATCGACACCGACAGCGTCATGGCGAATTCGCGGAACAGGCGGCCCGGAATGCCCCCGATGAGGATGAAAGGAATGAAGACGGCGACCAGCGACAAGCTCATGGAAACGACCGTAAACCCGACTTCCTTGGCGCCCAGGAATGCCGCGGCGGTGCGGGTCATGCCGGCTTCGATGTGACGGGTCGTGTTCTCCATCACCACGATCGCGTCATCGACCACGAAGCCGGTGGCCACGGTCAGCGCCATGAGCGAAAAATTATCCAGGGTGTAGCCGAGCAAATACATTGCGCCAAAGGTTCCGATCAGCGAAACCGGCACGGCTATCGCGGGAATCAGCGCAGCACGATAGCTGTTCAAAAAGATGTAGACCACCAGGATCACGAACGCCACGGCCAGCATGAGCGTTCGCTCGACCTGGCCCACCGAGGCGCGGATCGTTACGGAACGGTCGAAGCTCACCAACAGATCGATCTTGGGATCGATCGAGCTTTTCAAGATCGGCAGCTCGGCCTTGACGGCGTCGATGGTTTCGATGATGTTGGCGCCGGGCTGCTGCGTCACCGTCACGAACACCGCCGGCTTGCCGTTGTACAACCCGTAAGTCCGAATATTTTCAGTGGCGCCGTCCTGCATATCCAGCACGGTGGCGACGTCGCCCAGCCGCACAGTCGCGCCATTGCGGTTTGCGATGATCAGATTGCGATACGGCCCCGCATCGCGAGCGTTGTCGTTGGTATAGATCTGATAGTGAAGTTCATCGGATTCAATCGCGCCCTTGGGCGCGTTGGCATTCGAATTCGAGATGGCGGCGCGCACATCCTGCAGCCCGATGCCGTATTTGGACAGGGCATGCGGATTGAGTTCGACCCGCACCGCCGGTAAGGCGCTGCCGTTGACGTTGACGCCGCCTACTCCGGAAATCTGCGAAAGCCGTTGGGATATGACGGCATCGGCGGCATCGTAGATCTGCCCTTGGGTGAGCACATCCGACGTCATCGCAATGACAATTACCGGAATCGCAGAAGTATTGAGTTTGCGGTAGGTGGGATTGCGGGTGAGCGAGGTCGGCAGATCCGCATGCGCCGCCGCAATGGCCGCCTGTACGTCGCGCGCCGCGCCGTCGATGTCGCGATCGATGCCGAAGGTGAGCTGGATGCTGGTGGTGCCCACGCCGCTCGTCGATGTCATGTCGTCGACATCGGCAATGGCCCCAAGATGCCGCTCCAAAGGAGTGGCCACCGTTGCCGCCATGACTTCCGGACTCGCGCCGGGCAGCTGCGCGGAAACGAATATGGCGGGGACATCGATGCGCGGCAGCGGCGCCACCGGCAGCAGGGCAAACGCCGCCGCGCCGCTCAAGGCCACACCGATCGTCAACAACGTGGTTGCAACCGGCCGCCTGATGAAGGGCGCGGAAATATTCATGCCGAGCCCTCCGCCAAGGGCGCATCGGATGCGGTTTCCGGGCGCCCGCGAATGCGCGCGGCGATGCGATCAAACGCCAGATAAATGACGGGCGTGGTAAAGAGCGTCAGGACTTGACTGACCAACAGGCCGCCGACGATGCTGACGCCCAAAGGATGCCGCAGCTCAGAGCCGGTGCCGGTGCCGAACATCAGGGGCAGGGCGCCGAAAATGGCTGCCACCGTGGTCATCAGAATCGGACGAAACCTCAAGAGGCAGGCCTTGTAGATGGCGTCTCGCGGCGACAGGCCCTCATCATGCTGGGCGACGATCGCAAAATCGATCATCAAGATCGCATTCTTCTTGACGATACCGATCAACAGAATGATTCCAATCAGGGCAATGATGGTCAGATCATCGCCGAACAGCATGAGCGCCAACAACGCGCCGATACCCGCCGAGGGCAAGGTCGACAAAATCGTGATGGGGTGGACAAAGCTCTCGTATAGAACTCCGAGCACGATGTACATGACCAGCACGGCCGCGACCAGCAGCAGCAACTCATTGCTCAAGTTGCTGCGAAATGCCAGCGCCGCGCCTTGAAACGTGGTGCGGATGCTGATCGGCATGCCGAGCTTGTGCTCAGCCTCCTCGATGGCGGAGACAGCCGCGCCCAGCGAAGTGTTGGCCGCAAGATTGAACGACACCGTCGTGGCTGGAAACTGCGCCAGATGATTGATCAGGATCGGACGTGTTTCCACATCGACTTTGGCAATCGCCGACAGCGGCACCTGACCGCCGCCGGCGGACGGGACATAAATGGATGCCAGATCGTCGACGGATCGATAGGCCTTCGGATCAGCCTCCATGATCACGCGGTATTGATTCTGCTGAGTGAATATGGTGGAGACAATTCGCTGGCCAAAGGCGTCGTAGAGCGCGTTGTCGACGGTGCCCACGCTGATCCCCAAGCGCGCGGCGCTGTCGCGGTCGATGGTCACGTACGCCGCGAGCCCGTTGTCTTCTTGGTTGCTCACCACGTCCGCCAGCTGCGGCAATTGCGACAGCGCCGTCACCAATTTTGGCGTCCACGTCGACAAGACGGTCGAATCAGCGCTCTCCAGGTTGAACTGATACTGGGTGCGGCTGATGGTGTTATCCAGCGTCAGATCCTGCACCGGCTGCATGTAAACCTGAATCCCTGAAACATCTGCGGTTTCATCGCGCAGCCGCCGGATCACGGCGGTGACGGTCGCGGAGCGGTCGGCGCGCGGTTTCAGATTTATCAGGAAGCGGCCGCTGTTCAATGTGACATTGTTTCCATCCACGCCGATGAACGAGGAGAGGCTGACGACGTCCGGATCCTTGAGGATCGCCGCGGCGAGGGCTTGCTGGCGGGTGGCCATGGCGGAGTAGGAAATCGACTCGGTCGCTTCCGATACACCTTGTATCAATCCCGTATCTTGATCAGGGAAGAAGCCCTTGGGAATCAGCACATAGAGAAGCGCGGTGAGCACCAGCGTGCCCAGCGCGACCCAAAGCGTCAATCTCTGATGATCGAGAACCCAGGTGAGCCGCTGGCCGTACCAATCGACGACCGCGGTGAACCACTTGCCGGAGTCGGTCTGAGCGCGCTCATTTTGCGGTCGGTGCTTGAGCAGCCGCGCGCACATCATGGGTACCAGCGTGAGAGAAACCACCGCCGATATCAAAATCGTTACCGCCAGAGTGACGGCAAACTCCCGGAATAACCGCCCGACGACGTCTTGCATGAAGAGCAGTGGAATCAGCACGGCGATCAGCGAGATGGTCAGGGAAATAATCGTGAAGCCGATCTGTCCGGCGCCCTTGAGCGCCGCCTCGAGCGGAGATTCGCCGGCTTCAATGTAGCGGGAAATGTTTTCGATCATGACGATGGCATCG
>DASYIN010000002.1:0-21597 GCA_035997505.1 Steroidobacteraceae bacterium | reverse complement strand
CGCGCCCAGTGCCCATTGAAGGCATCTGCGTCAGAGTCAGCGCCATGCGCTGCCACGCGCAGGCATTGACCATCAAGCTGTCCAAAGATTTGCCGATGCCGGAAATCGAGAAATTGATCGGCGACGGCAATCCGTGGGTGCGCATCGTGCCCAATAACAAGGACGCCTCGATTCGCGCGCTGTCGCCTGCCGCGGTTAGCGGTAAGTTGGACATTCCCATTGGCCGGCTGCGCAAGCTCTCAATGGGCCCTGGGTATTTATCGGCCTTTACCGTGGGCGACCAGCTGTTATGGGGCGCGGCCGAACCGCTGCGGCGCACGATGCGTTTCCTGCTGCCGCATATCTAAAGTACGCGCGCGAGGCGGCGCCTCAAGGCGCCCACATCACTTCAACCGGGGTTCGGCGCTGGCGCAATATGGCCCGCACCGGCATGTCTTGCACATCGCCCGCATCGTTTGCCGCGCAGTAGGTCCGCCATTTTTCCGCGCCGCTGATCGACAGCACGATACGGCGGGAATCGAGCAGGGCGCTCAAGTTCAAGCTCAGCCGGGGATGCGGAGCGACCGGCGACCACATGCCGACGCATCCGGCGACCGCTGCCGGATTCAAGGCGCGGGGCAGATTCGGAGAGGCTGGAAAGAGCGACGCGGTGTGCCCGTCGTCGCCCATGCCGAGCACCACCGCATCGAAGGGACGCGGTACCCGCGCAAAGGTTTCCCATGCCGACACCGCGCCCAAATCGGGCGTGGGCGAGGCATTTTTGAGGCCCAAGAAGCGTGCTGCGGCGGCGGATCCCTGCAGCAGCACATCGCGCACCAGCTTTTCGTTGCTGCGGGGGTCGGAAGGCTCGACCCAGCGCTCATCGGCCAGTGCGACGCAGACTAAGCTCCAGTCGAGGTCTTCGGCGCGCAGCCGCTCGAACAGCTTGATCGGCGACTTCCCACCGGAAACCACCAAGCTGGCCAGGCCGCGCGCCGCAATCGCGGCCTTCAGACTCGCGGCCAGTTGAGCGCTGAGGGTGCGCGACAACGCATCGATGTCGGCGAATTTCGTGGCCGGGGGGTCAGAGTTCGCCATGCCACGCAAACCCATCGCGACTCAGCATGGCGCTGGAGGACGCGGGTCCCCAGGTGCCTGCAATGTAGGTCTTGGGTCCTTCGTCATGCTGTTCCCATCCTGCGCGGATGGGGTCGATCCAGGCCCACGCCGCATCGAGTTCATCCCGGCGCATGAAAAGCGTCAGGTTGCCTTTCACCGTGTCCATGAGCAACCGCTCATAGGCATCGAGACTGCGCGTCTTGAATGTCTCACCCAAGTCGAGGGCAAGGTCCACCGGCTTGAGACGCATCCCTTCGCCCGGGTTCTTCGCCAGAATGGTCATGGTGATGCATTCATCCGGCTGCAGCCGAATGACCAGCTCATTGGCCGTATGGGAGCCGGGGATCTCAAAAATGGGATGAGGTACCTCCTCGAAGGTGACCACGAGCTCGGTGAGCTTATCCTGCAGTCGTTTTCCCGTGCGCAGATAAAAAGGCACGCCCGCCCAGCGCCAGGTATCGATGTCGACTTTCAGCGCCACGAAGGTTTCGGTACTGCTGTCCGGCGCAATGTCGGCCTCCTGCAGGTATCCCGGCACCGGCACACCGCGAACCGCGCCGGCCTTGTACTGGCCGCGTACCGATTTCGTCAGCACGTCGCGCTCGCGCAAGGGACGCAAGGCTTTCAAGACCTTCAGCTTCTCGTCGCGCACGGAATCAGGATCGGCGCTGGCCGGCGGCTCCATCGCCATGATGCAAAGCAGCTGCAGCAGGTGATTTTGCATCATGTCGCGCATGGCGCCGGTTTTGTCGTAGAAATTTCCGCGGCGCTCGACGCCAAGCTCCTCGGCGACGGTGATCTGCACGTGCTTTATGTAACCGCGGCGCCAGAGCGGCTCGAACAGCAGATTGCCGAAGCGCAGCGCCATGAGATTCTGCACGGCTTCCTTGCCGAGGTAGTGATCGATCCGATAGATCTGCTTCTCGGCGAACACGGCGCCCACTTGCTCGTTGATTAGATTCGCCGATGCCGTGTCGTGCCCCAACGGCTTTTCAAGCACCACCCGCGACAGCGGCGTGACGACTTTTGCCTTCGCGAGATTTTGACAGATGGCGGAAAAGAGATTCGAGGCCGTGGAAAAGAAGAACACGCGAACGACGCCGTCCCGATCCTTGAATATTGCCGGCAGCGCGGCAAAGTCCGATTCGGAGCCGGCATCGATCTTGATATAGTCGAGCAGACGGCTGAATCCCTGCCACTGCTTGGCGTCGAATTCCTTGCCCAGAAATTCGCGGCATGCGGCTTCGGCCTGCGCGGTGTATGAGATGCGCGTCAGCGCAGATCTGGCGACGCCGAAAATGCGCGACGCCGCGGATACCTGGCCGGCCGCAAAACGCCGGTATAGGGCGGGAAGCAGCTTGCGCGTCACCAGATCGCCGGTGCCGCCGAACAGCAACATGTCGAAATCAGGAAGCATGGTCATCGGTGCAGCGTAGCACTAGCACACGCGTTCTTGTAGGGATTGAGGCTGTGGCACAATGGCCCAGGATTCCCGGGGGTGCCATGAAGGATTTGACCGACAGTTCCATCGTCAAAAACATTCTGCAAATGGCGCTGCCCATTGCCGCGGGCATGTTCTTTCAGACTCTCTATTTCCTCATCGATCTGTACTTCGTGGCCGGATTGGGCGATGCGGCGATCGCGGGCGTGGGCGCCGCGGGCAACGTGATGTTCGTCGTCTTCGCCGTCACGCAGGTGCTGGGTGTCGGCACGGTCACGCTGATTTCGCATGCCGCGGGGCGCAAGGATCAGGCGGACGCGAATTTGGTGTTCAATCAAAGCTTGTCGCTGGCTGCGGGCTGCGCTGTGTTCACATTGGCGTTGGGATTTTTTGCGGGACCCTCCTATGTGAGGACACTGGGCGCGAGCGCCGCGACCGCGGCCGCCGGAATCGAATATCTTTACTGGTTTCTACCCAGTTTGGCGTTGCAGTTCGCCGTCGTCTCCATGGGATCGGCGTTGCGCGGCACCGGCATCGTGCAACCGACCATGGTCGTGCAGGTTCTGACGGTGGTCTTGAATGCCGTCCTGGCGCCCATCCTGATTGCCGGTTGGGGCACGGGGCATCCCATGGGCGTGGCCGGCGCCGGTCTCGCCAGCTCCCTTGCGCTGGCGGTCGGCGTCGTCATGCTCGCCTTGTACTTTCATCGGCTCGAAAAGTATGTGGGCTTCATCCGCGCCCAATGGCGGCCGCAAATGGCGGTCTGGCGCCGGCTGCTGCGCATCGGACTGCCCGCGGGCGGCGAGTTTTTGCTGATGTTCGTACTGATGGCGGTCCTGTACTGGGTTCTGCGTCCGTTTGGAGCCGATGCGCAGGCTGGTTTTGGAATCGGCATGCGCATCATGCAGAGCATGTTCCTGCCTGCCATGGCGGTGGCGTTTGCCGCGGCACCCATTGTCGGACAAAACTTTGCGGCACGTAAGTTTGCCCGCGTCCGCGAAACCTTCGCCTTATCGACGCTGATCGGCAGCTGCATCATGGTTCTCATGACGCTGTTCTGTCAGTGGGGGTCGCCGTGGGTCATTGCACGGTTCACCAAGGACCCGACTGCGCTTGCCGTCGGCAGCCAATACCTGCAGATCATTTCCTGGAATTTTCTAGCTTCCGGGTTCGTGTTCACCTGCTCGGCGGTGTTTCAAGGGCTGGGTAATACGGTGCCGGCGGTGGTCAGTTCGGCCACCAGGCTGCTGAGCTTTGTGTTGCCTGTGCTCTGGATGTCGGCACAGCCTCATTTTGAAATGATCCACGTTTGGTATGTCTCGGTCGCAAGCGTAACCTTGCAGGCTTTATTCAGTCTGTGGCTGGTGCGCAGAGAATTTAGAATGCGGTTGATCGCCACACCGGCGCCCGTGCCCGCTTAAGGATCCTGGCGCATGACGCTGCAAACCTTTGTGTCGATCGCCGGATGGGTGGCGGCGCTGCTCATTCTGGGCGCCTACAGTTTGCTGTCCTTCGGCAAAATCCTGCCGAGCTCATGGGTCTATCAAGCAATGAACATTGTGGGCGCCGCAGGATTCATCATCAACTGCGCCTATAACAATGCCTGGCCGTCGGTGGCCCTCAATGTGGTGTGGATGGGGATCGCGGTCTATGCGCTGCGGCGAAACGCCCGAGCGACGAAAAATCAGGCGCTGAAGTCGTAGCGCATGATGGGCCGGGCTGGCGTTCGGCAGGCAACGGTTTTGAATCCGGCGCGTACAAACGTCGAGCGGTAGCCGGTACCGGATGCGCTCGGCGACTTGCTGGCATCAAAAGGGTAGGCTTCGAGCGCGGGCGCCCGCGCCCGCTTGGCAGTCCGCACCGCGGCCTGTATCAGCCGTGAAGTCACTCCGCGTTTGCGATAGCCGATCCGCACATACAGGCAGGAGAGCGACCACACCGGAGTTTCGTCGACCCGTTTGAGGCGCCAGGAGCGATCGATCCACGGCAGGGCGCTGCGAGGCGTCAGCTGACACCAGCCCACGGCCAAAGCGCCGTGGAATGCGAGCAGGCCGGGCGGCGGGCCCTGATTCACCACTCGTCGAAAGGCCATTTTATTATTCTCGGCCGGCCGCTTCCTGTAGGCACTGCCGACCCGCCAGTACATGCACCAGCAGCCATTGCAAGCCCCGTGCTTGCCGAAGAGATCTTCGAACGCGGGCCATAGATCGGGGGTCAACGGTCGAACCGCGAGTTTCATTTCAAGGCCCATTTTCTAGCGACCCAACGCTAAGCCTCGACGCGCTCGGCGTGCCGGCATTCCAGCTCGGTCACCACCTGCACCAGCGACAAGCCCTTGGCCTTGAGCAGCAGTGCGGTGTGATACAAAAGGTCCGCAGCCTCGCCGATGACCGCTTCATCGGATTGCGCCACGGCCGCCAGGGCCAACTCCACGCCTTCTTCGCCCACCTTTTGCGCGATACGGGTCAGCCCCTCCTCGACCAGTTTGGCGGTGTAGCTGTGCTCGGGCGGATCGGCGATGCGCTGCGCGACGATCTGTTCAAGCCTGCCCAGAAACTCCAGCTGCTGGGCCATCGAGCGCGGGGCGCCTTCGCCCCAGCAGGTGGTGGTTCCCAGGTGGCAAGCGGGGCCCGCGGCGTGCGCCAGAATCAGCAGGGTATCGCGATCGCAATCCGCGCAGATGCTGCAAACCTCGAGGAAGTGACCGGAGGTTTCGCCCTTGGTCCAAAGGCGGCCCTTGCTGCGGCTCCAAAAGGTGACGCGACCGCTGGCTTCCGTTGCGGCCAGGGCCTCGCGATTCATATACCCGAGCATCAGCACGGCGCCGCTGCTGGCGTCTTGAACGATGGCCGGAACCAGGCCGCCCATTTTTTCCCACTCGAGCGTCGGTAGTTTCAAGGTTTCACCTCGATGCCTTGCGCACGCAATTCGCGCCTTAAGGTTGGAATCGTGATCTCGCCGGAATGGAACACGCTGGCCGCCAGCGCCGCATCGACGCGTGCGGCTCGGAAGACTTCGGCAAAATGTTCAGCCGTGCCGGCGCCCCCGGAGGCCACCAAAGGCACCTGACAGCATTTACGTACCTCGCTCAATTGCGCAATATCATAGCCCCTGCGCACGCCGTCGTTCGCCATGCAATTGAGCACTATTTCCCCCGCACCGCGCCGCTGCACTTCGAGCACCCACTCCAGCGTATCGCGCCCAGCATCGCGCGAACGCGTGACATCGCCGGTGAACTGCTGCACGCGGTAACCGCCATCGACCCTTTGACTGTCGATACCGACGACGACACATTGTGCGCCAAATCGCTCGCTCAGTGCATCGATGAGTTCGGGTTCTTCGAGCGCCGGCGAATTAACGGAGATTTTTTCGGCACCGGCTGCCAAAACCGCTTCAGCATCCGCGACCGAGCGAATTCCACCCGCAACGCAAAACGGGATATCGAGCGTTCGCGCCACGCGCACGATCCATGTTCGATCGACCGTGCGGCCTTCGGGACTGGCAGAGATATCATAGAACACCAGTTCATCGGCACCCTCATCGCGATAACGCGCGGCGAGTTCCAATATATCGCCGACAACGCGGTGATCGCGGAATTTCACGCCTTTGACGACCTGACCGTCGCGTACGTCAAGACAGGGAATCAGGCGTTTGGCAAGAATGGCTGCAATTCCTCGATGGAGATCAGGTTTTCCAGCAAAGCCTTGCCGCTGATGGCGGCCGCGGCGCCCGCCTCGGACAGGGCATGCAAATCGTGGGCGTTGCGAATGCCTCCGGAGGCCTGCCATTCGACCTGCGGATAGCGCCGCACGGCCTCGCGATACAGCTCGACGTTGGGTCCGGTCAAAGCGCCATCACGGCCCACATCCGTGCACAGGACGTGCTTGGGTGGAGATGCGGAGTAGTTGTCCAAAGCATTCCACAGCGAGTACTCGGATTGCCGTTGCCAGCCATGGGTCATGACCTTAGGGCTGCCGCTGTCATCGATGGACACATCGAATGCCAGCGTAATGCGTTCCGGACCGAAATGTGCAAGCCACGCTTGCACCTGCTCGACCTGAGAGATCGCCGCACTGCCGATCACCGCGCGGGCTACTCCGGCGTCCAGCATTTGCGAAAGCGCAGCGGTGTTGCGCAAGCCGCCGCCGACTTGAAGATTGACCGCCTTGCGCGCTGCGAGCTCGACGATGATGGCGCGGTTGCCCGGCGATTCATCGCGTGCGCCGTCCAGATCGACAATGTGCAGCCAGTCCGCGCCTGCCTCGCGATACTTGTTCAGCAGTGAACCCGGGTCCGCTGGATAGCGTGTTTCGGCTTCAAAGTCGCCATGCAGCAGGCGCACGCAGTGTCCGGCTCTCAAGTCGATGGCGGGAATGAGTCTCATGTCGGATGGGTCACAGGTCCAGAAAATTCTTGAGCAATCGGGCACCGACCCTGGCGGAACGCTCGGGATGGAATTGAACACCGAAGAAATTGCGCCACTGCACGCAGGCACTGAAAGGAAGTCCGTAGTCGCTGCTGGCGATCGTTGCCGGCCCTAAGGGCAGCGCATAGCTATGTACGAAGTACGCGTAGTCATTCCGGTTCAAGCCGTCGAGCAGGGCGTCGGGGCGATCGATATTTAGTGTGTTCCATCCCATGTGGGGAACCGGATGGCCCAAGTCGCTGGGCAAACGCGCCGCCCGGCCCGGAATGATGCCGAGACATTGCGCTTCGCCTTCCTCCGACGCCTCGAACAGCAACTGCATTCCAAGGCAAATGCCCAGCACCGGCTGCTCGAGCGAAGTGATCAACGACTCCAGGTTTTGCTGCCTGAGCAAAGACATGGCATGCGCGGCGGCCCCCACACCGGGCAAAATGACGTGGCTCGCCTCGCGAATCTTGCGCGCATTGGCCGATACCGCGGAAGTCGTGCCGAGCCGTTGCAACGCAAATTGCAGTGACGCGATATTCGCGCCGCCGCTCGCAATGATCACGACGTTGGCCGCGGTCAAAGCGTCCCCTTGCTGCTGGGTACATCCTCGCTGTCGAGCCGTATCGCCTGACGCAGGCTGCGGCCCACACCCTTGAAGCAGGACTCGATCATGTGATGAGAGTTGTCGCCGCGTACCGTGATATGCAGCGCCGCACCCAGGGCTTCGGCCAGCGACCGGAAAAAATGCGGCACCAGTTCAGTGGGCAGATCGCCGACACGCTCGCGATTGAATTTCCCGTCCCACACGAAGTAGGGGCGGCCGCTCAGATCGAGGGCGATCTGCGCTTCCGCCTCATCCATGGCCAGCAGAAATCCGTACCGTGCAATGCCCCGCTTGTCGCCCAGCGCCTCGCGCAGCGCCGCTCCCAAGGTCAATGCGCAGTCCTCGACCGTGTGATGTTCATCGATCTGCAAGTCGCCGCTGCATTTGAGATTCAAGGCGAATCCGCCGTGCTTCGCGATCTGTTCGAGCATGTGATCGAAGAATCCCAAACCGCTGGCGATGTTGCTGGGACCCTCGCGAGACAGGTCAACCTCGACATTGATGTCGGTCTCCTTGGTCTTACGATGCAGGCGTGAGCGGCGCGCAGGGCTCAAGATGCGAGCCGCGATGGCCGGCCAGGTCTCCTCGGCGCGGCCGCCCAAGGTGATTCGCAGTCCCTGCACGCCAAGATTGGCGGCGAACTCCAGGTCCGTTTCGCGGTCCCCGATCATGAAGCTATGCGCCTTGTCGATGTCATTCGCATCCAAAAATGCCTGGACCATGCCGAGTTTTGGCTTACGACAGGCACAGTCCTCGCGTTTGAAATGCGGGCAGAGAAACACCGCTTCAAATTCGATCCCCTGGGAGCTGAACAGATCCAAAATGAAGCGATGTGCGATGTCGAAGGACTCGCGCGGAAAAGCCGGCGTCCCCAGTCCGTCTTGATTGGTGACCACGACAAGCGCGAAGCCGGCGCGTTTCAATTCCAGCAGCGCGGGAATGACGCCGGGCATCAGGCGGATCTTCGCCAAGCTGTCTATTTGTTCGTCGGGCACCTCCTCGTTCAGGGTGCCGTCGCGATCGAGGAACAGGATGCGTCTTGCGGTCATGCAATCTCCACGGAACGCAGCAACGCATCATTTTGCGCGCGCGTACCCACCGAGACCCGCAGCGAGTTGGGCAGCGCCGGATGGCTGCGTAAATCTCGAACGATCAGGCCGCCCGCGATGCTGTTTCTCATGAACTGATCGGCGTCGGAGCAATCGATCAGCAGGAAATTCGTGTCGCTGGGCCAGATCTTGTGTACCAGCGGCGAATCCTCCAGGCCGCGGCGCAAATACTCTTTTTCCATGACCAAGGCATCCAATCTGATCTGTGAGGCGGCAAGTGTATCGGGCTCAAGGGCACGCAGTGCCGCTTCAATCGTCGGCTGCGCGAGCGCATAAGGCGGAATCACGCGCCGCGCAATTTGAATCAACTCCGGGTTCGCGAGCAAGGCACCGAGACGCGCACCGGCGAGCGCATGTGCCTTGGACAAGGTGCGCAAGATAGCAAGTGTTTGAAAGCGCTCCAACCAACCGACCAGGCTTGCAGAGTGAGACCACTCGATGTAGGCCTCATCGATGACGACTATGGCCCTGCCGTCGAGCGCGGTGCAAATCTGCTCGAGTGCGGCCTGGTTCAAGAGATTGGCGGTGGGATTGTTCGGCGAACACAGATACACCAGTTTGATGCTCGGATGCCACGCGGCCAGTAGCCGTTCCGGATCGAGGGACCAACCCTGATTGCGGTTGTGGGGAAGCTCGATCACCTCGGCACCTTGGATGCGCGCCGCAACCTGGTACATGGCGAAGGTGGGTCCGCACTGCAGAATGGCATCCGTGCCGGCCCGTAGGTAGATGCGCGACAGGACATCAATGGCTTCGTCGGCGCCGCGCGTTGCAAGCACTTGCGCGGCGGATACGCCGTAGAGCGACGCCAAGCGCTCGATGAGCGCCAGCGGTTGTGGTTCAGGATAGCGATTGAGACCAGCGAGCGTGTTATCGCCGTTGGGTCTCCAGGGTGCCTCATTGGCGTGCATGCGGGTCAGGGACGGCAGCCATGCTGCGTGCGCATAAGGTTTCAGAGATACAATTTCCGGGCGCGCAAGAGAAATGAGAGGACTCATCGCAGCGCCTCGAGCCGAATGTTCACCGCCGCCGCGTGCGCGTCCAAACCTTCAAGTCCGGCCAGGATGCCTGCGGTCGGTCCCAATCCTTTAAGACCGGTGGGCGTGACCTCCTGGACAGTGATGCGCCTTTGAAAATCCTCGAGCGACAGGCCGCTGTGGGAACGCGCGTAGCCGTACGTGGGCAGGGTGTGGTTGGGTCCGCTGCAGTAATCTCCCAGAGACTCGGGCGACCAGTGCCCCAGGAACACCGCGCCCGCAGTTGTGATTTTCGGCAGCCACTTTCGCGCCTCGCCAATCTCCAATATGAGATGTTCCGGCGCATAAGTATTGGCGATGTCGAATGCGGTTTGCAGCGTGTCAACCACGATCAGGCGCATCGCTGCAATCGACTCCTTAAGGATCCGGGCGCGGGACAGCATCGGGCTCTGGCGTTGTACTTCGCCAAATACCGCCGTGGCCAATGCGTGCCGCGTCGTTACCAGAATGGCTTGGGCATCGGGGCTATGCTCGGCCTGCGCGAGCAGGTCGGCGGCGATAAATTCCGGACGCGCCTCGTCATCGGCGATGACCATCACTTCGCTCACGCCGGCCGGCAGGTCGAGCGCGGCGCCGCCGGCATCCTGCGCCACCAGCATCTTCGCCGCGGTCACGTAGGCATTGCCGGGCCCAAAAACCTTGTCGCACTTCGGAATCGACTCGCTCCCGTAGGCCATGGCGGCGATGGCTTGGGCGCCCCCGAGCTTGAATATTTGCTCAACGCCTGCCTTGCGCGCGGCGACCAGAACCGCTGGATTCGCGCTGCCCGCTCGACTGGGTGCGCTACACATCACCTTGACCGGACAGCCTGCGAGCGCGGCGGGCACCGCCAGCATGATGGCCGTGGATGGAAGGGGTGCGGAGCCCGCCGGGACGTAGAGGCCGACCGCGCGGATGGGCACGCTAAAACGCTCGCAGACCACGCCGGGCGAGGTCTCCACGCGCAGCGGCGGCGAAGCTTGCGCCGCATGGAAACGACGCACGTTGTCTATCGCACGCTCGATCGCCGCGTGCTGCTCCGGCGTCACCGCGCCCTCGGCAGCGGCAAATTCTTGTTCTGTCACCGCCAACGACTCGAGACGCGCGCCGTCAAATTGTTGCGTGAGCGCGAGCAGCGCGGCATCGCCGTCGCGGCGTACGCGTTCGATGATATCGCGCGCCGCGGCGCTGACCTCCGCCGCGGCCTTGAGCGCGGGGCGGCGCAGGGCGTCGCATTGCTCTGCACCAGACGACGAGTTCCAGTCGAGAATTCTCATGCAGGATTCTTTGGCCTCAGGCCAGCATTTTCTCGACGGGCAGAACCAGCACGGAGGTCGCGCCCGCCCCCTTCAAGTCCTCGAGCGTCTCCCAGAAGACATTTTCGCGGCACACGGCATGGACGGCGACTCGATCGCCTAGTCCCTCCAGCGGGATGACGGTGGGTGCCTCGCTGCCCGGAAGCAATTTCGCGATGGCCGCCAATGCGGAGCGGGGGGCATGCAGCATGATGTACTTGCTGCCCTTGACTTGCTCCACGCCGTCGATACGCATGAGCAGCCGGCGGGTCCATTCCTGCTTTTCCGGCGGGATTGGCATGGGAGTACGGATGAGCGCAGCCTGGCTTTCCATCACCGTTTGCGCCTGGCGAAGATGATTCGCGGCGAGGGTCGATCCGGTGGAGACCAGATCGCATATCAGATCCGCGCGGCCCAGGCGCGGTGCGATTTCGACCGATCCTGATAACACGACGACCTCAGCTTCGATGTCGTGCTGTTTGAGAAAGCGGGCCAGGATATGCGGATAGGTGGTCGCAATGCGCGTGGCCTTGAGCGAGTGCGGACCTTGATAGTCGAATCCGTCCGGCACCGCGATGCATAGCTTGCAGCGCCCGTAGTCCAGGAGCTGCACTGTCTCGAACAAGGACTTGATGCCGCGCGCTTCGAAGGCGAGGCGTTTCTCTTCTATCACGTTCAAGCCGACCAACCCTAAATCACAAACGTCCTCCTGCACCAGGTCGGGGATGTCGTCATCGCGGACGAACAACACGTCGAGCGGCATGTTCTCGCCATAGCACATCAATTGATCTTTGCCGCGGCTGTACTTCAGGCCGCAGCGCGACAGCAAATCCAATGAGTTGTCGGTGAGACGGCCGCTTTTTTGAACGGCGATCTTGAGGCGCATGGAGTCCCCGTTTCCCTTGCCGCTATGCATTGAGTTTCAATCGCTCGGTCACGGCGCGATAGCCGCCATTGCCCGACATCAGGTAGCGCGCGACGCGCCCGATGGTGGTGACGCTCACGCCCGTTTGCCTGTGAATTTCCCGGTAGGGGAGGCCGCGCTCCAACAGCTCAACCACCGCCCAACGATCCGCCATGGCCTGCAGTTCGGCGGGCGTGCACAGATCGCGAAAAAAACTGCGGCACTCATCCATGGAGCGCAGCGCGAGAATCGCCGCACATAGCGCCCGCTCGTGCTGCTGTTCCTGCCGTTGGGTCACCGGCCGATTGGTTTTCATGTGCAGTCCTGAACTGATCGCATACAACTTTGATCATGTATTAATGCGCTATTACATTAATGCATTGATGAAAACGGCGCAAGCGCACAAGGGTAAAATGCTTGACGTGTCCGGCGCGGCTGCCTAAAATTCAGCGGCTTATCTAGACCGGCTGAGGGAAAGGCCCTTAGAAGCCGGGGCAACCAACGATGTCTCCTTGATAGGAGGGAGTCGGAACGGTGCCAACTCCTGCGGTGATGTGCCTTAAAGGGCGTGGATCCGGTAGATGGGCAGCCAATTGCGCGGGTATCCCGCGACTTCAATAGGCTACGAGCCAATGCTCCAGGGGTGCTTGCCTTAAGGAGCTTGGAACGAGTGGCCGAAAATTTCTTCAATCCCATCGATGAGACCATGCGTCTCGCGCCCTTCGATTTGCATTACGGCGATCCGTTGCCGGATGCACGGGTGTCCTTTCGACTGGTGGGCAACGAGCAGGGTCCCGTTGTCGTCGTGCTCGGCGGAATCTCCGCGCATCGCATCGTCACCGGCGCGCCGGGCGAGGGCTGGTGGCCCGAGATGGTGGGCCCTGGGCTTGGCGTCGACACGCGCCTGTATCGCGTGCTGGGAATCGACTATATCGGCGGGCGCGGCGACAGCGCGACGCCCAGCGTGGGCGGCTCGTTTCCCCCCATTAGCTCCTACGATCAGGCCAAGGCCCTGAGCCTCATCGTCGGGCATCTGGGATTGAAGTCGTTGCATGCCATTGTCGGCGCCTCGTACGGCGGCATGGTGGCGCTGTGTTTCGCCGAGCGCTATGCCGACCGCGTCGGTCATATCGTGGTGTTGAGCGCCGCCGACCGCTCGCAGGTGCTGTCGACTGCCTGGCGCAGCGTGCAGCGCCAAATCGTGCGCGAAGCCATTGCGCGCGGCGATGGTGCCGCGGGTCTCAAGCTGGCCCGTGCGCTGGCGATGGCGACCTACCGCAGCCCCATCGAGTTTGCGCTCAGGTTCGGCGCGGCGCCGAAGCGAAACGCCGATCGCTTTCGATTTCCGATCGAGGACTACTTGTTCGCGCGCGGCGATGATTACGTGCAGAACTACCGCGCCGAATCCTTCCTGACCCTGAGCGAATCGATCGATCTGCACGAGATGGATGCGACTCAAGTACATACGCCGGCGACGTTGATAGCCGTGCGTGAGGATCAGTTGGTGCCGTTCAACGACATGCAGGCACTATCCGCGCGCTTGAGCGGTCCGCGCCAGTTGATCGAGATCAATTCAATTTTCGGGCATGACGCTTTCTTGAAGGAAGGCGCGGCCCTCACACCCATCATCAAACACGCCCTTGCGGAGCAGCAGTCATGAGCAGCGAAGTGAAGCCCAAGAACATCGCGACTCGATCGGTTCGCGCCGGTCTCGAGTCGGACGCGCACCACGGTTCCGTGGTGCCGCCGATTTACCTGTCGACCAATTTTGCATTTCAGAGCTACCGCCAGCCGCGCCGGTACGATTACACGCGCTCCGGCAATCCGACGCGCGACCAACTCGCCGACGCCTTGACCGATCTGGAAGGCGGTGCCGGGGCAATCGTGACCTGCACCGGATTGGCGGCCATCACCCTGATCCTGGCGACGCTCCCGGCGGGGGCGCGCGTGCTCGCGCCTCACGATTGCTACGGCGGCACGTACCGCCTGCTCAAAGCGCTGCATGCGAAGGGAAACCTGGTGGTGGATTTCGTCGATCAAGGCAACGCGGCGGAACTGCGCGCGGCGCTTGATGCGAAACCTGTGCTGGTGTGGATTGAGACACCGAGCAATCCCCTGCTGCGCGTGGTCGATATTCGCGCGATCACCGATGCGGCGCATGCGGCCGGCGCGTTGGCGGCGGTCGACAATACGTTCTTGTCGCCGATTTGGCAGCAGCCCATAGGCTTGGGCGCCGACTACGTCATGCATTCCACCACCAAGTACCTGAATGGTCACAGCGACGTGGTCGGCGGCGCGGTGATCGCGGCGACGCAGGAACTGCACCAGACCCTGGCATGGTGGGCCAACGCCGTCGGCGTTACCGGCGCGCCGTTCGACAGCTTCCTGACGCTGCGCGGCATACGCAGCCTTCACGCCAGGATGCGCGTGCACGCCGAGAATGCCGCAAGCGTGGTGGAGTTTCTATCGCAGCATCCCGAGGTGCTGCGCGTCTACTATCCGGGTCTTGCGGACAATCCTGGCCATACAATCGCATGCCGGCAACAAAGCAGCTTCGGCGCGATGCTGAGTTTCGAACTCGCCGGCGGCGAGACTGCTGTCGAGGCGTTTCTCACCGGCCTGCAGTGCTTTACCCTGGCCGAATCTTTGGGCGGCGTGGAAAGCCTCATTGCCCACCCGGCGAGCATGACGCATGCCGGCATGGAGGAATCGGCACGGCTGCGGGCGGGGATCAGTCCCGGACTGCTGCGCGTTTCAGTGGGCATAGAAGACGCGACGGATCTTGTGGCGGATTTGCGCGAGGGCCTCGCGCGCGCCGCTAAAGTGCAGCCAACACCGCGTCGGCAGCTGCGCGCGTCGTAATTGCCCTGCCCGCAGGGGCGAGATCGGCGGTGAGCGCACCCGATGCGATCGCTCGATCGACTGCCTTCTCGAGTGCATGAGCTTCGGCGGGGAGAAGCAGGGAGTAACGCAACAGCATCGCAGCGCTCAAGATCGCGGCATACGGATTGGCGATACCGCGGCCGGCGATGTCGGGCGCCGATCCATGGATGGGTTCGAACACGCCGCCGCGCGCATCCGCGGAGAGCGACGCCGACGGCAGGAGCCCCATGGATCCGGCGAGCATGGACGCTTCATCGGTGAGAATATCGCCGAACATGTTTTCAGTCACGATGACGTCGAAGTCGCGCGGCCTTTGCAGTAGATGCATGGCCGCGGAGTCCACCAGCATGTGCTCTACCACGACGTCGGGAAATTCAGCGGGCATGATGCGATTCACGGCGGAACGCCACAGGCGCGAGGTCTCGAGTACATTGGCCTTGTCGACCGAGGTCAATTTTCCGCGGCGGCCGCGCGCCAAGTTGGCCGCGAGCCGCACGACGCGTTCAATTTCCGCAAGCGTATAGCGGCACACGTCGACGGCTTCCGTGGCGGTGCGGGATTTCTCACCGAAATAAATGCCGCCCGTGAGTTCGCGCACCACCATGATGTCCACACCGCGTAAGCGATCCGCTTTGATCGGCGAGGCATCGAGCACCGCAGGGTGGGGCACCACGGGCCGCAAATTCGCGAACAGCCCCAGCGACTTTCGCAGCTGCAACAGGCCTTGTTCGGGACGAACCTTGGCATCCGGGTCCGACCATTTTGGGCCGCCCACGGCTCCCAACAAGGTCGCGTCCGCCCGCATCGCCACGGCCAGCGTGGCGGCCGGCAACGGCTCACCGGTCGCGTCGATGGCGGCGCCTCCCAAGAGCGCTGATTCGAATACGAAGCGGTGATCGAATCGCGTCGCCACCGCCTCGAGAGCGCGCACCGCTTCGGCCGTGACCTCGGCGCCGATGCCATCGCCGGCGAGCACTGCAATCCTTGCATGCATCAGCTGCGCGCCGCCTCGAACCGCTCGATGTCCGGAAGCTTGCTGCGTAAGTAGCCGAATTCGTCCAAACCGTTCAACAGGCAGTGGCGCGCGAAGCGCTCGACGGCAAAGGAAATTGTCGCGCCCGTCGGCAGCGTCAGCCGCATCGCCTCGAGGTCAATATCCACTTCGGCGCCGGGATGCTGCAGCAGCCACTGCGATGTCTGTTCATCGACGGCGATGGGCAAAAAACCGTTCTTCAGCGCATTGCCGCGAAAAATATCGGCAATCTCCGTACTGATGACCGCGCGAAATCCATAATCAAGCAAAGCCCAGGGCGCATGTTCGCGCGAAGAGCCGCAACCGAAGTTGCGCCCGGCCACCAGAATGTGCGCACCCTGGGCCTCGGGGCGATTCAACACGAATTCCGGCTTTGGCGCGCCATTCTCTTGGTAACGCCAATCGGCAAAGAGCTGCTTTCCCAAGCCTTCCTTGGTCGTGGTGGTCAGAAACCGCGCTGGAATGATCTGGTCGGTGTCGATATCGGTGGATGCAATTACCACGGTTCGCGAAGTGACGCGTTTTAGCGGCTGCACTACAGCAACTCGCGTGGGTCGGCGATGCTGCCCTTGACGGCGCTGGCCGCGGCCGTCAACGGACTGGCCAACAGCGTTCGCGCTCCCTTTCCCTGACGCCCTTCGAAATTACGATTGCTGGTGCTCACGGAATATTGACCTGCAGCGACAGTGTCGCCGTTCATGCCGAGGCACATGGAGCAGCCGGACTCGCGCCAGTCCGCGCCGGCGGCTTTGAAAATATCAGCGAGACCGGAAGCTTCGGCTTCCCGCTTGATCTGCTGCGAGCCCGGCACAATGAGCAGGTGCACGCCTGGTGCGACCTTGCGTCCCTTGAGTATTCGTGCGGCCGCTTGCAAATCCTCCAGCCGGCCGTTGGTGCAGCTGCCGATGAATACCACGTTCACGGGTTTGCCCAGCATGGCCTCGCCGCTGTGGAATCCCATGTAGCGCATGGCCTTCTCGAATACTTCATCTCCTCGCCTTTCAGGGATCGCGCCGCCGATCGGCACGACCATACCGGGATTGGTGCCGTAGGTGATCATGGGTTCAATGCGCTCGGCATCAACATCGACCGATGCGTCGAATTGAGCCAAAGGATCCGTTACGAAGGTTCGCCAGCTCGACTCGGCGCTCTCCCAGTCCTCGGCGCGCGGTGCCCGAGGCTTACCCTTGAGGTATTCGAACGTGACGTCGTCTGGTGCGATCATGCCGGCGCGCGCTCCCGCTTCGATCGACATATTGCACACCGTCATGCGCTCGTGCATCGACAGTGCCCGCACGGTCGAGCCGCGATATTCCAATACGTAGCCTGTGCCGCCCGATACGCCGATCTGGCCGATGATGGCCAGGATCAAATCCTTTGCCGCGACGCCCGGTTGCAATCGACCCTCGATATTGACGGCCAGACTCTTCGGCTTGCGTTGCAACAGTGCCTGTGTGGCGAACACATGGCCGACTTCAGTTGTGCCGATCCCAAAGGCGAGGGCGCCAAAGGCTCCATGGGTGCTCGTGTGGCTGTCTCCGCACACAATGGTCATGCCCGGCTGCGTCACCCCTAGTTCCGGACCGATAATGTGGACGATACCGCGGCGCGCGTCGCGCATGCCGAACAGCTCGATGCCGAATTCGGCTGCGTTCTGCTCCATCTGGCGCACTTGTTTTGCCGCGGCGTCCACTTTGATCGGTACTGATCCAAACACCTGCGCGCTCAGCGTGGGGGTCGAATGGTCCATGGTCGCGAGCGTCCGATCGGGCCGGCGAACCGGCAGCCCATGCGCCTTTAGCATGCTGAACGCCTGCGGTGTCGTCACCTCATGAACGAGGTGCAAATCGACATACAGGACCGCGGGCGTGTCGCGCGTTTCGGCGACGACCTCATGCGCCGACCAGACCTTGTCGAATAGCGTGCGCGGCGTCATGCCTACCGGATGTCAGCCCGCTTCCAGCCAGGGCATTCGAGCGCGCAGTTGCGCACCGACTTTCTCGATGGGGTGCTTCAGATCAGCCTTCAGCAGCTTCGAGTACTTGCGACGGCCGCCTTTGTTTTCCGCAATCCATTGCCGCGCGAATTTTCCTTGCTGAATTTCAGCGAGAATTTTGCGCATCTCTTTTTTGGTGGCCTTGTTGACGATGCGCGGTCCGCGGGTCAAGTCGCCGTACTTGGCCGTTTCGCTGATGAAGCGGTGCATTTTCGTGATGCCCCCCTCGTGGAGAAGATCGACGATCAGTTTGAGCTCATGCAGGCACTCGTAGTACGCCACCGCCGGCTGGTAGCCGGCTTCCACCAGTGTTTCGTAACCCTTGACGACCAATTCGGTGGCGCCGCCGCAGAGCACCGCCTGCTCGCCGAACAAATCAGTTTCCGTCTCCTCGGCAAATGTCGTCTCGAGCACGCCGCCGCGGGTGCCGCCAATACCGTCGGCATACGCCAGCGCCTTGGGCTTGGCGCGCTTGGAGGGATTCTGCGCGATCGCCAGGAGGCAGGGCACGCCGCGGCCCTGTTGGTACTGGCGCCTCACCAGATCACCCGGACCCTTGGGTGCGATCAGCACCACATCGAGATCTTTGCGCGGTTTGATCTGCTTGAAGTGAATATTGAAACCGTGGGCGAACAGCAATGTCGCGCCTTTCTCGAAATGCGGCTGCAACTCCGCGTACAGAGCCTTTTGGGTCATATCGGGAACCAGCATGGCGACCAGTTGCGCGCCTTTTATGGCGGCTAGCGGTTCCGCGACCGCAAGCCCATCCTTCTTCGCCTTGGTCCAGCTGTTCCCCTTGCGTACCCCGACCACCACATCGTAGCCGCTGTCGCGCAGATTGAGCGCGTGCGCGCGTCCCTGACTGCCATAGCCAAGCACGGCGATGCGCGCCCCGCGCAGTGCCTTCTTGTCGACGTCCTTCTGCGAATACAAACGCATTCAAAATCTCCTGATTCTATATCCGGCCGAAAAATTCCAGGGCGCGTAAAACGCAAGACCCCGCTTAAAGACTTTTGTGGCCTTAAGCGGGGTCTTGCACAAAATTGCGCTTAAATGCTTTGTTAACTAACATCGAATAGCACCACAGAAGCTCCTATGATGCAAGGTTTTCCCAGGCATCGACACGTTATCGAAGGACTCGCTTGAATGACTTCCGGCACCAATTTTCCGCTCCCATTGTGGTTGCTGCACGAGGATGAAATCGACCCATGGCGCGCAGGTCAATCGCCGCTCGCACGCCAGTGGCTCGTCGAACAAAACTTCAAGGGCGAGAAGCATCGCGTCGTTCTGTTGCCGGATGCGGCAGGCGGCGTCGCCGCGGCCGTGGCGGGCCTTGGCAAACGGCTCGGAGAGCTATCGCTGTGGCATGCGGCAGGATTGGTCGAAAGGCTGCCCGCGCGCCGTTTCCGCCTCGCGCAGGAATTCAGCGCGACGGAGGCCACGCAGCTGGCGTTGGGTTTTGCCTACGGTACCTATCGCTTCGATCGTTACCGCGCGTCGAAGAACGAGGCGTCGAGCCTCGAGCCGCCGGCCAATGCCGACATGGTGTTCGTAACCCATGCCGCCGAGTCGTTGCGAATGGCGCGCGACTGGATCAATACGCCGGCCGGTGATTTCGGGCCGGCGCAACTGGCTGCTGCGGCGCGGCAGGTTGCCGAACGCCATCATGCGACGTTCAATGAATGGGTCGGACAAGATTTGGTGTCCGCGAATTTTCCGGCCATTCACGCCGTCGGTCGCGCCAGCGCCGAGGCGCCGCGCTTGGTCGAATTGCGATGGACGCCCAAAGACGGCGCCGCGCTCCCGCTCGTGACGCTGGTCGGCAAGGGTGTGTGTTTCGACAGCGGCGGTCTGGACATCAAACCGAGTTCCGGCATGGCTCTGATGAAAAAGGACATGGGCGGCGCCGCCGTGGCACTCGCGCTCGCGAACTTACTCATGAGCGCGCCGATCCGCGCCCAGATCCGCGTTCTGGTGCCGGCCGTGGAAAACGCGATCAGCGGCAATGCCTACCGGCCTGGCGATGTGCTCGCCACACGCAAGGGACTCACCGTCGAGGTCGGCAACACGGACGCGGAAGGCCGTCTGGTGTTATGCGACGCACTGGCCTTTGCCGATGCCGAGCGCCCTGACCTGATCATCGATTTCGCCACGCTCACGGGCGCCGCTCGGGTTGCGCTCGGTCCGGAGCTGCCGGCGCTCTTTGGCAACGATGAACGCGTCGTACAGGAGCTCGCACGGGCAGCGGCGGCTGAACACGATCCGCTCTGGCCGATGCCGTTGTGGGCAGGCTACGATGACGAGCTGGCCAGCAAAATTGCCGATCTGAACAATGTTGCATCCTCGCCTTTCGCAGGCGCCATCTTCGGTGCACTTTTCCTGAAGCGTTTCGTCACCGACTCGACCTGGTTGCACATCGATCTGTATGCGTGGAATTCCAAAGATCGCCCGGGTCGAGGCGTCGGCGCCGAGGCACAAGCCCTGCGCGGCGTCTATCGGTACTTGGTCCAACGCTATGGCGTTGCGTAAGCTCCCCGGCATGCGCAAGAAAACCTCCGAGGTCGACACCCGCCGCCATTCCCGCGCAGTGGTCGACGGGCTGACGCAGACTCCGAGCCGCGCGATGTTGCGCGCCGTTGGCTTTGTTGAAGCAGATTTCATGAAGCCCCAGGTGGGCGTTGCCTCGACATGGAGCAACCTGACGCCCTGCAATATGCACATCGATGAACTCGCGCGTCTCGTCGCTGCGGGGGTGGATGAAGCGGGCGCGAAGGCGATTACCTTCAATACGATCACGGTCTCCGATGGCATCTCCATGGGCACTCCGGGCATGCGCTACTCGCTGGTGTCTCGCGAGGTGATCGCGGACTCGATTGAGACGGTGGTGGGCGCACAGGGTTTCGACGGCGTTGTCGCCATTGGCGGCTGCGACAAGAACATGCCCGGCTGCATGATGGCGTTGGCTCGCCTCGACCGTCCCGCGGTGTTCGTGTATGGCGGCACAATTCGTCCGGGCGCAGACAACAGCGACATCGTTTCCGTCTTTGAGGCGGTGGGCGGGCACGCGCGAGGCACCGTGTCCGAGCAGCAGCTCAAATTCGTAGAGCGCACGGCCATACCGGGACCGGGCGCGTGCGCTGGGATGTATACGGCCAACACGATGGCGTCGGCCATCGAGGCCATGGGCATGAGCCTGCCGAATAGTTCCGCGCAGGACGCCATCTCGAGCCAGAAGCGCGATGACTGCCGGCGCGCAGGCGCCGCGGTGGTTAACCTAATCGGGCGCGGCATCACCCCTCGCGACATCCTGAACCGCAAGGCGCTGGAAAACGCGATCACGGTGGTCATTGCGCTCGGTGGCTCGACCAATGCTGTGCTGCACCTTTTGGCAATAGCCTCATCGGCCAACATCAAACTGAAACTGGATGACTTCACGCGAATCGGCAAGCACGTGCCCGTACTGGCGGATCTGCGTCCCAGCGGGCGCTATTCGATGTCGGAACTGGTCGCGATCGGCGGCATCCAACCATTGATGAAATCCTTGTTGAATGCAGGCTTGCTGCACGGCGAGTGCCTCACGGTGACCGGCGCGAGCCTAGCCGAGAATCTTCAGCATGTGGCTGCTTACCCCGAGACCCAGGCGATCGTGCGGCCTTTGAGCAATCCCATAAAGAAGGACAGCCACTTGGTGGTCCTGTATGGGAACCTCGCGCCGGCGGGAGCGGTTGCAAAAATTACCGGTAAAGAAGGCCTGAGTTTCAGAGGCAAGGCGCGGGTGTTCGACTCCGAAGAACAGTCGCTGCA
>DASYIN010000001.1:0-30021 GCA_035997505.1 Steroidobacteraceae bacterium | reverse complement strand
GCCGCAGCTGCTGGCGCCCCTGTCGCGCACCGTATTCGGTGACGGCCTGCGCAACGTCGAAGCTAGGTTGCGTGCCGCGTTCGGCGACGATGCCAGTGTGCGGATCGGTCCGGGCAGGCTCAGCGGCACTCGCGCCATGCTCGACATGCCGGCAAATGCGGCGCAGGCGGAACCCGCATGAGCGGTCCGCCGCTCTCCGCGATGATTGTCGACGATGAACCCATCGCGCGACAGCGTATTCGCCGGCTGCTGGCGCGCGAACCCGATTTTCACGTCATCGGCGATTTTGGATCAGTGGCCGAATGCGAGTCGACGATCACCGGCGCCGCTCCCGATCTGTTGCTGCTGGATGTGCGCATGCCGGAGCGCAACGGTTTCGAATTGCTGACATCCTTCGAGGCACGCGGCGTGCACCCCTTCGTGATTTTCGTGACGGCCTACGCCGAATATGCGGTCGACGCGTTCGGCGTCGAGGCGGTGGACTACCTGCTCAAGCCCTTCGACGATGATCGCTTTGCAAAGGCGATTGCGCGCGCCAGAAGCCTGCTCGTCAAGGAGCGCGGAGCCGGCGAAGAATTCTCAAAGGCACCCGGCGACAGCACCGAGCGTTCATCCGCAACGCGACTTCGAGATCGACTCTTGGTCAACGATGGTGGGCGGGTCCTGTTCGTGCCGGCGCGCGAAATTGAAATGGTGCAAGCGGCCGGCAAGCACGTGAAGATCTTCGTCAATGGGCACTGCTATCTGGCGCGTCAGGCACTGCGCGACGTGGAGGCGCGCCTCGACAACAGCCACTTTGTGCGTGTGCACCGCTCCACTATCATCAATGTGGAGCAGATCACCGAACTGCATCCCTTGTTTCATGGCGACTATGAAATTGTGCTCAAGCGCGGAATTCGCGTCACCCTCAGCCGCCGATTCCGCAGTCGGATTTTGCCGTTTCTGGTCGGCCCGTGGCCGACGTAATGGATATCGGCGGCGGCTAGCCGGCGGATACCGGCGGCGCGCGCGGCTTCCTTTTGGAGCCGTCCCACACCACGCCCGGGAATCCCTTGAGCGGCACCAGGCGCTCGCCCATGTACGCCCATTCCACCGCCTGCTCGATGGCGATGTGATAACGGGCTTGTCTGCCGGTGCGGCTCCGGAACAATGCGCGCGGCACATTCACCATGTGCGGCGAGCGGACGCGTTCATAGCAAATCGGCGTGCCGCAGCGAGTGCAGAAACTCCGTGTCGTACCTGCCGCGAGATCTTCGTACCGGGTGATCCTCGACACCCCGTGAGTGACGCGGAAGCGCCGACGCCAGCTTCCCACATAGGTCGCGTACGCCGCTCCGTGGGCATGACGGCTTGCAGGCGAATGGTCATGCCAGGCCCAGCGCGCCGGAAAGTCGATCTCGATGCGCACGTCGCCGCACAGGCACTGTCCGGGTACGGCGACAGCCGGCGCTTTCTGGAAGCTTGGTGTGGGTATTCTCTTCACGCCGACCTCGAATACTGACCTAGGTTAATGCAGCCTACTATCCAATCCTGCCAGGGCCTGGCAGGATTTCCTTTGCGGCACAAATACACTTGGGGGTGTTAAAATACACTCTCACGGAGCGGTTCGCAGATCGCAGCCATCGCCTCTGCCATACAGCATGGACACTGAATTGCCCCCAATCTCACTCCAGTCTGCCGCCGCGGGCGATTCCCCCGAGGAGATCGCCCGAGATATTTCTGCCGTCAGCAGGCTGCAAGCCGTGCCCACGCTGCTTGAGGTTCTGTGCGAAACCACCGGCATGAGATTTGCCGCAGTCGCGCGCGTCACTGAACACACCTGGATTGCCTGCGCCGTCAAAGATGACATCCAATTCGGCCTGAAACCCGGCGGACAGTTGGATCTTGAGAGCACGCTGTGCATCGAGTCAAAAAGGGCCAATGAGCCCATCGTCATCGAACAGGCGAGCACCGACGCACGGTACAGCCATCATCACACGCCGAAGATTTACCATATTGAGAGCTACGTATCGGTGCCCATCGTTCTGCCGAACGGCCGCTACTTTGGGAACCTTTGCGCAATCGATCCGGCGCCGGCCAAGGTGGCGGATCCGAAAATCATCGGTATGTTCAAGCGCTTTGCGTCGCTCATTGCCTTGCAGCTCGACAGTGAAGTGTCGCGGCAGCAAGATCAGAGCGCACTGCGGGATGCTCACGCGGACAACGAGTTGCGCGAGCAGTTCATTGCCATCTTGGGTCACGATCTGCGCAATCCTCTGCAAGCGGTGTACGCGGCCGGCGTATTGCTCGAGAAGAAGGTTGCCGATCCGGTTCTCAAAGATGTGGCTTCGCGCATCAGAGTGAACGTGAAGCGCATGTCTTGCCTGATCAACGATGTGCTGGATTTTGCCCGCTCGAGACTGGGCGAAGGCATGGGCGTGCGCATAACCGATGTCGCCGACATCGACACCGGATTGAAAGCGGTGGTCAGAGAATTTCAAGACGGCCAACCTGACCGCCAAATACTCGCCAACATCAGCGTGAGCGGCAAAGTGCGCTGCGACTTGGGACGCGTGCAGCAGGTCGCTTCGAATCTGATTGGCAACGCGCTGAAGCACGGCGCGCCCCAAAGTCCGGTCAAGGTCTCCGCCCGGGCGGAAGACTCCGATTTCGTTCTCAATGTGTGGAATGCCGGCGAAGCGATACCGCCCGAGAATCTGGACAAGATTTGCGAGCCCTTTTGGCGCCCGTCAACGTCGGGAAGTCGAGAAGGCTTGGGGTTGGGACTCTATATTTGTTCGCAAATCGTGCGCGCTCATGGCGGCACCCTGTCCGTGACATCCACGACGGAAAGCGGCACCAGCTTTACGGCGCGCCTGCCGCTAAATTCCGATCATCTTGACCAGGACGCCGGCAACGCTCGCTCCCACTAGCGGACCGATGAAAGGCACGTAGGCATAGCCGAAGTCCGATGATCCCTTGCCGGAGATGGGCAGCAAAGCATGCATGACGCGCGGACCCAAATCCCGCGCCGGATTGATGGCGTATCCCGTCGGTCCGCCCAGGGACAAACCGATTCCCCACACCAAAAAGCCGATCAGAAATGGGCCGAGGCCGGGACTTAGGCCAACGCCCGTTCCGTACTTCGAAGAGATGGCAGCCGCCACAAGCACGAGCACGAAGGTGCCGATAATCTCCGTGCTCAAGTTGGCGAGCGGTGCGCGGATGGCGGGTATGGTCGAAAAGCAGGCCAATTTATCGAGCGCGTTGGGAGTTTTCTGCCAGTGAGAAAAATAGGCTGCCCAGACCAGTGCGGCGCCGACCATCGCTCCTAAGAATTGCGCGGGAACGTAGACGCTGAGACGGCTCCAATCTCCGCTCGAGATGGCAACCCCAACCGTCACGGCGGGATTCAAGTGACCGTCGCTGCCGATCGCAAGCGCGGTAAACACGCCGGCCATCACCGCAAAACACCAGCCGGCGGTGATGACGATCCAGCCCGATTTTTCGCCCTTGGTCTGCTGCAACACTACATTCGCCACAACACCGTTGCCGAGCAGCATCATGATCATCGTGCCCATGAACTCGCCGAGAAATGCCGAATGCATACTGTCCCCTTGCCGTCGTTAATCGTTTTTCTAAGGGCGATCGCCGAAATTCTTATTCTTCGATCCAATCCAGTGAGCGACTCACCGCTCTTTGCCAGGAACTGTACAGCACGCGGCGTCGATCATCCGCCATTTGCGGCTTCCAGCGCTTGTCCACCGCCCAATTGCTCACCAGGTCATCGCGATTGCGCCAATACCCCACGGCCAGGCCCGCCGCATAGGCGGCGCCCAACGCCGTGGTCTCGGTGATCTTCGGGCGCACCACCGGTACGTCGAGAATGTCGGCCTGAAACTGCATGAGCAGTTCGTTGCCCACCATGCCGCCATCGACCCGCAACTCCGGAATGCTGATCGAGGAATCCTGCGCCATGGCGCCAAGTACTTCGCGCGTTTGATATGCGGTCGCTTCCAGCACTGCGCGGGCGATGTGCGCGCGCGTCACATAGCGCGTCAACCCGACAATCGTGCCGCGCGCCCGCTCATTCCAATGCGGCGCGTACAGCCCCGAGAAAGCAGGCACAAAGAAAACCCCGCCGTTGTCTTCGACTTCGCCGGCGAGTTTTTCCACCTCGGCGCTGCTGCTGATCATCCCTAAGTTATCGCGCAGCCATTGCACCAGCGCGCCGGTCACGGCGATCGAACCTTCCAGCGCGTAGCAGGCTTTTTCCTTCCCGACCTGGTAGGCGACAGTGGTGATCAGACCGGCGGTCGAGGCGATCGGCTTCTCGCCCGTGTTCATGAGCAGAAAACAACCCGTGCCGTAGGTGTTTTTCGCCTCGCCGGGACGAAAGCAGGCCTGGCCCACCAGCGCCGCTTGCTGATCGCCGAGAATGCCGGCTATCGATGTTCCTAGAAGCGCGGGGGTCTTGGATTCGCCATAAACCTCACTCGAGGCAACGATGCGCGGCAGGACCTCGCGCGGAATCAAAAACTCCTCGAGCAACGCCTTGTCCCAGTCCAGGGATGCGAGGTTCATCAATTGCGTGCGGCTGGCATTCGTGACATCGGTGATGTGCAGTCCGCCGTCGCGGCCGCCCGTGAGGTTCCACAGCAGCCACGTGTCGATATTGCCGAACAACAACTCGCCGGATTTCGCCCGCGCGCGCGCGCCCGGTACATTGTCCAACAGCCACTGCAGCTTCAGACCGCTGAAATAGCTCGCCAGCGGCAATCCGGTTTTGCCGCGAAAGCGATTTGGGCCGCCATTGCGGGCATATTGCGCCACCAGCTGATCCACCCGCGTGTCCTGCCAGACCAGGGCGTTGTGCAGCGGCTTGCCGCTGCCCTTATCCCAGAGAATCGTGGTCTCGCGCTGATTGGTGATGCCAACCGACGCCAGGTCGCTAGGGCCGAGGCTGGCGCGAGCCAGCGCCGCGCCCGCGACTTCCTGAGTGTTCTGCCAGATTTCGATCGGATCGTGTTCGACCCAGCCTGGCTTGGGAAATATTTGCTTATGTTCCTTTTGCGCGGAGCTGATCATGTTGCCGCCGCGGTCGAACACGATGAATCGCGTGCTGGTCGTGCCTTGGTCGATCGCCCCTACATATCGCGCCATGGTTTTCCCCATTTATTTAGCCTGCGTCCGCATACGCTTTGACGAGGTCGGTGAGAAAATCCCTGCCGACGTACACCGATCGCACGCTGCGGCGTTCGTTCAAGCCATGCGCGCCATTGCCATCGGGATCACCCCACCCCCCCGGAGCGCCGTACACCGGAATGCCGATGGCCTCGAGAAAAATGCCGTCGGTGGCGCCCGTCGACATGGACGGAATCAACGGCACACCGGGGAAATATTTCGCGACCAGTTTTTCGGCCGGGGCAATGATTTTGGCATCGAGCGGCGGCGGCACGGCAATGGGCCGAATGGGCTGGACCGGCGTGATTTTGACGCCGGCATCGCCAATAGCGGCGGCGAGGGCTGCCTGGGTCGCCTCGACGCTCTCACCCGGGAAAATGCGGCAATTCACATTGGCGGCAGCGCGCTGCGGCAAGGCATTATTCGCATGGCCGCCCTCCAGCAAGGTGGCCACGCAGGTGGTGCGCAGCATGCTGTGATAGGCGCGATCCTTTGAAACGATGGCCTCGGCCGCCGTGTCGCCGGGATTCTGCGACAAGGCCATCATGGCATGCCCCAAATCATCGCCGCGCGCGGCACCCGCTTTGGCGAAGTACGCCCGTGTCGTATCCGTCATTTTTACGGGAAACTCATGCTCGCGAATTTTCGTGAGCGCGTCGGCCAGCTCGTAAATCGCATTTTCGCGGATCGGAATGGAACTGTGGCCGCCGGCATTGAGCGTCTCGAGCCGGTAGTTCTGAGACGCCTTCTCGCCCACCTGAATGGACTCTACCACCAGCTTGCCGTGGCCGTCGGTGCGTCCGCCGCCCCCCTCGTTCAAGGCAAACGCCGCGGCAATGAGATCCGGCTTAGTTGTAGCCAGCCACTGCGCGCCGTTGAAGGCGTAAGTCGTTTCTTCACCGCAAGTCAGCGCCAGCTTGATGGTGCGCTTCGGGTGATAGCCGCTCTTTTTGAAGCGCATCAGCATGTCGATCCAGGTCGCGTCAAGCGCCTTCATGTCCGCGGCACCGCGGCCATAGAAATAGCCATTTTCCTCAATGAGCGTGAAGGGATCGCGGGTCCAGTCCTCGCGCTTGGCCTCGACGACATCCAGATGCCCCAGCAATAGCATCGGCTTTGCGCTGCTGGAGCTGCCCGTCAGAATGGCAACCAGCCCGCCTTCCTTCGGATGATCGGGAACGGAGAACGGCGTTAAATCCTTGTCTGTGAAACCCGCGGTCTTCAAATGCACCGCGATGCGCTCAGCCAGCAGCGTGCAGCTGCCGCTCGACAGCGTCGTATTGGTCTCAACCATCTCCTTGTATAGCGCGCGGAACTCGACCTGATCGGGGCGCAGCTGGGTCATCGGCGGTTCCTGCGCCAAAGCTGCGCCCTGCACGGCAACGGCAACGGCAACGGCAACGGCAACGGCAACGGCAACGGCAATCGCATGCGCGCTCAACATCTGCTTGTACATAGATCTCCTACATTCCGGCGAGCTTCGCCGATTCGTCCCATAGTCGCCTGGCGGCGTCATCGTCGCGGCCGCCCGCCGTCGGTGTCGCCGGTCGGCATTTGTAGAAATATTCGCCGCTGATGGCATTCACCTCGGGCGAGGAAGCGAGATACACGATGGTTTGCGCACCCTTCTCCGGAGTAATCGCGAAAAGGGTCTTGGCAACTCGTACCACGCCTGACAGCAAACCGCCGCTGCTATCGCCGAATCGGGTGGCCACGAAGCCGGGATGCAGGCAGTTGGCGATGACGCCTTCTCCGGCCCAGCGCCGCGCGAGCTCGCGCGTGAACAAAATATTACAAAGCTTGGACCGACCGTACGCTCTGATCGCCGAATAGCCCTTGGTCGCCTGCAGGTCGTCGAAATCCAGGGTGTACCCTTTGTGCGCATCCGACGCGGTACTAACCACCCGCGAGGGCGTCGCCGCGAGCAGGCTCGCACGCAACCTTAAAGTCAGCACGAAGTAGGCCATGTGATTGGTCGCGAAGGTCTCTTCCAGGTTATCGGCCGTTAGACGGCGCGTGCCGAAGAGCGCGCCGGCATTGTTGATGAGCACATCAATGCGTGGCTCGGCCGCCGCGATCTCCGCGGCGACGCGCTTCGCTTCGGAAATGCGCGATAGGTCGCCGTAATAAATGGAGTGGGTCGCGCTGCTGCCGAGACTGGGCAATCGGGTCAGCGTCTTTTGACCTCGCGCCGCGTCGCGCGCTACCAGCACAATGCGCGCGCCCATGGCCGCCAGGCGCTGCGCCGCGATTTCGCCGATGCCGGATGTCCCACCGGTAATGACTACGACCTTGCCCTTCATACGCTTCCCCCGTGTAAGGCCAAGCGCACTCTAGCAGGCAGCGTCGCTTCCCGGAATCATCGCTTGAGCTAAGGCTGTACGGGCAGATCCAGATAGCTGCCGGCGAACCAAGTAATTTGCAACGGCTCCTTGGCGTCGGCAATCGACTCGCCGATGACCTCGTTGCCGGTGCCGTAGTTGATTTCCCTGCCTGGCTCCTTGACCACGCTGATTACCGCCACCAGGCGGCTGCCAGCCTTCAGCTGGCGACTCATTAACCGGACGCTGCGAAAATCCAAGGACTGGCGTTTTCCAGGATCCAGCAGGTGTCTATGCACCCGATCCTGTATATAACTTGCCCGCGACCAGAACGGTGCGAGTTGCACATATTCCTTGTCGCTGGTGAGTTCGTACAGCGAGACTTGAAAGTCGAAATCGCGCTTGTTCACCAAAAAATCGAAATGGCCTGAGAACAGGCCGCTCATTTCCGTATCTTTCGCCAGGGCATCGGTGACGAATACCACACCATTGGAGATATCCAATCCCTTGTCCCGGACATCCCCGCCGGGGACTTGAGCGTCGACGTCGCGGCGGTCGGCGAGATCTACGGACAGGGCTATGGAGCCACCTGCCGGCGCGGCGGCAGCGAGGCGATAGGCATGATCGGCCACCTCGGCCGACAGAAAATATCGGGCCGCCCCGCTCGCCATCGCAGCAATCGAGGGCGCATGTTTCCAGACATTGGCGCCGGTTACTTCGTAATTGATTTTATCGCCGAGAATCGAGGGCATCGCAGCCCCTTTTAGGGTGTGGTCGAACCATTGGTAACGCACTTCGGTCAGGTCTATTTTGGCGGCAGGATCAATCCTGTAGCCGGAGACCGTGTCGACATCGCCTTGCGCGGTGGCGGTGCCGCGTTGGGCCATGAAGTGATCATAGGGTCCGATGATGAGGTAGTGCTGCGCACCGGGCCGATACAAAACGTGCTGGCTCAAATAGTAGACCGCGGCGCCCGGCCCACCGAAGTAGTAACCCGCGGTCTGGAGCACAGGAATCGAGATTCGAGCGAACTCCTCTTTATACGGGATCATGCTCTGCCAGTACGAATCGTAATCAGGGTGGCTGATCCAGCGATCAAAGATCGGATTGGCAGTTCCGTCGATCTTGTCGAGATCTCGATAGGGGCGCCCGCTCGCATACCAGTCATGGTCAAGCTTCTCCCAGCGGGCGCGGTCGTTGTAGACCTCGTTGTTCAATGCTTTGTTCGTGATAGTGTAGAAAGGCCACGGATAAATAAAATTCCAGAAAACGTTTCCCTCCATCGGCGCGTCGATGCCAGGACCGGCAGGCGCGCCGACCATGATGGACTTCAGCGCATTGGGGTGCTGTTTGGCGGCCGCCCAAGGCGTGAAGCCGCTATAGCTGCCGCCATACATGCCGACCTTGCCGTCGCTCCACGGCTGCGCCGCAATCCAATCGATCAAAGCCGCGGCATCGGCGCCGTCATGCTCGTAGGGTACGATTTCGCCGGAGCTGCAACCTTTCCCCCGGGTCAGTCCCATCACGCCGACATAATCGTTCGACGCCGCCCGGCGGGCGTCGCGAAACAACGCCCCTGCATCGTTATAGATCGTGAACTGCAGCAGCGTGGGGAGCTTGCGCTTCCCCATCGGGCGCACAATGAGCGCGCAAACTCTGGCGCCGTCCGGCGTCGCGACCTGCACGTCCTTTTGCACCGTGTATCGATGCGCATCGTCTTCGTCAATGAGTACCGCGCTGGCCGATCCCAATACCCGATACATATCCCGGTCGTTGTAATCGCCGATCAGCTTGGAGCTGTCCGCCATCGACATGGCGCTCTTGCCCTTGAGCGCGGCCAGGTCCTGTTGCAGCGCGTGGCTCGCCGGCGAAAGATTGTCGAAACTCAACCCATTGATCGCCATCGCAGCGGTTCGGTTGTCGAGGGCTCCGATCACGGCCCGAAAGATCTTGCGGTAGGCGACTTGGAAGGTCTTGGATTGCTTCACCGCCAATTGCGAACGCGCGTAAAGGACGTAATCCAGATAACGCGCGCGTACGCGGGGCGACGGATTGTCTGCCAGCGGAGCCCGCAGCTGATCAAGGCTGGCCAGCGCATCGCTGTAGAGTCCCGCGACGAGCTGCGCGCGAAAAAGGCTGGCCAAATCCGCCGGCTGGCCCATGGGCTGGGAATCGATGAAGGATTGCGCAAAGCGCGGCATGACGCGCGGCAATGCGGCCTCGTCGGTGACATCGGCGGGTGTATCAAGGCTCTGCGCCATGACGGGCGCTGCCACTAGCCAAAGATAAATCACGATAGATGCGTGGCGCATGCGTGCTCCGTTATAAACGCCGTTTCTCTTTGGATGCCCGGATGAGATCTTGCAGTCGGCGCTCGCGGGTCTCAACGCGCTTGGCGCTTACGATCTTCCAGGTGACCAGTTGCCGGTAGCCAGGCGGCTGCGCTTCGAAGAATGCCCACGCGGTCTTGGCTTTGCGGAAACGCGCCTCGGCAGCGGGGTCCAGCGCGGCAACTTTCCGTTGTTCGTAGGAGTATATTTTCGACTTGTGTTCACGCCGATGCGCAAAGGCCTTCAGTCCTGCTTCCCGCATTCTGCCTTCGCTCTTCAGAATGCGAACTCGTTCAATGTTGATGCGGCTCCAAATTGAGGTCGTCTTTCTGGGCGTAAAGCGGATCTGATAGGTGTGCTCATCAATGCGTTTGCGCACACCGTCAATCCAGCCGAAACACAGCGCCGCATCAACGGATTCAGCCCAGGTCATGCTGGGACGCGCCGACCCCCGCTTGTGGTAGCCGACAACAAGTTCGGTCTTGGCTCCGCCGTGCTCTTTCAGCCAGGCGGCAAACCCGTCAGCCGTTTCAAAAAAAATCGCCATCCGCTTCTCCCCGCGATCTGCCCCATTGTAGCGGTCAAGGGTCGCCCGTTGCGCCAGAGCATTAATTTGGCGACGATGCGGATATGAAAAACTCACTACGATTGTCCCTGTATTTCGGCGTGCTATGCGCAATGGCAGCAGCCGCCCGTGCCGCCTCATTGCCGTCCGATCTTGCCAAAGCCGTGGCGGATTATGATGCCGCTCAAATCAAGGGCGACGGGGCCGAGCTCAAGCGCTTGCTGGCCGACGATTACACCCTCGTCAACAGCCGCGGCAGCGTCGAGAACAAGGCGCAACTCATTGCCGACTACACCGCCCCGGGCTACAAACTCGATCCTTTCGTCGTCATGGAACCGATTGAAAAAGTATGGACCGACGGCGCCGTCATGGGCGGCCTTGCAACCTTGAGCGGCACGGATGACGGCAAGCACTTCGAAGTAACGCTGCGATTTGCAGACATTTGGGCCAAGCGCCATGGCGCTTGGCAGGTGATTTACACGCATGTGTCGAAGCCCGGGAAGTGACTGCGGGCTCGACACGGTGCAGGGCTCGAGCAATCGCTCATCTGCTATGCTCGGGATCAGTTTTAGGGAGCCCCTATGAAAGCAATAAATCTCCTGTCTGCCGCCCTGCTTGTCGCATTGTTCGCCGGTACCTCGCTCGCGAAGGACAGCCAACCGAAGGACCTCTGGGATCGGGTCGAGCATCACAATGCCAATTCAGACGGCGTCAAGATTCACTATGTCGCCATCGGCAAGGGACCTTTGATCGTCATGATCCACGGGTTTCCGGACTTTTGGTACACCTGGCGCAAACAGATGGACGCGCTCAGCGGGCACTATCGCGTGGTTGCGGCCGATCAGCGTGGCTACGACTTATCGGACCACCCGGCCGGCATTGAACAGTACGCTATGCCCCTGTTGGTAAACGACATCGGCGCCGTCATCAGGGCCGAGGGCCGCAGCAACGCAGTGATCGTCGGTCATGACTGGGGCGGCGCGGTGGCGTGGACCCTCGCCATGACGCATCCGGATTGGATACAGGCGCTCGTCATCTTGAACCTTCCGCATCCGAGCGGCATTCAACGTGAAATCAAAAACAACCCGCAGCAGCGCAAGAACAGCGAGTACGCGTTTAATTTCCAAAAACCTGGCGCCGAGAAGACGCTGAGCTCAGAGAAGCTGGCCGGTTGGGTCAAGGATGATGCTGCGCGAGTGCACTACATTGAAGCATTCAACCGGTCGGACTTCGAGGCGATGCTCAACTACTATCGCGCCAACTATCCGCGGCCCGATCAAGTCAGCTCAACACCGGCGCCCGAGCCGGTGCCGTTGCCCAAGGTCACGGTTCCCGTACTCGAGTTTCACGGGCTCGGCGATCAGGCGCTTCTGCCAGGGGCGCTGAGCGGCACTTGGGACCTGGTGGACAAGGACTTCACCCTGGTCACGATTCCCGGCGCCGGACACTTCGTGCAACAGGATGCGCCGGATCTGGTATCCAACACGATGAGCGACTGGTTAGGGCGGCGTATTCACTGAGCGGGCCCGCCTAAGCATCGAAGATAGGGCTTAAGCGTCGCGACCGTGTACTCGCGCGCCTCGCGTTCATAGACATTCGCCCAGTAGCCACGTCGCACAGACTCCATGAGGTAGCGCCACCGGGTCAGGTAATCCGTACGCCACTGGCGCACCACGTGAAAATACTCGTGCAGCAGCAGTTCCGGATCGGCAACAAATTGCGCCCCGCTGCCAGTGAGCAAGATGCGATTGGGCCGAGTGGTGGCGCGCATGCCGAGGTGCGCGCGCGCATACAGAGAGTTCTCGATCACGACGATCCCATCGACAGGCTCAGCAAACACCTGCTCGAGCGCCGCATTGACCTCGCGCGGCAGGAAATAGCGACGGCCAATCACGGCCCTAGCGGTGCGGAGTGCGGCGCGGGTCCGAGCTGCTCTCTTAAGAAAGCGAGCGTCCGGTCCAACGCTTCGCGTGTGGGCTGTCCGGCTTCGTCGATGAGATGATTGGTCAGCACGCTATGTGCTGGCTTGGGAAAACGGGGGCTGGCGTATTTCTCGTCGATCTCGATCGCTTCAAACGCTGCACCGAATTCCGTGCGCAATCGTGCAAACCGCTCACCCGGGCACATTGGGTCCTGGATAAATCGCAGGGCCAGTATCCGTGCTCCCTGATTGTCGATTTTTTCATGCGCCGCCTGTAATTCAGCGGCGGATGCGTGCAGTCCGCCGCGCCGCGACTGGGTGATGGCGAATGGCAGGGACGGCTGCGACAAAACGGGCGCAAGCACCGGCGCATCCAGCATCATCGCCAATGCAAAATTGCCCGTAAAACACATGCCGATCGCGCCGACGCCGCGGCCTCCGCACTGGCCATGGGCGTCGCGAGCCAGTGCACGCAGCCAGTCGACGATCGGACTCGATTGATTTGCCGCGAGCACCCTAAATTCCTTGCTGATGCACGATTTCGCGATGACTCGCAGCGCATAGCCGCGCGTGGGAGGCCGCATTGGCTCGCCAAACAATAGCGGCATATACACGGTGTAGCCCGCTTGCACCACCCGCTGTGCAAAGGCGGCAACCTGGGGCGTGATTCCCGGAATCTCCGACATGACAATGACCGCAGGACCGGAGCCTGCCCGATAGACGCAGCGCGCGCAGCCTTCAAATTCGAGGGTGCTCGCTTCGAATCCCGGAACTGTTTTCGTGGCAGCTCTCCTTCAGTCGGCTTAGCATGTCACGAATCGGCGCGATTTGGGGGCATCACCACCGATTGCAGACTTCGGCGCGGACTTGCCGCTCCCGGCCGCGTCGGCCACCCCACCCGGAATGCGAAAGTGGGCTGCCACTCCGCATCGCCGCTGAAGCCGACGAGGGCGTTCCGAAAAGAGGCGGGCCGTCCGAGTTGCCGGTCCCGATCCACGCATTCGGGAAGCTGATTCAACGGTTGCATTCCCAGGCCCAGTAAAGTCCCCTGCAAATGAAGCCGCTGCCATAATCGGCCGGCACGCAGTGCACAGTCGCGATCATATAGATCTTTGACAGTGATCAACCCGATGACCGGGCGGGTCCCCAGCTGAGCATCTCGAGTTTGGTCGATCCAATGACGATGCGCACTTTGCGCGGAAACCGGCATCAATCGCGCACCCAGCAGCACCAAGGGTGAGAGTCCGGCGCAGTACAAGGTCGGCCCGTCGCGATGAAGCTCAATCTCCGCGTCCGTGGCGCGAAACCACCGGTCGCTGTCGGCGATCATCACCGAGTCGGTCGCGATGCTCTCGGTTGCAGCAACCGTGGCGGCCGCAAAGTCGCGCCGCGCCGTCGGATCGGTTATCCAGATCAGGCGTACCGCCGCGTCGCTTGTGAGAGCGCTGAGCTGACGGAGGACGTCGATCTGAATTTCGCGATCCTCCTGATACGGCGAACGATTCGTATGCCGATGGGGGATGGCGGCCACCAGAGGCGACGCATCCGCTGGCTGCTTGACCAAGCTGATGGAAGCGGCATGACGCGAGTCATCGCGGACTCCGCCCTCTTGCAAAAGACCACTGGAGATCCTGAGGTCCGCGGCATATCCCAGCGAACGGGCGATTAGCACGCCGTTTTCGAGGGCGCAGCCCAAGCTCAAGTGCATCTCGCGGCGAAATGGGTCCATCGCACCCAGGTGTCGCTCCGCGTCCGCATACACGTCAATACGGTCTGAACCGACCTGAAACCGCCACGGCTGGGTATCGTGGGCATTGGCTGCCAAAACTGCCGCATGAACGACGGTCAACGGAGATTGAATGCCGTCTGTGCGCCAAGAGCGCCAAGGCTCATAGGCCGCGCGCCGGTTGGGCACTTGCAGTCCGGGATCCTCGCTTGCGGCCCGAACGGCGCGGGCGCCGCAAATCGCCGCCCCCGCGCTGCCAATCAAAAATTCACGTCTACCGAGACTCATGCCGCCGCGCTCGATCCATGGCCGATTGCACGCGCGCGGCCGTCCAGCGTGGCGGCGAGCGCTGCCTCCAGCGGGGTATGCGCTTCGGCGCCGATGAGAGTACGCAATTTCGAATTGTCCAGCTGCAGGGGAACCTGCCACAGATAGCGCATTTCCAGCATTTCGCGGAAGGCATTGACGAAGGGCGAGCCTAATTTAACGGCCCACCAGGGAAATGGCTTGATCCGATGTGTGCTAATGCTGAGCGCGCGGCAAGCCCCTTCTGCCATCTCCACGCCGCGCTCGAACCAGTGCCCGCGAAAGTGGAACACATCGTAGGCAGACATCGGACGTCCGCAATCAATCAAACGCGCCATGGTCTCAGCGAGATCCGGAAGGTACGCCCAGGAATGACCCACTTCCCGCGGTCCAGGATAGTAAACCGAACGCGCCCGATCGGGGGACATGACCATGCCTCGCGTCAGCCAGCTATTGCCGGCGCCCGGGCCAAAGAAATCGCCCGCGCGCACGACGATGGATCGAACACCCTCAAGACTGGCCTTTTGCAGCTTCAGCTCCATCTCGACGCGCACTTCTCCCTTGCGAGAGGTTGGAATCTGCGGCGAGTTTTCCGTTACGACGCTTGGCACATTGGCACCAAAGTTATAAATCGTGGCGGGCAGCAGGATGCGCGCGTTGCTGATACGCGCGGCGGCAATGGTGTTGTCGAGCATGGGCAGCGCCAGCCCGCGCCAATTGCGATAATTCGGCGGGTTGGCGGCGTGCACGATGAGTTCAGTCCCACGCGCTGCCTCCGCGACATCGCTCGGCTGCATGGCATCGCCCTTGACCCATTGAACCGAATTTGGAAGCTTGCTCGATGATGCCGCGGCGGAAGGATCGCGATGCAGAGCGCGCACCTGCCAGCGGTTGCGCAGAAGCGCTCCCGCAACCTCTCGTCCGAGACTTCCAGTGATACCGATGACCAAGGCCGTTCGTGTCGCGCTGTGCATGTCCGCTCTCCGGTTGATTCGATGAGCCATGCTCGCAGACTGCCGAGATAAATAAAATTGTGCATTCCGGCAGATCTGCTATACATAAATGCATGGGCAATGCCGAGCCTGGTTGGGACTTGTACCGCTCCTTTCTAGCGGTTCTGCGGCTGGGAAGCCTGTCGGCCGCCGGCCGCACTCTGGGATTGACCCAGCCAACCGTCGGCAGACACATTGCGATGTTGCAAGCGAGCTTGGGTGGACGGGTGCTTTTTACCCGGTCGCAGACCGGCTTGATGCCGACCGCCGCTGCTCATGAGCTGCGTCCCCACGCCGAAGACATGGCGGCCGCCGCTGCGGCGTTTGTGAGAATGGGATCGGGCAATCTGGAAGAGAATGCGGGCGTCGTGCGCCTCGCCGCCGCCGATGTGGTGGGGGTCGAAATTCTGCCGTCGATCTTGAGCGAATTTCGATACAGATACCCGAACACCGTGATCGAGCTGTCATTGTCCAATCAGATGGCGGACTTGCTGCGCCGAGACGCCGATATTGCCGTGCGCATGGTGCGCCCCAAGCAAAAGGCGCTATTAGCGAAGCGTGCGGGCAAGGTTGCGCTCGGATTTCATGCACATCGCCGTTACCTTGAACGCCATGGCTATCCCGAACGGTTGGAAGACCTGGCCCACCACACGCTGATCGGGTTCGACCGCACCCTGCCCTTCGCAAATCTGCTCGATGCGGTGCCGCTGCCCGTGACGCGAGAGCTTTTCGCATTCCGCTGCGACAATGATCTGGCGCAATTGGCCGCGCTGCGATCTGGCTTTGGAATTGGGATTTGCCAGACCGGCATCGCTCGCCGCGATCCGGACCTCTTACCGCTTCTCGGTAAGCACTTCAAGGTCGAAATGGAAATCTGGATCGTCATGCACAACGAATTGAAACGCATCTCTCGAATGCGGTTGATGTTCGATCATCTCGCCTTGAGTCTCGCTCAGTACGCCGCGGCCCTCTGAGGTCGGGCAAAGTACGCGCCGATGAGCCCGAGCATTGCGGCCGCGGACAACCACAGGCCCGGAACCGCTGGATTGTGCGTGGCATGGATCAGGTAGGTGCTGACGGCCGGTGTGAAACCGCCAAATATGGCTGTCGCCAGGCTGTAGGCCAGTGCAAATCCCGAGGTCCGGACGTCAATCGGCATGATCTCGGTCAGGAATACCACCATGGCGCCGTTGTAGCTGCCGTAGATGAACGACAGCCACAGCTCGACGGCAAGCAAACGGGAAAACGAAGCGTCGTGCACCAACCACAACATGGCCGGATAGGCGCTCACCATCATCAATACCGTACAGCCAAAGAGCAAGGGTCGGCGACCTATTCTATCGGACAAGGCGCCCATGATCGGCAGCCAGAACAGATTCGATGCCCCGACGCAGAGTGTAACCAGCAAACTGTCCATCGGGGCGAGATGCAACTCGCCGCCAAAGGTCGGGGTGTACGCCGTGATCATGTAGAAAGACACGGTCGTCATCGTGACCATCAGGGTTCCGATGAGCACGATGCGCCAATTGACCCGCAGCGAGCGAAAAATCTGCGATGTACTCGGCCGCGAAGTGCGTGCGCGGAATTCATCGGTTTCCTGCAGGGAGCGCCGCAGCCGAAACAGAAAGGGAATGATGGCGCAACCGATGAGCAGCGGCACGCGCCAGCCCCACGCCGCCATCTGCGCCTCCTGCAACGCTTTGCCCAAGAGCACCCCGACGAGGGCTGCGAACATCACCGCGACCTGCTGGCTGCCTGACTGCCAGCTGACATAGAAGCCCTTGTGACCCGGCGTGGCTATTTCCGACAAGTACACCGAGACGCCGCCCAGTTCCATTCCTGCCGAGAAGCCCTGCAGCAGCCTCCCGCAGAGCACGACCAGCGGTGCAATCAAACCAATGCTGGCGTAGCCGGGCGTGCAGGCGATCGACACAATGCCGATGGACATGAGGGACAGCGTCAGCAGCAAGCCGGCGCGCCTTCCGTGCCGATCGGCATAGGCGCCGAGCACGATCGCGCCCAGCGGCCGCATAAGAAAGCCGGCTCCGAAAGTCATCAGCGACAACATCAACGATAGAAATGCGCTGCCGCTAGGAAAGAAGGCCCTGCCGATCGCGCTGGCGTAATAGCCGAAGACCATGAAGTCATACATCTCCAGGAAATTTCCGCTGGAGACACGTATTACCGACCAGATCGCAGACTTACGGCTGAGCGAGCTCACGCAGCCGATATTGACTGCTGCTGTGCACGGAGTCGAGGTACCTGTGAGAATTCGCACCTCCACTTGAGCGCGTTCGCCTACAGACGCGTGCTCGGTAATTCAACACTATGGCGAAACTTACTCAAGAATGAGGTTCGCCATGAACGAAAATCCAAGCCCGCAAGCTCAAGAATTGCGCTCCCGGGTCTCCGACACGATTCAATCCACGAAAAGCTCGTTCGACAAAGCGAATAACGCGGCGTTGGACGTACTGAAGAACGCGGCCAGTTCGGCCGACGATTACGTGCGCGAAAATCCCTGGATGGCCATCGGCGTGATTGCCGGCGTCTCCGCGGCGTTGGGATTTCTTGCTGGATATCTGGTCGCTCCACAGCAGCGTTCTTTCATGGGAATGCTGCGACGCTAGAAACGAGTTCTATAGGGGCCTAATAACAAATCGAGGATTAATCCATGGATATGGTATTGCTGCTGATTATTTTGCTGGTGCTGTTCGGCGGGGGCGGCGGTTTGTACTGGGGCATGGGCGCAGGATGGGGTATCGGTCCCATCGGGCTCATCATCGCCGTCTTGGTCGTGGCTTTCTTATTGAATGGTCGCCGCCGGCGACTCTAAAACGGCTCACGGCGCTTAGGCGCGACCGGTATTTCACAATACCGGTCACGACAGCGAGGCGAGACCGAAAACTCCGAAGGATTGTCGCGGATCAGTCCACATTTCTTCGATGTACCACCCGGCGCTTTCGACCAGCGCCGAGAAGGTACGCACGTCGTACTTGCGCGAGGTTTCCGTGTGAATGGTCTCGCCCGCTTCGAAGTCGAAGCTCTGCCCGTCGACCATGGCGGTTTGCGCCTCGGTGCTCACCAGGTGCATCTCGACAGCGGAAATCACGCTGTTCCAGCGCGCCTCGTGCGCAAATCGTTCCAGCCTGAAATCGCCGTCGAGTTCGCGATTGATTCGCGCCAGTAGATTGGCATTGAATGCCGCGGTAACGCCCAGGCGGTCGTTGTAGGCGGCGCGCAGCACCCGCACATCCTTGGTCAAGTCCGCGCCGATCACGGCCGTGCCCCTGGCACCCACCTGCCGATGCATGCGCCGCAAAAAAGACACCGTCTCGCCATGATCCAGGTTACCGATGGTCGAACCGGGAAAGAACGCGGAACGTCCCTTTAGCGGAATGCCGCCGGGAATTTCGAAGTCGCCGGTGAAGTCGGCCACGATCGGCCAAATTCCGATGTTCGGAAAGCGGTGCCGCAGCGAAATGACAGCCTGGTCGAGAAAATCGCCGGAGATGTCGACCGGCACATAGAGTCGAGGCGAGTGCAGGGCCTCGATCAGGATTTCGGTCTTGATGCCCGCTCCCGCGCCGTACTCGATCACGGTCGCGCCCTTGCCGATGAAGCTCGCTACCTCGGCGGCATTCGCCCGCAGAATGCCGGTCTCGACGCGGGTCGGATAGTATTCCTCCAGCTGCGTGATCTGCTCGAACAATTCAGAGCCGCGCTCGTCATACAGCCAACGGGACGGCAAGGATTTGCGTGACTTCGAGAGTCCCGCGATGACGTCCTGGCGGAAAAGTTGAGGCTGCGAGAGCCGATAGTCTGCTGTAGCGAGCATTACGCGTCCTCCGCCAATCGCAATCCAGAGAATTGCCATCGGGCATGCGGTGCAAAGAAATTTCGATAGGTCGCCCGCACGTGATCTTCCGGAGTGACACAGGAACCGCCGCGCAACACGAACTGACCGGACATGAACTTACCGTTGTATTCGCCCAGCGCGCCTTCCATCGGACGAAACCGCGGATAGGGCATAAAGGCACTGCGCGTCCATTCCCACACATCTCCAAACATCTGCCGCAAATCGCCTTGTGCCGCGGGCGCGGGTCTCGGCCGCAGCCGGCTGGAATCGACGAAGTTGCCGCTCACCGGCAGCGTGCGCGAGGCGACCTCCCATTCCGCTTCTGTCGGCAAGCGCCGGCCCGCCCAGCTTGCAAACGCATCTGCCTCGAAATAGCTGACGTGCGTGACCGGCGCATCCAGGTCAAGCGGCTGGGCGCCGCGCAACGTCATGGACCAAAACTCACCGTCGCGCGCCTCCCAATAAAGCGGCGCAGCCCAGCCCTCGGCAGCTACCCTGGCCCAGCCGTCGGACAACCACAGCAAGGGATTGCGGTATCCGCCGTCCGCGATGAACTCGGCCCACTCGCGATTCGTGACCAAGCGATCGGCGAGACGGTAGGGTTCGATCTGCACGGCATGCCGGGGACCCTCGCAGTCGAATGCAAATTCGGATCCCTCATGCCCCAACCCGAAAAGACCGCCGGGGAACTCTCGGTAGGTCAGCGTCCGATCCAGCGGCTCGACTGGCAGCGGCACGGATTCCCGGTACGCGGGGCGCAATGGATTCCGCGCAAACAAATGCAAAATATCCGTCAACAACAGCTCTTGGTGCTGCTGCTCGTGATGGCAACCCAGTTCAACTATCTTGAGCGCGCGTTCTTGCGGCGCGCGTTGACAAAAAAGGGCCATCGCCGCATCGACGTGCGCGCGATAGGCCTGCACTTCCTCGAGCGTCGGCCGCGTGAGCAGTCCGCGCAACGGCCGCGGCTGCCGCTCACCGACCGATTCGTAATACGAATTGAAGAGAAAATTGAAGCGTTCGTCGAAGGCTTTGTAGTTCGAATAATGAGGTGCCAGCACCATCGACTCGAAGAACCACGTTGTATGCGCCAAATGCCATTTGGCGGGGCTGGCATCCGGCATCGACTGAACCGTCGCGTCCGCATCCGATAAGGGCACGGCAAGCGCCACGGTTGAGGCGCGCACGGATTGGTATCGGCGTTCGAGTGCCGACGGTTCTTGACCCGCCTTCGCGGTGGGAGCGGATTGCCTGTTGAACATGCGTGGAACTGCCCGGGACTAACGACGCAACGAGCCCCCATCGTAATGGGTGGAAATGCTTCATGGGGGACTTATGTGAGAATACAACGTTTCGCTTCCAACCAATTTATGTGTAGGCGATCTCCGACGAGAGCGCCGTAACTATCGAAAATAGTTGAGAAATTTTGTCCAGGAGCCGGTCATGCAATTGTCAGATATTCCGTTCGGTACGACCGACTGGTCCCGTCTCGAGGCCACGGAACACAAGGGAGAGACGGGGTCAGCCTATTGGCGTACCCAGATGTTCGGGGATATCCGGGTCCGAATGGTCGAATATTCACGCCGCTACCTGGCCGATCATTGGTGCAACAAAGGGCACATCCTGCTCTGCCTCGAGGGCGAACTCGAAACCGAACTCGCCGATGGCCGCAACTTCACACTCAGGCCGGGAATGAGCTACCAGGTCGCCGACAATGACGCGCCTCATCGCTCTTCAACGGCGGTGGGCGCCAAATTGTTCATCGTCGACTGAACCGATTTTTCGTCTTGCTTGCTGAAAAGACCTAGGGCTGCACGATCGCCATGCGCGCCCCGGGCTGCACAAGCCGATGCGTGATTCGTTTTCGTGACAGCATGGTGTTCTCCACGTTAGAACTTGGTGCCGAAGTGCCGCTCACTGTCCGCGACCCCTCACCTAATTGGACTTCTGCGCGATCGGCGTGAATGAGAGGTCTTGATAGTCGTAGCTGAAATCCGCGAGCGGTGACACCGCCTTCAAGGTGACGTGCTCGACCTTGCCGTCCGCGTTCAAACCGAACGTCACATAGGCCGGCTCAATGGTCTTGTCCTCGAATTTCGTCACGAAGCTGTCGTACTGCCAATGCTCCAGAGCCCCGCCCATGCGCGGTGTCGACTTGAAATCGATGGTGAGCGCGCCGTTGGCTTGTCCGATTTCAATGTTGCCGTACCAGGGATCGGCATAGATGCCAACGTAGCGTTCCAGCGGCAGCGAGGGCCCGATTTTTGCCGGCTGCGCGGTGCTCGACTGGTAGGCCTTCAACGCTTCCTGCACTCGCTTCTGCCGCTCGGCCACGACTTTCTCCGGCCACGTGTCCTTGGGCAGGCCGAGATAGTGATCGAGCAGCTCGTACATCAGTCCAATGATGATGGCGCCGTCCTCGCTGTTGATCTCGATCGAGAATCCAACGTGCTTCTCCGGAATCAACACCACTGCAGTTAAAAATCCGAACACCGCGCCGCCATGCCAGACGATTTTGGCGCCGCGATAGTCCCTCACGTCCCAGCCAAGCGCATAGGTGTTGAACATGGCCTGAGTCGGCGCCATCACGCCCGTTCGCGGCCCGACTGGTTGCAGAACCAGCGGCGTCCACATTTGGTCGTGCGCCGCCTGGCTGAACAGCCGCCCACCGTTGTTCGGCAGCGCGCCGCCGTCCAGTTGAATCATCAGCCATCGGGCGAAGTCGTTGGCGCTGATCGCGAGGCCACCGGCGGGGGATGCGTTGGCGCCAAGATTGTCGCGCTCATTGAGAACCGCTTGATCGCCGACCCCGCGAAAACCGCCGTTCATGCGTGCGTGCGGTTGCGCGCGATCGGTGTTGGCGAAATGTGCATCGTCATCCGTGGTGGAATGCAGCATCCTGGCTGTCTTGAGCACATGGTTCGCGGTGAATTTCTCCCAGGTTTCGCCGGTGACCTCTTCGATCAACTGACCTGCGACCATGTACAGAATGTTGTCGTAGGCATATGCGCTGCGAAAACTGGTCGCAGGTTTGATGTAGCGCAGCCGCCGCACCGATTCCGCGCGGCTCAAATTCGTGCGGGGCACGAACAGCAAGTCGCCCGCGCCCAGCCCCAAACCGCTGCGGTGGACCAGCAAGTCGCGAATGGTCATTTCGCGCGTCACCCAGGGGTCGTACATTTGAAAGCCGGGCAGATGATCGATGACCTTGTCGTCCCAACTGATCTTGCCCTGATCCACCAGGATGCCGAGCGCGGCCACGGTGAACGCCTTGCCCGTGGAACCGGTCGGGAAAATCGTGTCGGCATCGACCGGGTCGGGCGCACCGAGACGCTTGACGCCGAATCCTTTGGCCAGCGTGACCTTGTCGTTCTCGACAATGGCTAGGCCTAAGCCGGGAACACCGATCTGTTTGCGCAGCGCTTCGACCCGGCCCTCGAACCCCGCAGGCGGCGCTGCGAATGCGGCTGCCGCGCACAGGAACATCCCCAATGCCAAGACTGTAGTTTTCATGCAAGAAGCTCCGGTTGAATTGCGTTCAAAGTAATGATTTCGGCGGCGCGCTCAGCCTCGATCCGCCGGGCGGCACGATCGAGCGCGAACAGCATGGCGGCGGCGAACCCCGCGATGGCGGTCAAGATGGCAAAAAACTGGGCGTGACTGCGGCCCGCCCACAGGGTGCCGACGGCGCCCGCCAAAAAACTTCCGGTAAATATGGTGCAAAACCAGGCGGCCACGGTCGTGGCGCCAAAGCCCTCAGGTGCCAGGCGCGCAAACAGCCCCAGACCCGTCGGCAAGATGTACAGTTCGCCCAAGGTAAACACGGCGAAGAACACCGCCAGCCACATCCAGCTCGCGCGGCCCTCGCCGGCTGAGAGCGCCACGACCGCGAGCAGCAGATACGCGGCAGCGACCAGCAGCGCGCCGAGCGCCATCTTGCGCATCGAAGATCCGGTAGATCCCGCTCGAGCACGCCGGCGCCAATGCGCCAGCAGCAGCGGTGTCATCACGATGACCAGCAGCGGATTCAAGCTTTGGAACCAGGTCATCGGAATTGTCATGACCGCGGTAACCCGATCGATGCCAACATCGGCAAACAGCGCCACCGTATTTCCGACCTGTTCGTAGGCGCTGCGAAATACGGTGACGGAAATGATCACCGCAAACAGCAATATGAATGTCGTGCGGTAGTTGCTCGTGGGCGTCGCGGCAGCGGTCGCGGCCATGCTTTTTGCGACACGTGCCTGGTCCGGAAGGTACTTGCCGCCGAGTACATAGATAGTGAGTCCGGCCAGCATCCCGACTCCGGCGGCGCCGAATCCCCAGTGCCAGCCGTAGAGCTCGCCGAGCGTCCCGCAGATGAGGGGAGCTAAAAAACCGCCGATATTGATACCGACGTAGTAAACGTTGTAGGCCCAGCTGCGGCGCGGATCGTCGGGCTGATACAGGCCGTCGATTTGGCTGGGCAGGCTCGGGAAGAACAGGCCATTGCCCAACGCAATCGTCGCCAACGCAAAATAGAACAAAGGTTCGAATGCCATCATGAAATGGCCCGCGGCCATGATGCTGCCGCCGATGATCACCGCGCGCCGTTTGCCGAGCCAGCGATCCGCGATGAGGCCGCCGAAAATCGGCGTGAAGTACGCCATCCCAGTGTAGATGCCGTAAATGAGCGACGCCTTTTCCTGGCCGATCAGCAATTGCTTGGTCATGTAGTAGACCAGCAAGGCGCGCATGCCGTAGTAGGAAAAAATCTCCCACATCTCGGTCAGAAAAAGTATGGTGAGGCCGCGCGGCTGACCGAACCAAGTCTGCGGGCGCGTGTTCATGCGGGTTTTAAGCGCCCGTGCCGCCCCACACTTGCTCGCCGCTCCACGCGTGGCCGTCGGTGTAAGTCATGCTCGGCGTACGGTCCTTGGCAAGGAAGATCGGGCCGTCCAGGTCCACCACATCGCAGAGCTGTCCGAGCACGAACGCGGGCGCCATGGCCAGGCTGGTACCCACCATGTTGCCCACCATGACGCCCATCCCCAAGCGCCGGGCTTCGCGCGCCATCGCCAGCCCTTCGGTCAAGCCGCCGCACTTGTCCAGCTTGATATTCACGACATTGAATCGTCCTACCAGGCCGGCGACGTCCTTCAAGCTCAGCACACTCTCGTCAGCGGCGATCGGAATGGGCGATTTGAAACCTGCGAGATCTGCCTCGCGGCCGCGCTTCAAGGGTTGTTCGAGCAGCGAGACGTTGGCGCGAATCAGCACGCCCAGCAGCGAATCGAGCGCATCGATGCCGTAGCCCTGGTTGGCGTCCACTCCCATCCACACCTCGGGGCGGGCGGCTCGCACCGCTTTTACGCGCTCGATGTCCACGCCCAAGTCGCCGGTCAATTTCAACTTCAGGGACCGCGCCTGGGCGTACTTGCGCGCGCCGGCCGCCATGACCGCCGGATCGTCAGCGCCCAGCGTGAATGTGGTGATCAGCGGCTTCGGTGCCGGCAGACCGGCCAGTTTCCAGACGGGCTCACCGCGGCGCTGGGCGTCGAGTTCCCACAAAGCACAATCGACCGCGTTGCGAGCGCCGCCGGGCGGCAGCAGCTCTTGCAGCGCCGCCCGATCGACGCCCCGTTCGATGGCAGCGCGCGCCGCCTCGATCTCGGCCACCATGGTCGGCGCTGTGTCTCCTAAGTAGTACACACCCGAGGCTTCGCCGCGGCCGCGATGCCTGCCGTCCTCGAGGGTCGCGACCACGACGTCTTGCTCTTCGAAAACAAATCCGGAAATTCGAAACGGCGCCGACAGCGGCAGCTTCTCGACCTCCACGTGCAGCTTCAAACCCGGCATCAGTAGTACACCCCAAAGCCAATCAGATTGAATGCAAAGGCGACCCAGAGCACGACGATGGCCGACAGCGCCAGCACAATGCTCCACACCTTGGCCGGCCAGCGGCGCGCTCCGGTCCACACGGTCCAAAGATTCCAGGCAATCAGGGCAGAGCCGCCGACGAACGCCAGAATGCCGAACACCTGCGCAAAGCGGATGTTGCCATTAAAGCCATCGGTCAGATTGTTGAAGTCGCTGAACATGCGGATCACGGTGAACGCCCACAATCCCAGACCCGCGGCCAGCAAAATGGAGCCGATCTTGCTGAAACGATAAGCGCGCAGCGCCTCCGGACTTAAGGCCAAGGTTGCGCCAAAGCGGCGGCGTACGATCGCAGTGATCGGCCAGAACACGGCCGTCAGCAACAGAGCGCCCATGGCGCAATAAAACGCCGGCAGCAACCACGCGCCGCTTTCGGAGCCGGGCACGCGGTCGAACACCATGAACGGCGAGATGCCGTCGATGCTGAATCGCACAGCTTTCCCGTCGACCACCTTGGCAGCCAGACGTTCGTGGCCGTCCGGATCGCGCCACACGAAGGGAGCCGTTTCCACCCAGTGCAGAGGCTTGCCGTTCAAGCCCTTGAACGGCGTGACGAGTTCGCCCTTGCCATTGACGCCAAGCTTGGTTTGACCGAACAGGCCGACCGATGCCAAGAAGCTCGATTGCGAGCCCCGCGAATTCGCCCAATAGCCCTTGAGGAGCGCCGCATGGCTGGCGGCGGTTTTTTCGTCAAGCTTCGCGGCGCTCGCTTCCGCGGCGGGGAAATATCGGTCCGCAAAGTCCTCGAACAACGCGCCCCGCAGGCCGCCCGCGGCACCTTCTTTACCCAGGCTGTTGAATGACACATAGAAACCGACGTTTTCCTTCAAGAACAGGTGCAGCGAGGTGTGAAAATTCTGGGTGTCCCCCAAATGCGCGATCACTTCGCGGCCATTGATGTTGGTTTCAAAAAAGCCCAACTCCATCCGGTTCAGCGGCGGCAGGATGGTAAGGGGACTGTTGTGCATCATCTCGGCGGTCTCGGCCTTCAAAATGCGATTGCCGTGATACTCGCCGTTTTGCAGATGCGCAATCATGAAGTGCGCCATGTCCTCGCCCGGAGATGCCAGCGAGCCGGCGGGTGCCGGCCCGATGATCTCGAACGGCTTCGCGGGTTCGGAGGCTTGCGGATAACCCTTGGACATCAGCGGCACCAAGTCTTCCGGCAGCGGCTGACGGAAAGTCGAATGCTTCATGTCTAGCGGCGCGAAAATATGCTTGTCGATGTAGTCGTCAAAAGTCTCGCCGGAGACGCGCGCCACGATGTAGCCGGCGAGGGATGCGCCGTAGTTTGAATAGGCCGGCGTGCTGCCGGCTGCAAACACCCGCTCGGGAACCCATTGTTTGAGGAGCGCTTCATAGCCGGGCGCCTTCGGATTGTCGGACATGATGCCCTTGGCCTGTTCCTCAAAACCGGCGACATGCTGCATGAGTTCGCGCATGGTGACCGGCTTGCCATCGCGGGCCGGGATTTTAAAATCGATGTATTGATTCACATCGGCATCGAGATTGATCTTGCCCTGCTCTACCTGCTGCATCACCGCCGTCCAAGTCAGGAGCTTCGAGACCGATCCCGGCCTGAACAAGGTCAGTTTCGGATCCACCGGCGTGCGCTTCTCGACATCGGAATAGCCGAAGCCGCGTTCAGTGAGTATCTGGCCATCCTTGACCACGGCGACCACGGCGCCGGCGAGGTCGCCGGTGCGAAGCGCGTAGGGCATGTAGCCATCGAGCCAGGCGTTCACATCGTCCGCGGTCAGCGCCACGGCGGCGGCCGTTGCGGCTGCTGGTGCAGCAGGCGTCTGCGCCATTGCCGGTGCTGCTGCGCCTGTTGCAGTGGGTGCCGCAGTGGGAGGTGCGGCAGGCGCCGGAGGATTTTTCTTCTGTGCCGTGGCGGTCAGTGTCGCCAGAGCCAACACCGCCGTGGCGAGCAGGGTGAACGTACGCATGGTTTCTCTTCTTGCGACTGGGTCGCTGTTATCTAACGAATTGTTACATCGCGCAAACGATCATTACGCGAGACATTTATCCACGAGCTTCTCGAAGGCCGCGCCGCCGCGCATGGGATCGGCAACCGGCACGCCCAGACGCGCGCTCTCGGCAACGAGCAATTTGTCGGCGTCGCTGGCGCTGAGCCCGGAGGTATTCAAACTGACGCCGGCGCAGCGGATCGCTGCGTTGGTGCGGCGGCCGAGCCGCAAATTCAAATCGATGGTGTCGAACACGTCCGGCAGCGCATATCCGGGGTGTCCCAGCATTTCCTGGCGATCGATGTCGTGGCATACGACGATCACGTCCGGTTGGCTGCCGTGCAGCAGGCCGAGCGACACGCCCGCATAGGATGGATGGAACAAGGAGCCCTGCCCTTCTATGACGTCCCAATGCTGCGCCGGCGCATCCGGACTCAAGATCTCTGCCGCGCCGGCCTCGAAATCGGAGATCACCGCGTCTATCGGCATGCCGCCGCCCGCGATCAAGATGCCGGTCTGTCCCGTGGCGCGAAAGTCCGCATCGACTCCGCGTTGCACGAGGGCGCGTGCCAGGGCAAGCGCGGTGTATTTCTTGCCGACGGCGCAATCCGTGCCGACGGTGAGCAGACGCTTGCCGGTCCGCTTGGCGCCGGTTGCAATCGGAATATTCTTCGGCGGCGTGCGTACATCGATGAGGCGGCGGCCGTGGCGCTCTGCGGCGGCCTTCAGCTGCGGCACGTTGCCGAGTTTCGCGTGCATGCCGCTGATGATGTCGAGTCCCGACTCGAGCGCCTCGACCAGCGACGGGATCCAACTCTCGGCGATGATGCCGCCGGTATTGGCCACACCGATCACCAAGGCGCGGGCGCCGCGCGCACGCGCCTCCTTCGGCGTCAAACGCGGCAGATCGGTGGTGACGGTTGCACCGGCGCACGACCATTCGCCAACGCAACGGTCACTCGCCCAGTCGCGCAGCCCGAACGCCGTCTTGGCGTAACCCTTTTCCGTGGTGTCGCCCAGAAAGAGCAGATACGGGTGAGGTAAATCCAGCACCTCAGACATTCGGGCCTCCGACTTCAATTCGCGTTTGGTATTCATTGTCCCAGACTTTAGAACTTCGCCGACAGTGTCACACCAAGCGTGCGAGGTTGAATGACGCCTATCGATCCATTTAAACCCGGAGCCCCGCTGGCGCCGTAGCTGGTGATGCCACGACTATCGCCCAGATTCTTGGCGTAGAACGTCACGCTATAGTGATCGTTTTCGAGACCTACGCGCATACCGAAAGTATTGTAGCTCGGCAAGCTCGTCTGCGTTTTTGCAGTTGGGTCGCTGCCGAAATCGGTTTTGCGGGTGCCGACGTAGCTCCAGGTGGCGCCGAGAAAATACTTGTAGTCCGCGAACGCCGGCAAATCGTATTCGCCGTCGAGCGAGGTGCTGTATTTTGGCGCATATGGCAGCGGGTCGCCGGAAATGCCGTTGACGCCGGGAGCGTCGGTGGTGAGTTTCGCGTCGGTGTAAGCGGCGGTCCATTGCAGCGTCAGGCCGTGGACCGGTACATAGCCTAAGCTCCATTCGACGCCCTGGCTTCTTGCCTTGCCACCGTTGCCGTTGACCCCATTGGCGTTGACGATCTCGAGCAATTGAATGTTGGTCCAATCGACATGGAAGAGCGCGATGTCGAGGGACAGCAGCCCATCTAGCAAGGTTGACTTGAGTCCGAGCTCGAAGTTACTGGTCCTGTCGGCGCCGAACTGCCGCGGCACCTCAGGCGGAGCGCCCGGCGGCAATGCATTCGGGCCACCCGGCCGGAAGCCAGTGGCCCAGCGGAAATAGAGCATATTGTTGGGATCGATATGCCAGCGCGGAGCGACGGAATACGTCCACACATGTCCTGCCGAGGGCGTGCTGAAGGATATGGGCGGGGTCGCGAGCAGTCCGGAAAGACTTTCGGTGGCGACCTGTTCGTTCTTGGAATAGCGGCCGCCGGCCTGGATGTCGAACTGCGGGATGATGTGGACTGTCACATTGCCGAACCCGGAAGTCTCCTTGTAGACGGAGTCCAGGACCGCAAATTCCAGCACCGGAAGGCCCACGGTGGGCGTACCGGCCGGCACATCGATCGCGACCAAGTGCTGAAACAAATGGCCCGTTTCGCGCGTGAAATAGCCGCCAACCTGCCACTCGAAGAAATTGTTCGCCGCGGACGACACTCGAACTTCCTGCGTGAATTTATTCAGATCCACGAGGTTGTCGAGCGAGGCGCCCAATCCACCCAGCGCGTCTTGGAAGGTGACGCCCGGCTGAACTTGTACGTTGGTGTCGTCGCTGAACAAATCCGAGTTCAGAACGCCGTAGGTCGTTGTCGACAAGATGCTGAACGGCCCCGCATCCCAGTTGATCGTCGCGTTGTAGTTCTTGTATTGGAACGAGCTGGGTTCAGCGACGAAGCGCTCTTGGTTAAGATCGCCGAATACCGGTTTCAAGGTCACCGGGTTGACGTCCATATCGGGCACGCCGTTATACCTCGACTCTTGCGAGGACGCGGTCAGGCGAATGGTGAGGCTGTCGACAGGCTGTGCCAAGATCGAAAGTCGTCCGCCGTACTTGTGGCCGTCATTCTGATCGAGTTTGTGGCGTACGGGATCGTTGATGTAGCCGGCCACATCCTGATCAAACCCGCTGACGCGCAGCGCCATCTTATCGCCGAGCGGCAAGTTCAACATGGCGCGCGCATCGGCGCCCAAGCCGCCGTGAGCCACGCTTTCGCCGGACACCTCTGCGGCGCCCGAGAAGGTGCCGAGCACCGGCGGCGCCGTGACGAATTTCAGAAGTCCGCCTTCGCTGTTGGCCCCGTACAAAGTACCCTGAGGACCGCGCAGCACTTCAACGCGCTGCAGATCCCACGTGTCGAAGTCACCGCTCAAAATGGAGCCGTTGTGCAGCGCGCGG